>JAFQEB010000132.1 GCA_017399225.1 Clostridia bacterium | reverse complement strand
TCCCTCCGGGAGGAACCGGCTCCCCGGTGGGGAGTTGCCCGGAACGGGCAAAGGTTCCGGAGCGAAGCGGAGGCGTATGCTGGCTCCGCGCTTGCGCGGAGACTGAGGGAGAATGCGCGAGCGACTCGACGGACAACCTGCAAAGGATCTGACAAGTTCCTATAAAGCTGGGCTATACCATATCCAAAGGCTCTCCCTTTGGGAGAGCTCCCGCGCGAGCGGGTGAGAGGGTTCTGCGCGTCCGCAGACGCGCCTCTCTGCTGTTGGCATGTTTGGCAGCAAAGGCCCTCTCAGTCAGCTGACGCTGACAGCTCTCCCGGAGGGAGAGCCTTTTGGCGCGTCAAATTCAAATTTATCACTATCTTCCTACTCACAGCAACACAAGAAGCTGCAAGCTTTTTCCGACTTGCAGCTTCGTTTTTTGTCAGAAGCAGCGCTCCTTCAGCACCTTGAACTCCGCTCTGGTGACATAGGAGGCGTAGGTCACCTGCCCGTTGAAGTTGAGGATCTTTTCAAAGCGGTATCGCAGCACAGGCGTGGTGACATAATCCAGCACCTTCTCCTTCGGCACCCAGATGACCTCGCTGGACTCGTCGGACGTGCGGCACTCCCCACCCTCATATTCGCAGATAAAGTCGAACATGACCTTCGTGGGTACGGGCGTAACGCCATCGTAGAAGGTGTACTGCCCCACGTTGGAGTACACCCCGCACAGGCACTTCACCCGGGCCGTGACGCCGCTCTCCTCCATGATCTCCCGCAGCACAGCCTCTTCGAGATCCTCCCCCGCTTCGACCTGACCGCCGGTACAGTCCCAGCCCCGGTTGCGGGTCTTGATCAGCAGCAGGTTGCCATCCCGGTCAAAAACATAGCCCGCCGCCGCAACGATATGTGTCGGAAAAGCCATCGTGCTTCCTCCTTACTTCTTCCCAAGGTTCATATAGGTCATCGCCACCGCCAGCGCCATGCCTAGCGCAAGCCACGGCAGGGCGGCCGTCAGGAACTCACTCATGCTTCTCCTCCTTCCTTTCGCGCTGCTGGACAATGATGTTCGTCCACAGGCCGATATTGGTCAGCAGCAGCCCGACGAGGGGCAGCGGCTGTTCACCCTCCCGCACAAGCGCAAGGATCAGCACCGCCAGCCCGGCAATGGAAAAGCACAGGCCAATCGCGCGCCAGACGTTCCTCATTGCTCATCCTCCCCAGACTTTTCATCCTGCTTGTCATCCGTATGGGAATGCTGTCCCAGCGCGACGCTGAAGCACAGGCCCACACCCATACCCATGCACAGACCCAATGCGATATTGCCCATCGCCATGCCGAAGCACAGGCCGACGCTCACGCCCAGGCACAGGCCGATGGGGTTGAAGCCGCCGGATTGCTTCCTGTTCTGATCTGCCATCCATCATTCCTCCTTCGCTTCATCCCGGATCATCCGGAAGGTCACACTGCCATCCGCCCGCTGTCCGCTGACGGTGATCGTGTACTCCCCATCCGTGAGAATATTCACGCGGAACTGCCCCATCTCCGGGTTGTGTCCCTCGTAGACCACATTCTCCCCGCAGGCAATGCGCATCCTGAGGTCGCCGCTGATATGCACCACGGTCACCTCAATGGCGTCGCCTGCCTCCAGGGAGAAGTCTGCCGACTGCTCCCCGTTCATGTACGACATGCCCAGAGAGAACAGGTCGTCCTCCCGTGTGATGGTCGATTTACCCGGCCCCATGACGCCGGCGAGCACCAATACGCCCATCAACACAAACACCGCCGCCAGCGCATAGAGCGCGATCCGCCAGCCAGTCTTCATAGACGATCACCTCACTCGAACAGCTGGGCTTCCTTCTCCAGCCGCTGCTTCTTGTCGTTCAGCTTGACCAGGCCCCGGTACAGCAGCCATGCCACCGCCCCGGAGGCCGCCGCGCACACCACATTCACCACCGAGTTCAGCCCAATGCCAATGCACAGGTTGTACACGCCGCAGCCCACGTTGAGGGCCATCAGGGGCTTGAGCAGCCGGATGATGCCGCCCAGGTGCTTGATGCGGGTGGCGTTGTCGCCATGGAGCTCGAAGGGGCCGTCGGCGGTCTTCTTGCGGAAGTAGACCCACTTCATGACCTTACCGACATACTCCGCGCCGGTGGATTCCACGAACTCGATGTACTGGCGGCCCTCTTCACTGTCGGGGTTGTTCTCCAGCATTTCCAGCCGGACGGCATATTCGCCGGGAGCGCTGTCCTCAAACTCATAGGTGATGTAGCGGGCGCTGACGAGGGCCTTGCCCTTGGCGGCCATGTCGCACAGCCACTGCTCTTCCTTATCAAACTCCCATGCCCAGAACCACTTGCGGATCACCTGTCTCATACGCTCGCTTCCTCCTCCAATGCCATACGGCCGTTGTCCACCAGTCCCTTCAGCCGGGCGTACTCGGCGCGGAGGATCTCTCGGCCTGTTTCGGTGATGACGTATTCCTTCTTGCGGCTGTCTGCGCCATTGTCCAGCGCGGTGATCCAGCCCTTCTCCAGCATCGTGCTGATGGCCCCGTACAGCGTGCCCGCCGCCAGCTTCAATCGCCCGCCGGAGAGCCTCTCCACGTTCTGCATGATGCCGTAGCCGTGCAGCGGCTGCAGCAGCGACAGCAGGATGTAGTAGACCGCTTCGGTCAATGCGCCCGTATTGATACCCATATGCTCATTCCTTTCGGCGGCCGTTATATCGGTCGTCGATATAGATTATATCGGACGCCGATACATTTGTCAATAGGGTTTTTGAAATTTCTTTCCAGAAGGGTCTCCCTCCGGGAGAGCTGTCATCCGGCTTGTCTGGATGACTGAGAGGGCTCTTACGCGCAAAACCCTCTCACCCGCTCACGCGGGAGCATACGCCTCCGCTTCGCTCCGGAACCTTTGACAATAGGAAGCGCCCCCCTCCATTACAGGAAGGGGGCGCGACTGTAGCTTAGTGCTGCTGTCCAGGCTGGCCGTAGTAAGCATTCGGGCCATGCTTGCGCAGGAAGTGCTTGTCCTGGATGTTCTGGGGCGCGGGAGCCGCGTCCGCCTTGATCTGACGGGTGTACACCGCCATTTTTGAGACCTCCTCCAGCACCACCGCGTGGTACACGGCCTGGGCGGGAGACTTGCCCCAGGTGAAGGGGCCGTGGCTCGCGCAGACGATGCCGGGGGTGTGCAGGGGCTCGATCTCCCGCTTGGTCAGCTCCTCAATAATGACCTTGCCGGTGTTCTTCTCGTAGTCCTCGTCGATCTCCTCGGTGGTGAGGTGACGGGCGCAGGGCACGGGGCCGTAGAAGTAGTCCGCATGGGTGGTGCCGTAGCAGGGGATGTCCTCGCAGGCCTGGGCCCAGCCCACCGCATAGGGGCTGTGGGTGTGGACGATGCCGCCGATCTCGGGGTACTGCTTGTACAGCTCGATATGGGTCTTGGTGTCGCTGGAGGGGTTCAATTTGCCCTCCACCACATTGCCCTCCAGGTCGAGCACGACCATCATCTCCGGGGTGAGATCCTCATAATCCACGCCGGAGGGCTTGATGACCACCAGGCCCTTCTCCCGGTCGATGCCGGACACATTGCCCCAGGTGTAGGTGACCAGGTTCCGCTTTGGCAGTTCCATATTGGCCTCATAAACGGCCTGCTTGAGCTTCTTGAGCATGGGGGTGTTCCTCCTTTACGGGGGTGCCTCCGGCGGGCAGGGGCTCTGCCCCTGCACCCTGCGAAGGGTCTTCGACCCTCTCGACACCCGTTTCGCGATCTTGGTTGACTGGTTCTTTTGGGGTACAAGCGCGTGCGGCAGTTGCACCCAACGTTGTCGTAGGGGCGACCAATGGTCGCCCGCCACGCCTGTATGCTCCTGCGGCATTTTATATTGTGAACATACCGCTGCGTGAGCTTTGGCTCGGCTCCCCTACGGTCGCCTCGCGTCGCGCATGCTTGTCTTCACTTGCATTGTGGTGAGAGGCGGCCCCCTCCTGCGGATGGGTACGGGATATACTCGGGCCAAAGTGTTCTCCCTCCGGGAGAGCTGTCATCGCTTGCGATGACTGAGAGGGCTCTTACTTCATCTCCGCCACAGCGGCTTCTTCCGCAGCCAGGGCCTGCTGGAACTTCGCCGTGTAGGCGTCCAGGCCCGCCACATCCGCCGCGTCAGGCGCGATAGTGGAACCCGCAGCGCCCGCGAAGACGTGCTCGTTCAGGTACTGTTCGAGGGTCTCGCCGCGCTTGCCGTTCACACGGTAGGCAGCCAACAGGGCCATGCCCCAGGGGCCGCCCTCGCCGGCGGTCTCCATGACGGAGATGGGGGTCTTCAGCGCAGCCGCCAGGATCTTCTGGCCCACGCCGGGGGTCTTGAAGTAGCCGCCGTGGCCCAGCAGGGAGTCAATTTGAACGTTCTCGTCCACCAGGATGTCCATGCCGATTTTGAGGCTGGTCATCGCGCCGGCGACGAGGCTACGGGCGAAGTTGGCGAAGGTCAGCTTCGCGTCGGGCATACGGACCATCATCGGACGGCCCTCGTCCAGGCCCACCACGGGCTCGCCGGAGAACAGGGGGATGTTCACCACGCCGCCGCAGTCCTTCTCGCCGGTGAGGGCAGCGTTGAACAGGTTGACGTAGATGTCATTCATGGAGATGTTCAGGCCGCAGGCGTCCACGAAGCCCTTGAGCATGCCCGCCCAGGCGTTGATGTCGGAGGTGCAGTTGTTGCAGTGCACCATGGCGACGGGCTTGCCGGTGGGGGTGGTGACCATGTCGATCTCAGGGTAGACCTTGGAGAGCATCTTCTCCAGCACGATCATCGCGAACACGGAGGTACCGGCGGACACATTGCCCGTGCGGATGGCAACCGCGTTGGTAGCGGCCATGCCGGTGCCCGCGTCGCCCTCGGGGGGAGCCATCAGCGCGCCGGCCTCCAGCTTGCCGGTGGGATCGAGGAGCTTGGCGCCCTCGGCGGTCATCACGCCCGCGTCGTCGCCCGCGCACTGGACCTCGGGCAGGATTTGACGCAGCTTCCACTCGTAGCCCTTCACGGCCGCCAGGGAGTCCACCAGGTCGATCATCTTCTGATCAAAATCGCACTTGTCGCTGTCGATGGGGAACATGCCGCTGGCCTCGCCCACGCCCAGTACCTTCTTGCCGGAGAGCTGCCAGTGCACATAGCCGGCCAGGGTGGTCAGGTGGGAGATATCCTTGACATGCGCTTCGCCGTTGAGCATCGCCTGGTACAGGTGGGCGATGGACCAGCGCTGAGGGATGTTGAAGCCCAGCAGGTCGGTCAGCTCGGCAGCGGCCTCGCCGGTCATGGTGTTGCGCCAGGTGCGGAATTCGCAGATCTGCTTGCCGTCCTTGTCAAAGGGCAGGTAGCCGTGCATCATCGCGGACACGCCAAAGGCGGCCAGGCGGGTCAGCTCAACGCCGTACTTCGCCTTCACGTCGGCCACCATGTTGGCGTAGGCGTCCTGGATGCCGGCCCAGACGTCGTCCAGATGGTAGGTCCACACGCCGTTCTCCAGGCGGTTTTCCCAGGTGTGGTCGCCGGATGCGATAGGCGCATGATCCTCGCCGATCAGCACGGCCTTGATGCGGGTGGAGCCCAGCTCGATGCCCAGAACGGCCTTGCCCGCGCCAATCAGGGTGGCAATTGCTTCATTATTCATGTGTAAATCCTCCTTGCTATCGGGATGGAAATGGTATCTTTAAATATTATAGCATGTTTGCAAAACCTTGTCCACCGGGAAAATACGCTTGCAATCGGCTGTGGATTCCTTTACAATAGAAACAGATGAAGCGAATTGGAGGCGGAGGCCACTGTGAGAGTCAGCAGGCATTTCTGTTTCAGAATCAGATTACATCCTGTGATGGCGCTGTATGTAATGCGCAGTAACATCGCCTTCGAGCAGGTGGACGACTCGGATTTCATCGTGTTTGACATCTTCGAAGACGACCCCCACTGGCCGGCCCTTCAGGCATTGCTGGAGGCAGATGGCGACCGCGCGATTGCCACCACGGTTTTCACCAAGCAGGAGCTTCGGGACGCCGAATGGCTGCGCGTCCGCAGCAAATGGCACAACGGCTATCCCCAGCCGGAGAGCACCTTTGGCTACCGGGAGATCACATATGACCCCTCCCATTTCTGCTGGGAATGCGGCGCGGGCCTTGTCCAGAAGGACTCCTTCCGGCTGACAAAGGCCCCCAAATGGGGCACGCGGCACTTTTTCTCCCTCAACTGGGTGTTTGACGAGCTGTTTGTGGATGACACCGCCCGCAATATTCTGGAAAGTAGCGGCCTGACCGGCTTTCACTTCCTGTCTGTGAAGAACAAGCGAGGAACCGAGGACTTCTCAGGCGTACACCAGCTCTTCGTCGAGACGGAAACGAAGCCCGGCATCGTCACCGGCGGCAGGGATATCGACGACGTTTACACCTGCGCTGTCTGCGGCAGGCTGAAATATCACCCCACCGGCATCGGTATGCACAGCTTCCGCCGGGAGGCCCTCGACGGCATGCCCGACATCTGCCGCACCCATGAGGACTGGGGCTGGGGCCATGGTGCAGACCGGCTCATCCTCATCTCTCAGCGCATGTACCGTACCATCGTGGACAACCACCTCGACCGCAGCCTCGTTTTTGAACCGATTCAACTGATCGACTAAGGAGGTTCCCATATGCAGCAGCTTGAACACGTCCGTTTCCCCGAGGAGGCCGGCATTTCCTCCCAGGGCATTCTGAACTACATCGCCGCCCGCGAGGCCTCCGGGCTGGAGCCCCATGCGCTGTGGGTCATCCGCCACGGCAAGGTGGCCTGCCGGCTGAATTACGATCCCTACGACGACCGCACGCCCCACATGCTCTTCTCCCTGTCGAAGTCCTTCTGCTCGGCGGCGGCGGGCTTTGCGGTGCAGGAGGGCCTGCTCCGCTGGGACACGAAGCTCATCGACGTGCTGCCCGAGGCCTTCCCGGAGGATGCGTCCGACTGGCTGAAGGCCATCACCATGCACCACCTGCTGACCATGGGCAGCGGCCTGAAGCCGGAAAGCGACGGCGGCCGTGCGGAGCCCGGCTGGGCCAGGGCCATCCTGGCCTACGGCTGCGACCATGAGCCCGGCACCCACTTCGCCTACAACAGCATGAGCACCTACCTCGTCTCCTGCATGGTGCAGAAGGTCACCGGGATGATCGTGCGCGATTACCTCGTTCCCCGCCTGTTCGAGCCCCTTGGCATGATGAAGCCGGACGGGACAGCCCCTGACTGGGATACCTCCCCCGACGGCGTCAACGTCGGCGGCTGGGGCCTGTGGCTCACCTGCGCGCAGATCGCCCCCTTCGGCCAGTGCCTGCTGCAAAAGGGCGTCTGGGACGGCAAGCAGCTGCTGCCGCCGGAGTGGTTCTCCCGCGCCACCGTCACCCAGATCGACAACGGCAACGGCGAGCATCCCCACGACCACGACTGGAACATGGGCTATGGCTACCAGTTCTGGATGTGCAAGGGCGACGCCCCCGGCGCGCACCGTTTCCGCGGCGACGGCGCCTTCGGGCAGCTGTGCATCGTGGACGAAAAGCGCGACATGGTGGTGGTCTGCACCAGCGGTCTGAGCGACCTGGGCAAGGGCATCGACCTGATCTACGATCACCTGCTGGCCGCGGCGGACATGCCCCCGGCGGACGAAGCCGTTCAGGCCGAGCTGCAGACCCGGTTGCAGACCCTCTCCTACCCCTGGCCTACCCACAATGGCAGCGCCCTCCCCGCGGGCGACTGGGCCGCCGAGGGCGTGCATCTGCACATTGAGGCCGATCAGGTGCTCATGACCCTGAACGGGGTCGAAAAATACCTGTTCTACGCCGGCCGCGCGGAGACCGGCGGGCCCGTCCGCAGCTGCTGCGGCATGGAGGAGGGCAAGCTCCGCCTGCTGCTGCGCTTCCTCCCCGGCCCCTTCACGCTGCACGGCCTGGTCGCCTTTGAGAGCGATACCGCCAGCGTCACCTTCTCCGGCGTCGGCCAGGAGGAAAAGACCGGCATCCTGCACCGCTGCTGAGAAGCGGCAGGCAGATTGTAACAACCCGCCCCCGTCATTGACAAAGCTCCGCGCTTTCTCTACAATAGTATCCGAATCCTCACGAAAGCGAGATATGCCATGAAGCGCCTGCTGTCCCTGCTGATGCTCCTGCTCCTGCTGCCCCTGACCGCCCTTGGCGAGGAGGCTGTGCAGTTCGTTTATGACCGTACCGGCAACCTGACGGAGGAGTTTGTTTTCCCCGAGGGCACCCCCGTGCTGGAGATCGTCTTCCCCCGCGTGTATTCCTCGGATTGTGCCATCCTCCGGTTTAGCGGGGAGACTATGATGATCGACGCTTCCACAAAGAACAAGACCATGGTCGCCCGCATCCGTTCCGCCATGGAGACCCTGGGGGTGGAGCGCATCGATACCGCCTACAACTCCCACCCCCATGATGACCACATCGACGGCTTCCAGTTCGTGCATGAGTACGCTCCCATCGGGCAGCTGCTCATCGCCTTCCCAGAGGATTACGACCCCCGGATGAAGGCCGCCGTGAAGTTTGCAAACGAGAACAGCATCCCCATCGGCCATGTGGCGGACGGCGACGTGCTGACCATGGGCGAAAACGGCGAGGTGACCATGACGGTTATCCAGCGCTGGGGCAACAAATCCTGGGACGCCAACGACCAGTCCGCCATGCTGCTGATCCGCTTCGGCGAGCGCACCATCCTCTTCACCGGCGACGTGGAGAACCGTGCCCAGCGGGATTACGGCACCAACCCGCCCCCCTGCGGTCTGGATGCGGATATCCTCAAGCAGCCCCACCACGGCCAGCAGCCCCTGCAGGACGCCTTCCTCCAGGCCATCACGCCGGAGCTGGTTTTCATGAACGGCGCTGCGGACGTGATGAACGGCGCGAAGAAATACCTGGACAAGCACGACGTGCCCTATATCCTGGGCTACAAGGGTCTGACCCGTATGCGCACCGATGGCCGCATCTGGGTGGTGGACTACCTCTATGAGCCCAACCCCGACCGGGAGATCATCAACCCGGCCTACGTCACCACCACGGACGTGCCGTAAGCAATTGTCAGCCGGGAGCCCCCAAAGGAGAGGGCATCCCAAAGTATCCGGAGGTGAAAGTTCCGCTTCCGTGCATATGCAGAAGGATAAAAGCAAATGAAATATCAATACCTCCTCATCGACAACGACAACACCCTCATGGACTTCGGCGCGGCAGAGGCCAAGGCCCTGCGGGAGACGCTGCAGGCCGCGGGACTTCCCTATGACGACGCGACCTGCGAGGTCTATTCCCGCATCAACGACGCCCTGTGGAAGGCCCTGGAAAGGGGCGAGACCACCCAGCCGGCGCTCAAGGTGGAGCGCTTCCGCCAGCTGCTTGAGTACCTGGATATGCCCGGCGATCCTGCCGCCCTGGGCGCTGCCTACGCAGCCAACCTGGGCAACTACGCCGATCTCCTGCCCGGCGCGGAGAGCTTCATCCGCGCCCTGCACGGCAGGCTGAAGATCGCCCTGGTCTCCAACGGCGTATCGGCCATCCAGCGCAGCCGCCTGGCGAAATGCCCCCTGACGCCCCTGTTCGACGCCATCGTCATCTCCGAGGAGGCCGGCGTGGCCAAGCCCGACCCGCGCCTGCTGGAGATCGCCCTGGAGCAGCTGGGCTGCACGGACAAGGCCCGGGCCGTCATGATGGGCGACAGCCTCTCCGCCGATATCGCTGCCGCCAACAACTGCAGCGTGGACAGCATCTTCTTCAGCCCCAGGGGCATACCCGGCGGGGCGGCCACCCACACCGTACACACCCATGAGGAAGCCCTTTGCATCCTGGAGGGCGCCTGAATCACACCGCACAAGGAGGCATCTGTCATGCAATACACCGCCGAGGAACTCATCGCCCGTTTCCGTCTGGAGCCCCATGTGGAAGGCGGCGCCTTCCGCGAGCTGTACAGGGAGAACTTCGTCCCCACCGGCGAGCGCCCTGCCCACGGCGTGATCTACTACCTGCTCAGGGACAGCGAGGTCTCCGACTTCCACGTCCTGGATGCGGATGAATACTGGCTCTGGCACGCCGGGCCGGACGTGGAGCTGTGGTCCTACGGCCCGGACGGTCAGCTCAAGGTGGAGCGTCTGGGCATGGGCGAGGGCGCGCAGCCCTGCGTGCTGATGCCCGCCGGCGTCACCTTCGGCGCGAGGCCCGTCCCGGGAGCCCAGGGCGCGATGCTCTGCTCCTGCGTGTGCGTGCCGGAATTCATGTACGAGCACTACCGCATCCTGACCAAAGACGAAGTCCTGGAGCAGTGCCCCCAGGCAGCGGCGTTCTTTGAATGATGCAGCCCCAAGTGGTGAGAGAGTATGCGGCTGCTCGGTAAATTGGGGGTTGTGAGTTTTCTCATTCTATTAGGCAGGCCTATTCTGCCGCAGGAAGCCGCTTTCGCGCGTCGAAAGCGGCGCAAAGCCGCCGGGGGGAAAGCAAAATGGTGCTTTCCCCCCGGTCCCCCCTCTTTTCCCTATGAGTAGTCCGCTTTGCGGCTGCGGTGCTGGGCGGCTCGGGTTGCAGAGGGTTTC
>JAFQEB010000131.1 GCA_017399225.1 Clostridia bacterium | reverse complement strand
GTTCGCGGTCTTGTGGGTGCCGTTGCCGCCGAGGGTCACCAGGCAGTCCAGCTTCAGGTCCTTGTAGGTCTTCTTCATCTTCGCCTCCTCGGGGGTCATGGCGCCCTCGGCCACGGCGAGGATGGTGAAGCCCTTGTTGGACTTGGCGCGCTTCTCGACCACCTTGGCGACCTTTTCGATGTCATAGGGGATCTCGGGCAGCAGGATCACGTCCGCGCCGCCGGCCACGCCGGAGTACAGCGTCAGCCAGCCGGCCTTGTTGCCCATGATCTCGATGACCATGCAGCGGCCGTGGGAGGCGGCGGTGGTGTGGATGCGGTCGATGACGTCGGTGGCGATGTCAAGGGCGGTGTGGAAGCCGAAGGTAAAGTCGGTGCCGTAGAGGTCGTTGTCGATGGTCTTGGGCAGGCCGATGACGTTGAGGCCCTCCTGGGAGAGGAGGTTCGCGGTCTTGTGGGTGCCGTTGCCGCCGAGGGTCACCAGGCAGTCCAGCTTCAGGTCCTTGTAGGTCTTCTTCATCGCGGCGACCTTGTCGACCTTGTCCTCGCCGATCTTGCGCATGTCGCGGAAGGGCGTGCGGGCCGTGCCCAGGATCGTGCCGCCCAGGGTCAGGATGCCGGAGAAGTCGCTCTTCTTCATCTGCTGGTAATCGCCCTCAATCAGGCCGCGATAACCGTCGTGGATGCCGATGATCTCCGCGTCAAACATCTCATACGCCGCGCGGGTCACGCCGCGGATGGCTGCGTTCAGGCCGGGGCAATCGCCGCCGCTGGTGAGGATACCGATTCTTCTTTTCATTGCAAAACGCCTCCTGTGCACTTGATTTTCGGGGCTGTTGCGATTATTATAACATGTATACCGCATCATTTCCACAGGAAATTGCACAAAGCCGCGATTTTTTCCAAGGAGGGCCCGCTGATGCCGCGCAAGCCGAAGATGATCCTCTTTGATTACGCTCACACCCTGGCCTGGGAGCCGGAGCCGGATTTCCTCCGGGCGGAGGAAGCGCTGTTCCGGCATGTGGTGGGCAATCCGCGCGGGGTGACGGCGGAGGAGGCCGCCCGGCTGGGAACGGAGCTGTTCCTGGGGGCGCGGGACTGCCGCCACAGCGGATGGGAACTGCACGAGCATCAATCGCTGCGGCTGAAATACGATTTGCTGGGGCTGACGCTGGACGTCTCCATGGACGAGGCGGAGGATATCCTCTGGACGGCGGCCTCCCCCGGCGAGGCGATGCCCGGCACGCAGGAGATGCTGGCCTGTCTGACGGCGCGGGGCATCCGCACGGGCGTGATCAGCAACCTGGGCTGGACGGGCGGGGCGCTCGCGCGGCGACTCCAGCGGCTGCTGCCGGGGCATGCGTTCGAGTTCGTCATCGCTTCCAGCGATTACGGCGTGCGCAAGCCAAATTCGATGATCTTCCGTGCGGCGCTGGTCAGAGCCGGGCTGGCAGCGGAGAACGTGTGGTTCTGCGGCGACCAGATCGAGGCGGACGTGTTCGGGGCGCAGGGCGCGGGGCTCTTCCCCGTGTGGTATGACTGCGATACCATCCCCAACGGCTTCGCCCGTAAGAACGCCGGGCTGACCATCTCCGGCGATCACCTGCACATTCATCACTGGCATGAGCTGCTTACCGCCCTCGATGCCTGCCAATAAGGAGCCATCATGACTACCAAGGAAACCATCATGGCGCATATCCGCGCCCTTAATATCCCCCACGAATACCATGAACATGCCCCTGCCTACACCATGGAGGACTGCCTGGGCCTCCCCTATGCCGAACCGGATGTCACCTTCTGCAAGAATCTGCTGCTGTGCAACACGCCCAGGACGGCCTTCTTCCTGTATGTAACGCTGCCGGATAAGCCGTTTCGCACGGGGGATGTGTCCAAGCGGCTGGGTTCCTCCCGCCTGTCCTTTGCGCCGGCGGAGGATTTGCGGGAGATGCTGCAGTTGACGCCGGGCAGCCTGAGCCCCCTTGGCTTGTGGTTCGACGGGGAGCAGCGCATCCGCCTGGCCATTGACAAGGACGTGCAGCGCGAAGGGCGGATCGCCTTCCACCCCTGCGACAACACGGCGACGGTGCTGTTCCGGCAGGAGGACTTCTGGGGGCAGGTGGTGCCTGCCCTGGGGCACGAGACGATCTATATCTGAATTACGCGACGACACGGGAGAGACGCTTCCCGTGTCGTTTTTTCTTCGCCTGTCACCCGACCGCGCGGCGCTCCTGCCGCCACCGCAACCACCAGCACGCTGCGCAGACCGACCACACCACCGTCAGGATGATGCTCATCGGCGATGCACCGTAGACCGTCAAGCCGATCATCGCGTCGATAATGCAGTTCGCCAGCCACACGGCCGCGCAGATCGTGGACATGACAGCCGCGATCAGGCTTTGTTTACACTTGGCCATCGTTCTTTCCTCTCCATTATGATCAGTTCCCCAGCAGGAAGTCCAGGATGTTGGAGCCATCGTCATGGGTATCCCTGTACAGCTCCGTAAAGCCGCACTGAGCACAGCTGACGGTGATAAACTTCTTGTTCTGGATATCGAAGAGCTTGGCGAAGTTGCCGCCGGTCGCCTGGAACTGATCCGATTCATAGTGCATACATCCGCATTTGGGACACACATACTGCTGTTGGTTCATATGGATAACCTCCCTTACGCTTCCATTGTAGCAGGGAGGCGCCGTGCCGCCAACAGGAAACCGCCGAACGATACATTTTCACGTCCAAAATGTCAGAAAAAAGGCAGGACTGCTCGCTGCGCAGCCCTGCCGTAAAGTCACTTCTTCTTTTTCTTCTTGCCGTTCTTCATTTCCAGATTGCGCATGGTGGTCGTCTTCTCCGGGAAGTTGGCGTTGATCCATGCCTGCACCTTTTCCGGCTCCTTCACGCCGCGCAGGTAGATTATCGTGCCCTTCTGGCGGATATGGCAGACCTTCAGAGGCTTCTCCGTCAGGCCCTGCTTGACCAAGATCTCCGATGCGCACACACCGGCGATCTCCACCTCGTTGCGGCCCAGGCGGGCAATGATCCGCGCGCCCTTATATTCCGTCGCCGGCAGGAAAACATAGGTGCCCAGATACATCTTCATGCACAGGGCCAGCGTCAGCAGCACCACAACCAGCATGATCCCGCAGATCTGCAGCGCCATCTGCCACGGCAGGATCACCAGCGTGCCCGCCAGCATCGCCGCAAGGGCAAGGGCCATCGGCCAGCCCGCAGAGATCGCCACCGCCAGGGTATGCGTCTTCATTTCCATCTTTTCACGCATCGTTGTTCTCCTTTGCTGCGTCTTGCTCCGCCAGCATATCGTCAATGATCTGGCAGGCGCTGCGGATGATCCTCGCGCAGGGTCTGCGCCGGTAGTATTCCTTTGTGCGGTCGTCCGGCACGGGAGCCTCCGGCCCCTTCTCCCGGCCCAGCAGCTCCGCACAGTTGATGGTGCCGTTGCGCGCGGTAAAGCGCCGGCAGACCTCCTGCACCCGGGCGTAGGTCTGGGGGCGATGCTCCTTTTTCGCTCCGTCCTTACCCTCCAGCGCACCGCAGAGCATCACTGCCGCTGAAAATGCGCCGCAGTTATCCCGCAGACGGCCAATGCCGCCGCCAAAGCCCACTGAAACCATGGCCGCCTGCTCCTGCGTCAGGCCCAGGACGTCCGCATAGGCCAGCAGGACGGACTGTGCACAGTTGCAGCCCGCAGCGAAATTGCGCACGGCCTGCTTCTCTCTTTCTGAAATCACAGGTTTTCTCCCCTTACAGGCACAGCGGCGCGCAGGGGAAGCCTCAAGCTGCCCCCGCAGCGCCGCCGCGGTTGTGGATCCGCCCCGCAGGGCTGGGATCACTTGGTGATCTTGATGGTGTCGCGTACGCGGTCGTAGACCTGATCCTTGTACTCAGTCCAGTACGCCTTGGGCGCAGTGATGTGCACGGTGTAGAGCACCTTGTCCACGCAGGTGGCATGTACGCGGCCGGAGACCTCAGAGCCGTCCGTCATCACGCCGGTGTAATTGGCATAGCGGCCCTTAGCCCCCAGCAGGGAGCGGTCATCCACCTTGGATGGGCTGTAGGAGGTCAGGCTGCTGTCCTGCCCGATGGCGTCCAGCATGGCCTCCACCGTATCCTCCAGCTGGGAGGTGGAGTACTGGCTGTTGACCTTCTCCGCATGGACGGTCAGCGTCGCGGGATAGATGCCCGCCACAGGATTCTGGATGACATAGTTGGCCGCATCGGAGTCGTCGACCAGCCAGCCCATGGGCGCTTCAAAGGACAGGCCCAGCTTGGTGGCCTCATAGGTCTTGAAGCTGAAGGCTGCCAGCGGAGGCACGCCGGTGGGAGTAGGCTTGTCAATGGGATCAATCAGCACAGGCGTAGCGCCGGCATACTCGCTGCGGATGGTGGGCGCAACGGTCGGCGTGGCAGGCTGGGGCGTAGCGATCTCCGGCCAGTAGTCCATGTCGCCGGTATAGTCGTCCTCCTCAGCCAGCGGGTCGTATTCATCCTCGACCGCGGGCTGCTGCGGCTGCTGCTGGTTCTGCTGGGCGCCCTGAGTCTGGCCGCCGGCAGTCAGCACATTGAAGCGCTCGGGCTCGCTGGTCTGGCAGGCCGTCATCAGGCACAGGCACAGGAGCATCGCAAGGGCCATGATCCACTGTTTCTTCATCGTCGTGACCTCCCGAAAAATCAAGTTGGTTTCACCTATGTAACGAATAAGGATGACCTTTTATTCCTCAATGTCCTCGTAGAAAGGATGATACATCCTGCGGTCGAGGCTCCAGATCTTTTCGGAGAACGCACCGGCAGGCACGCGGGCCATGATGCCCTCCATCTCGTTCATGCGGGCGTCCAGGGTATCGATCCAGTTAAGCACCTCCGCCTCGGGGAACATGGGCGGCTTGGGGCTGCCGTATTCCGGGATGCCGTGGTGGCTGATGATCATATGCTCCAGCAGCACCACGATCTCGCCCGTCACACCCACGTTGCGGGCCGCCTCTGCCAGGCGCGCCACGCCCCGCACCAGATGGCCGATGAGCAATCCGTCCCGGGTATAGTCGGTCACATTGCCCAGCTCATCGCTCTTCATCTCGGTGATCTTGCTCAGGTCATGCAGGATCACGCCTGCCCTGAGCAGATCGCCCTTGAGGAAGGGATAGGCCGCGATGATATGCTCCGCCGTGTTGAGCATGGAGCAGGTGTGGTGCAGGAGGCCCGTGCGCTCCGCGTGGTGAAGGCGCTGGGCCGCAGGGAACCACGCCAGATCATCGCCTGCCAGGCGCAGCATCTCGCGCACGAGCTTCTTCAGATCCTCGGAAGCAAAGGCGTCGATGGTATTCTCAATCCGGGTGCGGTAGGCGTCCGGCGTTTCGGGCGCGCAGGGCACCAGCAGGGACAGATCCACGCCGTCTGACTCTACGGCGGCACGCATCTTCTCGATGCGCAGCTGCTTGCGGCCGTTGTATTCCTGTACCAGACCCCGCACCTTGATGACGCTGCCCTGGGGCGGCGGGGGGACCGTACCGTCCCACAGCTTGCAGTTGACCTCGCCCGTGCGGTCGGTCAGGTTCAGATCCAGGTACTTGCCGCCGGTCTTGCCCTCGCGCTGATCCGCGCTGCGCACCAGCAGGAAGCCCTCGTAGCGCATACCGGTTTCAAGTTGGCTGATGGTGATGTCCATAGGGTAGTTCCTTCCGTACAGAATAATAAATTATTCATTATACATTATTCACTATTCATTATTCATTCATGGTTGTTCCTGCACATCTGACAGACAGTGTACCGGAAATGAATAATGAATAATGAAGCCGCGTGCCTTCGACCCGCCGATGAATAATGAATAATACTTGATTAGAACGGCGCGTCCCCGCCGCCGGCCTCCGGCGCGAGGTTCGCATAGGTCGTGTATTCGCTCAGCCAGGCCACCTTGACGGTGCCCAGGGGGCCGTTTCTCTGCTTCTGCACGATGATCTCGCCCACGTTCTTCTCCTCGCACTCGGGGTCATAGTACCCCTCGCGGTGGATGAACATGACCACGTCGGCGTCCTGCTCGATGGAGCCGGAGTCGCGCAGGTCGGTCAGGGCGGGACGCTTGTTATCGCGGTTGGCATTGGCACGGGAAAGCTGAGCGCAGGCGATCAGCGGCACCTTCAGCTCCAGGGCAATGGCCTTGAGGCTGCGGCTGATCTCCGAAACCTCCAGCTGGCGGCTCTCCGTCTTGCCGTCGGAGTGCATCAGGCCCAGGTAGTCCACCACGATCAGATCCAGGCCCTTCTCCATCATCAGGCGGCGGCAGCGGGAACGCAGCTGCGTGGGCGTGATGCCCGCCGTATCGTCGATAAAGATGCGGCTGCCGGACATGGGGCCGATGGATTTGGCAAGGCGCATCCAGTCGTCGGCGTTCAGCGTACCCTGGCGGACGCGCTGCATGTTGACCTTTGCATCCGAGCACAGCAAACGCAGGGCGATCTGCTCCCGGGGCATTTCCAGCGTGAACACCGCCACGGACTTGCCCGCGTACAGCGCTGCGTAGCCCGCCATGTTCATCGCCAGAGAGGTCTTGCCCATGGAGGGGCGCGCGCCCAGGATGATCAGTTCGCCCCCGTGGAAGCCGGTGAGCATCTGATCCAGGGCCGTGAAGCCCGAGGGCACGCCTGCGATGCGGCCCTTGAGCTTGGCCAGCTCCTCGATGTTGGCATAGGTGTTGTACAGAACTTCCTTCACATGCACCAGACTCTCGCCGGATGCGCGGTTCATGACGATATCGAAGATCGCCTTTTCCGCATGGCCAAGGGTCTCCTGCAGGGGATTCTGCTGGCTGTAGCACTCCTGAGCGATCTCCTGGGAGGCCTTGATGAGCCTGCGCAGGGTGGATTTTTCCGCTACGATGCTGATATAGGCCTTGACATTGGCGGTGGTGGGCACATACTGCACCAGCTGCAGGAGATATTCCGTTCCGCCCACGCCGCCGATGGTGCCCCGGCGGGACAGCTCGCTGTCCACCGTCACAAAGTCCACCGGACTCTGCTCCCGGTGCAGCTTGATCATCGCATCGAAGATCTCCTTGTGCTGGGGCTGATAAAAGTCGTCGGGAACCAGAGATTCCGCTGCCAGCAGCACCGCGCCCGAATCCTGCAGCATCGCGCCCAGGACGGACTGCTCCGCCTCCACGTTATTCGGCGGCGTTACGCCGCGGTATTCGGACACAGGGGGACCTCCCTTCGGGAAATGAAAAATGAAAAATTGAAAGTTAAAATGAATAGTGAACAGCGAAAATGCTCCGCGCCGTTCTGACCAACCTCATTTTTCATTTTTCACTTTTCATTTTTCATTACTTCGCCGCCACGCCCTCGACGTGGACGATCATCTTGACGCTGATGTCCTTGTAGATGCGGGCCTCGAATTCCACGTCGCCCACCGTGCGGATGTTCTCGCACTTGATGTCGCGCTTGTCGATCTCCATGCCGTGCTGCTTCTTCAGCTCGGCCGCCACTTCGGCGCTGGTGATGGAGCCGTACAGGCGGCCCTGGGAACCGGTCTTGACGGTCATGTTGATGACCTTGCCGCGCAGGTTCTCCGCAGTAGCGGAAGCCTTGGCGCGGCGCTCCGCCTCACGCTCGGCCTCAGCCTTGCGCATCTTTTCGATACCCTTCATCGCGCCGGGAGTCGCCTCCACCGCCAGCTTCTGCGGGAAGAGGAAGTTGCGGGCGTAGCCGTCGGAGGCGTTCACCACCTGATCTTTCTTGCCGACGCCCTTGACGTCCTGCAGCAGAATAACCTTCATATCTTGAATCCTCCTGATACTTATAATGAGTCACTCTGTATTGTACACCACAATTGGAAAAAACGCAAGGGGGCGCGGGCGGTGGATGTGAAAAGCCCCGGCGCAGCAGATGTGCCGGGGGTAGGGTCAGTTGGCATAAGTATAGGTGAGGTCGTTGTCCTCGCACCACTGGGTCAGCCAGGTGTCGCGTGGAATGGTAAGGGTGTACCAGAACCTCAAGGTGTCATCCCTGCCGATCGCCGTCAGGGAGGCCGGCAGCGTCACATTCGTCAGGGTGTAGCAGTCTTCAAACGCGCAGTTCCCGATGATCAGAGTTCCCTCGGGAACAACATAGCTGCTGCCTTCGCGCGCCCAGGGGTAGCTGATCAGACGCTTTTCCACCTTGTCAAAGAGCACGCCGTCAACGGATTCCAGCGTGGGATGCTCCGGGGAGACGCTGATGCTCGTCAGTGCACTGCACGAATAAAAAGGGTTATCTCCGACGCTGGTCAGGGAGTCCGGGAGCGTGATGCTCGTCAGGGAACTGCAATAATCGAAGGCGTAAGATCCAAGGCTCTCCACAGAGTCGGGCAGAACGATGCCTGTCAGGGAGCCGCAGTTGGAGAACGCGGAATCCCCGATGCTCGTCAGGCTGTCCGGCAGCGCGATGCTTTCCAAGGAGCGGCAATGGGCAAATGAATAGTCCCCGATACTCGTCAGGTTGTCCGGCAGCTCGATGCTCGTCAGGCAAATACACTCGTCGAACGCGAATTCTCCAATGCTCGTCACCGAGTCCGGCAGCGTGATACTTGTCAGGGAGGGACACTGGGAGAATACACAGGCATCGATGCTTGTCAAGTTGTCCGGCAGCGTGACACTCGCAAGGACCGGGCAGTCAGCGAATGCGGATTCTCCAATGCTCGTCACGGTATCCGGCAGCGTGATGCCCGTCAGAGACTCACAAACAGCGAACGCAGCCACGCCGATGTTCTCCACAGAATCCGGCAGCGTGATGCTCGCCAGGGGCTCACAAAAGGAAAACGCGTGATCTCCGATGACCCTGGTTCCCTGCGGGACAACGTAGCTGTCAGCTGTAAACGTAAAGGGGTAGCAAATCAGACGCTTTTCCACCTTATCGAACAGCACGCCGTCAATGACCGCCAGCGTGGGATGCTCCGGGGAGACGATGATGTCTGTCAGGCTCTTGCAGCTGAGAAAGGGGTTGGCCCCGATACATGTCACCGAATCCGGAATCGTGATACTCGTCAGGTACTTGGAAAAATTGAATGCAAGATCCCCGATGCGTGTCACCGAATCCGGAATCGTGATGCTCGTCAGGGCCCGGGAATAGTTGAAAGCCTGATCTCCGATGCTCGTCACCGCGTACCCGTCAAGTTCGGCAGGAACGGTCAGCTCCGTCGATTCGCCATCATAGTACTTGATCTCCGCCGTCCCATCCTCCAGCAGCACATACGCCCAGTCGCCGGAGACATAGACGGGCTGCTCGGCTTCCTCCGCGCAGGCGCAGGCGCTCAGCAGCAGGGCGGCGATGAGTATCGTCAGCAGCTTTTTCATTGGGAACAGCTCCTTTCGGTTGGCATCATCATACCACGCTTCCCCCAGCGGTGCAACCGCAAAGAGGCGGCACAGCCTGCGCCGTGCCGCCCGTAGATCATGTGCTTCAGATATCCTTGGCAATGTCGATGTTCTCGCCGGTCAGCGCAACGATGGCGCCCTGGGCGGCCTCGGAGGATTCCGGGTGCGCCAGCAGCCACTTGTTGCGGGCCCAGAGCATCTTGTCCATGGCGTTGACGCCCTGGCGGACGCCTTCGTAGTCGGTGTTGGTCTTGTCCGGCAGGGCGATCAGCACGCGGAAGCCCTGGCCCTGCTTGGCGGAGCAGGGGGCATAGTGCAGCGTGGTGGCGTAGCACTCCACCAGCACGCCCGCGGGCGCCTTGAAGGCCACGACCGTCGAGGTGTCCAGCACGCCGTCAACGATCTCGCCCTGCTTGGCCACCAGCAGGATGAAATCCTCGGTGCCCAGGTTGAACTCGGAATCGCGGTGGAACTCCAGGCAGTTGAGCTTGGTGTTCACACCGTTGCAGAAGCCGAACTGGAAGGGCATACCGCCAAAGAGCGCCTCGCCGACAGCCTGGGCGTTCTCCGCCTGATGCAGGGCCTCGATGCGGGGCTCATACACCACCGCGTCGGTGCAGGGGGTCTCGGCCAGGGCCTTCAGGATGCCCTCCACCGGGTAGCCCTCTACCACACGGCCGTAGGGACGGAATGCCTCGTCGTACACAGAAAGAATGTTCATGGGTTCATACCTCCGTTCATGATATTTGTTCACGATTGACCTGCCTGATATTTCGGCAGGGAATGCACATTTTCCTGCTGCGCTGCGGAAATTCAGCGCACGATGCCCTCCTCCGGGTCCCGCTGATCATACCACGCCCGCAGCAGCTGATCCTTGTAATCCGGCTGCACGTTGTACTCGTACCACACGTCCTTGCCGCCGGCGTCGCGGGGCGCGCTGCGCTCCACAAAGTAGTACTTGGCCGGATCTGCCAGGCAGGGCACGTCCACCGCGATGGCCCGGGCCAGGCTGCGCAGCGTCTGCGGCTGATCCACCACGTCGGCCCCCAGCTCCTCAAAATTGCTGTGGTAGACCCGGTTCATGGGCTTGTAGAGCTTCACCCGCATTTCCTCCGGGCGGATGATGACCTGCTCGATGCAGCACTGGTCATACATCTCCAGCATCGGGTAGAGCTTGGAATACAGCGCCGAGGAGCGCACACGCTCCAGCAGCTCGGTCTCCCGGGCATGTCGGTCCCTGGCCCGGAGAAGGATCAGCGCCAGCACGGCAGCAGCAACCGCCAGCACAAGAATGATCCAGCCCACCTGCATCGCTCCCCTCTGCTTTTTCCTGTCGAATCTGCTTTCATCATAACAGGGGCGGCCGGCCTTGTCAAGGGGCGCTGGCTACATGTGTTTCATCGTGCCTCCCGCAGCTTCATTTTGCGACAAATATCTTGCCAACAACTATCATTCGCTGTATACTGATCATACATAGACAAGGAGGCGCATCCGCCATGTACCGCTATGAGACTCACCTGCATACCTGCCAGGGCAGCGCCTGCGGCGTATCCACCGGCGCAGAGCACGCCCGTTTCTATCAGGAGCAGGGGTACCAGGGCATATTCGTGACCGACCATTTCTTTGGGGGCAATACCGCCGTACCGAGGGATCTGCCCTGGCGCGAGCGCGTGAACTGGTTCTGTTCCGGCTTTGAAGACGCCTGGAATGAAGGACAGAAGATCGGCCTGGACGTTTTCTTTGGCTGGGAGCAGTCCTTCGACGGGGACGATTACCTCGTCTACGGGCTGGACAAGCAGTTCATGCTGGATCACCCGGAGATGGAGCGCTGGTCCCGCAAGGATCAATACGAGGCCGTGCGCGCCGCAGGCGGCTGCGTGATCCAGGCGCACCCCTTCCGTATGCGCGGGTACATCTGGGGCATCCATGTGGGCGACCGCTTCGCAGACGGGGTCGAAATCGCCAACGCCGGCAACACCCCCGCCCAGGATGTGTACGCGCTGCGCTACGCGAGGGAAAAGGGCCTGTACACCATCGCAGGCTCGGATAACCACAAGTCCCACGAGCGATCCGTGCTTTACGGCGTCGCGCTTGACCGCCGCCTGGACTGCATCGACGACTGGGTGCAGCACATCCTCACAAGGCAGCCCCACACGCTGCTGTGCCCGCCCGACCGCTGGAACGCCTCCACCGCAGAGGAGCCCCTTATCCGCACCTTTGTGATGGACGAAAACAACGAGCGCGTCGAAATGCCGCAGGGCTGGCTGAGCAAATAATCCATCCGGAACCTGAACAGGCCGGATCTGAAGAGGTTCTGTATATTTATGAAATCGATCCAAAGCAAGTTCCTGACCTCCGTGATCGTGGGACTGCTGGTCATTGCCCTGGCCGTAGGGCTTTGCGCTTATCTGATGACCAACCAGCTCCTGCACGAGAAGGCGGATATTCTCCTGGACACCCACTGCGCCTCGGAGGCAGCCGTCATCAACGATACCCTGGGCGATCTGCAGAAATCCGTGCAGATCATGTCCTGGTACTGTATGGCAGAGCTGGAAAGCTCCGAATCGCTGAAGGATCCGGCTTATCTGGCCGCTTACTCGAACAAGCTGCAGAAGATGTTCTCCACCGTCGCCGCCAACACCAATCAGGCGCTGACCTTCTACCTGCACTTCTCCCCGGAGCTGACCTCCCCCTCCGCCGGCTTCTACATGCGCCTGGCCGGGAAGGACGAAGCCCCCATTGCGCTCGTGCCGACAGACCTGTCCCTTTTCGACCCCGGCGACCCGCTGGTTTCCTGGTATTATACCCCAGTGAACAGCGGCCAGCCGGTATGGCTCGCCCCCTATACGGACAGGAATCTCGGCATCCTGATGATCTCCTACATCATGCCCCTGTATCATCAGGATACGCTGATCGGCGTCGTTGGTATGGATATCGACTTTTCAGCCCTTCATGAGATGGTCAGCGAGGTGCCGATCTACCAGAACAGCACCGCCTATCTGACAGACGCCGCCGCACATGTGGTGCACCAGCATCCCGATCAGTCCGGCCGGTACACCATGGAAGCCTCCGCGGCCCTCATCAACGGCATGAACCTCGTGCTGAAGGCTGATTTCCTGGAAGTCATCCGCGAAAGCTACCCGATCCTCATCCAAAGCAGCCTCATCTTCATCGTCCTGCTCGTCGTTTTCATTCTCTATCTGTTCAGCATGACCCGCAGGATCACCACGCCCCTCAAGAAGCTGACCGTCGCAGCCCAGCAGCTGGTGGATGGCGGCATCTCCCCCGATCTGAACTGCCGCACCGATGACGAGATCGGCGTTCTGGCAAACGCCTTCAAGCAGGCTGCCGTTCAGCTCCACACCCGCATGTCCACCATGAATGACCTGGCCTTCCGCGATTCCCTCACCGGCGTCAAGAGCCGTGTGGCCTATGTGTCCGCCGTGGCGACCATTGACCAGCAGCTGGCCGAAGGCAAGCGGGATTTCGGCGTCGTGGTGTTTGACTCCAACAACCTCAAGTACATCAACGATCGCTACGGGCACGACCAGGGCAACGCCTACATTTGCCACATCTGCACAGTCATCTGCAACGTCTACAAGCACAGCCCCGTATACCGCATCGGCGGCGATGAGTTCGTGGTCATCCTGGAAGGGCATGATCTGGAGCAGCGCCGCAAGCTGCTCGAGCAGCTTGGCAAGGCCTTTGCAGAGTCGCCCTTCAGCCTGGAGGATCAGCAGCTCCCCACCCGCGTCGCCTACGGCATGGCTGTCTATGACCACAGCAGGGATCAGGAGTTCAACGACGTCTTTATCCGCGCTGACAAGGCGATGTACCAGCACAAAAGGAAGCTGAAGCAGCAGTACGGCGTGATCGCCGGCAGCCGCTGAGCCTCCTGCACAGCCAATGCTCCGCTTCCCGCGGGGCATTGCTGCTTTCCGGGAGAAAATACAAACAGAAAACTTCCATTTCACGCCGGCTATGCTATAATAAACCGTATCACAAACTAAATTCCGAATTCCGAATTTCGAATTCCGAATTCGCGAATGATTCGCCGGAGGCAAATCATGAGCAAGACCTTCATCCCCCAGGGCTACGAGCCCAAGCTGACGCTGTATGAAACCCAGGCGGCCATCAGCCTGATCAAGCGCACCTTCCAGGATCGTCTGGCGCAGGCGCTGAACCTCAAGCGCGTATCTGCGCCGCTGTTTGTCGAGCCTTCCTCGGGTCTGAACGACGACCTGAACGGCGTCGAGCGCCCTGTGTCCTTCGATATCCCGGCGGCGGGCGTGGACGCGGTGGTCGTGCACTCCCTGGCCAAGTGGAAGCGCATGGCCCTCTATCGCTATGACATCTGGCCCGGCAAGGGCATCTACACCGACATGAACGCCATCCGCCGCGACGAGGAGCTGGATAACCTCCACTCCATCTACGTCGACCAGTGGGACTGGGAGAAGGTCATCACCCGCGACATGCGCAATCTGGGCACCTTGCAGGACACGGTGCGCGATATCGTCCGCTGCATTTATGAGGCCAGCCTGATCGTCAACGGCCGTTACCCCAAGCTGCGCACCCAGCTGCCCGAGGACGTGACCTTCATCACCTCCGAGGAGCTTCTGGCGCTCTATCCCGACAAGACCGCCAAGGAGCGCGAGAACCTCTTCGTCAGGGAGCACCCCGTCACCTTCCTGATGCAGATCGGCCACAAGCTGTCCAACGGCCAGCGCCACGACGGCCGCGCGCCCGACTATGACGACTGGACGCTCAACGGCGATCTGCTCTACTGGTGCCCCACGCTGAACTGCGCCATCGAGCTGTCCAGCATGGGCATCCGCGTGGACGCTGAGACCCTCGACAAGCAGCTGACCCTCGCCGGCTGCGATGACCGCCGCAATCTGACCTATCACCGGATGCTGCTTCGCGGCGAGCTGCCCCTGACCATCGGCGGCGGCATCGGCCAGAGCCGCCTGTGTATGCTGCTCCTGGGCAAGGCCCACATCGGCGAAGTCCAGTCCTCCATCTGGGACGCCGACACCCAGCGCAAATTCAAGGAAGCGCGGATCACGCTGCTGTAACCAGGGGCTCTGCCCCTGGACCCCGGCAGGGCGCTGCCCCTGCACCCCGCCAAAGGGCATCGTGCAGGTGCGCCTCCCCAGTGGGGAGTTGCCGAAGGCAAAGCGCCAAGCGATGTTGAATCTTCGACCCTCTCGACTCCCATTTTGCTGTGCCGCGGCTTGGCTGCTCCTTTGCGGGGTCACGGCGCACGGAGGGGGCGACGCGACGCGGAAGGTGCGGCAAGGGGGCCGCATACCCGAAAGGAGGCGATCGCATGAAGACCATCCTCGTGACCGGCGCGTCCGGCGGCATGGGCAGCGCGATCTGCCGCCAGTTGGCAGACGCCGGCCATCGGGTGTATGCCCTGGACGTCAAGCCCCTGGATATGCCCGGCGTTTCCGCCTTCGTCTGCGACCTGCGCACGGAGGAGGGGGCATCCGCAGCCCTGGCCTGGTTCAAGGCGCAGGAGACACGCCTGGACGCCATCGTCCACGCCGCCGGCCTGTACGACCTGGACTCCCTGGTGGAAATGGACGATGAACGCTTTCGCCGCATTTTCGAGGTGAACGTATTCGCCGCCTGCCACGTTGGCCGGCTGTTCACGCCGCTGATGTCCTCTGGCGGGCGGATCGTGTTCATCACCAGCGAGCTGGCGCCGCTGCATCCCCTGCCCTTCACGGGCATTTACGCCGTCACGAAGAAGGCGCTGGAGGCCGTTGCCGCCTCTCTGCGCACGGAGCTGGCCTTGCGCGGCATCGCCGTCAGCATCGTCCGGCCCGGCGCGGTCACCACGCCCCTGCTGGGGGATTCCACCCGGGCGCTGGCACGCTTCTGCGACCGCACCGCGTATTACAAGGTCAACGCAGACCGCTTCCGCCGCATCGTCGACAGCGTCGAGGCGCGCTCCGTCCCGCCTGTCAAGGTGGCGGACAAGGTATCCCGCGCCCTGACGGCAAAGCGCCCCCGGCGGGTGTACAACCTCAACCGCAACCCCCTGCTGCGCCTGCTGAACGCCCTGCCCAAGGGGCTGCAGGAGTGGGTGCTGGTGAAAATCCTGAAATGAGCATACAAAAGGAGACCGCCGCGCGGTCTCCTTTTTCATTCACCTGATCAGATACCAGTAGTCCATCTGTTCAAAAGCCCAGGCGCTGACTGCCCTGCGGCGGAAAGCGGCTGGGCTGCGCAGCTGTTTACACGTTCGTCTCCAGCAGGCGGCCCATGATGAACCGGCCCTCGGGGAGCCACTCACCCTTGGCAGCGGTCGCTTCGTCCAGGCGGGTGGGCTGGCCGGGCTTGCGGCTGTCGTAGATGGCGTAGGGCACGGGCTTGCCGTCATGGGTGCGGGTGGACATGAGGGTCTTGTGGTCGGAGAGCAGCAGGATGCGGAAGTCGCCCAGCTCCGGCAGCTTCTCCAGCAGGGGCCTGATGACCCGCTTGTCCAGGCGGCGGATGGCCTCCAGCTTCTCCTCCAGCTTGCCCGCGTGGGTCATCTCATCAGGAGCTTCCACATGGATGGCGGCGAAGTCGTCGCCCGCCTTCAGGGCAGCGATGGCGGCTTCCACCTTGCCCTCGTAGTTGGTATCCAGGTCGCCGTTGGCGCCGGGCACCTCAGGGTGCTTCAGGCCCGCCAGCTCGGCGATGCCCCACACCAGCGGCACGGCGGAAATGACCGTGCCCGTGCGGCCGTACTTCTCCACAAAGTTGTCCAGCAGCATCGCGCGGCCGGCGCCCCAGGGCCAGATCATGTTGGCGGGCAGCTTGCCAGCGGCGATGCGGGCCTTGTTGATGGGGTGATCCTTCAGCACCTCGTAAGAGGCCTTCATCAGCGCGGTGATCTCGTCCTTCATCGCGCCGGTGGGATAGTACAGGCCCACGTCCTGCTCCAGGACATTGTGGGGCTCGGTGGTCTGGAAGACGGCGGATTCGTCCACGTCAGAGAACACGCCGATGTGGCGGAAGGTGCGGCTGACGTGCACGGTCAGCTTCGCGGCCTCCTTCGCGGGCTGGAAGCGGGGATCGGCCAGCAGGTCGTTCATGAGGGTCTCGGCTTCGTCGCCCTCGATGTTGCCGCCGTTGTGGCTGTGGATGATAAGCTTGCCGCCGATCTCTTCCACCGCGCAGAGGTTCACGCGCATGGAGACCTCGCCCTTCTTGAGGGTGACGCCCACGCCCGCGGCCTCCAGCACGCTGCGGCCGGTGTAACTCCAGCGGGGATCATAGCCGAAGATGTTCAGGATGGCGGTATCGCTGCCTGCGGGCACGCCCTCGGGGACGGTCTGGCAGGTGCCGGTTTCGCTGCCGGCCAGCACGCCGAAATAAGGCAGGTCGAGGTATTCCAGGGGCGTTTTGTTGCCCAGCTCCGGGACTGCGTCGTCGCTCATGCCGTCGCCGATAACGAGGATATATTTCATACGGATCGCTTCCTTTCAGCGTTGTATACAGGATGACGCTCCCTATTGTAAGCCATCCGGCCCGGATTGTCGAGGGGAAGAACACGAAAAGGACAAAGAGCACTTCCTTGACGGGCAGTAGAGAAAAATGTATACTGAAAGCAGCCACCTGGCTGAATATCACCGTAGAGGGAACGCCATGAAGGACGAACAGCTCCTGCAACCGCTGCAGGAATACATCAAGCCATCCAACATGATTCTGCCCGTTCTTGCAGCAGGCCCGATCATACTGGGCATTGCAGCCTTTGCATCAAGGGAAAGCTTTCCGCCATTTTTGATCATTCTCGTGCTTGTCATTGCAGTGCTCGCCATCGTAGGCCACTTCTTCCAGCGCACCATGGGCGACAACACCGTTATCAGGGCCGCCGAAAGGCACGGTGCAAGGGTGTTGGCAGAGGATTTCCGCGCCGCCGGAACCTTTGCAGGCGGTCAACTTCGCGTAGGCAAGATCATGCTGTACTCGCAGTCCACCCACGATCTGTGGACCCTGAGCGATCTGGAATCCGTCGAGCTCAACCAGACCACCGATTCCGATGGCGACGAATGCCTTGAATTGTGGTGCGGTATACACAACGGCGCTGTCCGGGTTTACTACACCAGCCAGACCAAAGAGCTGCCGCAGCTTCAATCCGTCTGCACGCTGATCAAACAGCGCATCGCGGAAGCCGGAGAAGGGCGCCCATGACCCCTGCGTCGCTGGCTACCGCTCTTTCCCAGGCACAATGAACAACAATGAACGGATAATCCCATGAAGAAGGCACGCATTGCCCTCCTGCTGCTCATCACCCTGCTGCTGTGCGCCGCCTGCGGCACGATTACGCGGCCGGCGATCAGCGGCAGGTCACAATCAACAGCGCAACCTGCCTGATCGCTCCAGCAATATGGCGCTGATGGCCGAGTGATCGCACGACGTAAAAGCCCTTCCGCTCAGCGGCGGAAGGGCTTTTCGAATGCCGGAGCATTATTCGTCGGCCGACCAGAAGCACCGCATCATCCATTCAGCATTCTGCCTTCCGGATTCCAGATTAACGTCCCAGTGCGCCGGGCACAGTCGCCGGTAGGCGCTCTGCCGATACCTGTCGTCCAGGAGGAGCGCCACGCCCCGGTCGGTTTCGGTGCGGATGACGCGGCCCACGGCCTGCGCCACTTTCTGCATCCCCGGCAGCATGTAGGCGTAGAGGAAGCCCGCCTGCATCGTGCGCTCGTAGTATTCCCGCAGGGTTTCCTGGAAGAGGTTCACCTGGGGCAGACCCACGCCCACGATGGCCACGCCGTCCAGCGCGTCACCGGGCAGGTCGATGCCCTCGGCGAAGATCCCGCCCAGCACGCACAGGGACAGCACCGGCTCGCCGCCGGAGGTATAGGGCGCGAGGAAGGCCGCCCGCTCCTCGTCCGACATGCCGGAGCGCTGGGCCTGATGGGGCGCATCCAGCATCTCCGACACCTGGCGCAGGTAGGCGAAGCTCGGGAAGAAGGCGATGTACCGCCCCGGCTTGGCGTCCGCCATGGCGCGGATGGCTTCGGCAATGTCCGCGCAGGCCGCGTCGCGGTGGCGGTAGCGGGTGTTCACGTCCCGCTGGAGGAGCAGCAGGTTCTCCTTCGGGAAGGGCGAGGGCATGGCGAAGCAGGCGTCCTCCTCCGTGCCGCCCAGGAGGAGCTTCATGTCCGTCAGGGGCTCCATCGTGGCGGAGAAGCACACCACGCCCCTGAGGCTCTTCGTGGTTTCGGCGAAGTAGTCCGCCACGTCCAGCGCGAAGGCATGGATGGTCTTGTTCTTCCTCCCCTGCCAGAGCCAGGCGTACTCCGTGCTGTCCCGCTTGCGGGCACGGAGGAAGGACAGCAGCGGCAGGAAGGCGTCGCCGGCCTTTTCGCCCGCCTCGTCCCAGTCGAAATGCTCGTTCTGGGCGGAGGCAAAGGCGTCGGCGAGCTCCATGCAGGCGTGGTCGAAGTCTTTGGGCAGGGTGGGCAATGCGCCCTCGTCGGCCTCAGTTAGCGGGATGGGCAGGTCGTCGATGGCCTTCAAGACCGCCGTCATGGCCTTGTACAGGGCGTGCTTGCGGCCGGCCGCCTTGCCCACCACGGTACGCAGCTTGCGGATGCGCCCGCCGTCGACACGGCCGGAGAGCATGTCCCGCACGCGGGGCAGCAGGTTGTGCGCCTCGTCGATGAGCAGGGTCACGTCGCTGGTCATATCGAAGATGCGCTGGATGTGCACTGCCGGGTCGAGGGCGTAGTTGTAGTCACAGACGACCAGGTCGGCGATCTCCGCCAGGGACAGGCTGAACTCAAAGGGGCATATGCAGTGCCGGTCCGCCACAGCGCGGATGTTCTCCGGCGACCAGTCGTCCGTTTGGAGCATCTCGTCGATGGCGTCAAAGTCCCGCAGGAAGTGCCCCTTGGCCCGGGGGCAGTAGTCCGGATGGCAGAGGGTGTGGGTGGGGCACTGCTTGTCACGGGCGTCCAGGGTCAGCGTCCACAGGTGCAGGGGCTGACGGCGCATCCGGCGCAGAGCCTCGACAGCCCCCTGCCGCTGGGTGGTGCGGGCAGTGAGGTAGTACACCTGGCCTGTGAGGCCCTCTCCCAGCGCCTTGAGGGCCGGGAAGAGCGCCGCCACCGACTTGCCCGTGCCCGTGGGCATGGAGGCAAACAGCCGCCTTTGCAGCTTGACCGCCGTGTAGACCTGCACGGCCATTTCCCTTTGGCCGGGGCGGTAGCCGTCATAGGGGAAGTGCAGCGCGTGGAGCGAGGCGTCCCGGGCGCGGCGGTGTTTGCGCAGCACCCGCATCCGGCGGACGTAGGGCTCCAATACGGTCAGGAAGCGCTCGCGGCACTCCGCAGCAGTCAGCTTCGTGTCGAACCCGCCCCGCACCACGCCCTTGCGGGTGACGTAGACCACGCGGACGACGACGGCCTCACAGCCGCGCTCCTGGCAGAGCATGTGGCCGTAGCACACGGCCTGCATCTCGTGGGCGGCGAAGGCGGCCTGCGGGGGCTCCTTGTGCTGCCAGAGCTTGATCTCCTCGATGATCGGCACGTCCCCGTCGCAGAAGGCGTCCATGCGGCCGCTCAGCAGCAGCTCGGCTTCCTCGTCCTCCACCGGGACGGTCAGGGACAGGGGCACCTCCGCCTGCCATTCCTCCCCCAGGAGGCCCTGGCGTGCCTTGTGTCCCAGCATCCCCTCCTGCATATCGCGGATCTGGCCGCCCACGCGGCGGATGTCCGCGCCGTGGAGGGTGAACTCCACCAGCGTACGGACAGCGATCCTGATCTGCTCCATGGAATCCCCCTCCTTTCATACGCATGATGCGGCAGGCCATCTGCTGACCTGCCGCATCAGAACGGCACGAAGCCGCCGGTATTCTTTTACAGTTCCTCCGCCTGCTCCAGCAGCTCCTTGTGGGCAGCCAGCAGGGCGGCAAACTTTTCCTTGTACTCGCGGGCCGAGGTTTTCAGCGCCTCCACCTGCGTCTCCAGGCGCTGCTTCTCCTCTTCCAGGCCGCCGATGCGGGCTGCCGCAGCCTCCCTGGCATTGGCGATGATCTCGTTCGCCTTGTCCTCGGCGTCCTTGATGGTCTGCTCCTTCACGCGCTGGGCCATAGCAAGGATGTCCTTGAAGGCGTCGTCCGCAGTCTGGTCAGCCTTGGGGGCGGCATAGGGAGAAACGGCGTCGCTCATGGCGGGGCGCACGCTGCCGCCGGCAGCCTCTGCCTTGCGGGCTTCCGCGTTGGCGTAGGCGATCCGGCGCTCCGCCTGATCCAGCTGACCCAGCAGGCGCTCGATCTCATCGCAGATGCTGTCCAGGAACTCGTCGACCTCGCGCTGATCATAGCCGCGAGCTGCAAGCCGGAACTGCTTGGACTCGATGTCCTCAATGGTCACGATGGGCTGCTTGTTCATCTCCGTCATCTCCACCAGACTCCTCTCCGTCAAACGTTTCCTTTGATCATATGCAGCCGGAGGCTCGCGATCCCTCAGCTGCGCCTGAATATTTCCAGCATGATGGGCAGCCGGTCCTTGCGGGTGCGCTCCCCAACCTGGGTGAGCCGGATGCGCCCGAAGCCTCTGACGCTCAGCAGCTGCCCTGCCGTCAGGCTGCGGTCGACCCGCTCCTCCGTGGCGTGATCCACTGCCACAAGGCCCGCGCGGATCATCTCCGCCGCCCTGGCCCGGGAGGTGCGCATACCGCTGGCCAGGATGCTGTCCAGCCGCAGGGATGCGACCGTATCCCGCATTTCCTCGCCCTTTGGCAATTCAAAAACGGGCGGCGTTTCCAACAGGGATACTTTCAGGGGCACATTGCCCGCCTTGTCCCACTCCCGGGGCAAACGGCAGGCTACCTCCGGCAGCGCAGTCAGATAAGCCCTGTCCTCCAGGGCGATCAGGTCGCCGAAGAAGGAGCGATCCATGCCCAGCGCCATCAGGCTGCCCAGCAGATCGCTGTGGCCGACCCGGGCGAACCTTGCCGCCCAGCGGATCTCCAGCCACACGGCCGTGAACTCCGCCTCCGCCCATGCGGGATGGAAGCACACCTGCACCCGCTCCGCATCCGGGAATCCTCCGTCAAAGGAGCACTGCACCTGACAGGCCCTTGCCGCGTGAACGGCCAGCGCCCGCTCCTCCCCCGTCACAAACCGTCCGGGGACGGGCATGTTCATCCGGTCAGCCCGCTCCGCCCATTGCCTGAGGCGCAGCGCCAGCTGATCCGACACATCCATCCGCATTACAGCAAGAGCTGGATCACCCAGATGATCACGACCAGCGCCACGGGCGACCAGTCAAAGCCGCGGCGTCCCTCCTGGGGGAAGAAGCGATCCAGCAGCGGGCGAACCAGCTTCAGCGCGGGCTCGACGATGCTGCGGAGCATCTCCGTCCACTTGTTGGACGGCACGCGCAGCAGGGTGATCACCAGATGCGCGATCACCAGCAGGTTATAGATCCCCAGCACAAATTCAATAGGGCCCAGCAAACGACCGATCATCGCAGGCACTCCTTTCGCGTTTCACTCACGCATCTCAGCGGCGGGCGCTGTAGCCGCCAAAGTCGGTATAGGCGCCGGCCTGGGCGCTGCGGGCAGCATGGCGGCCGCCGGCAGCAGCAAAGTCATGGCGCTGCTGCGCAGCTGCAAAGCTGGCAAACTGCACCGGCTCCTGCTGCTGGTAGGGGGCGCGGTTGGCGCCGGGCCAGCGGCGCTCCATGTCATCCTCGCTCATGCGGCGCAGGCTGTCAAAGGGAGAGACCTGCACCTGGGGCGGCGTGATGAGGTAGATCATCTTGCCGGACACGCGCACGAAGTTCTGCTCCATCGCGTAGGCCGCGCCAAAGAGCAGATCCATGCAGCGGTTGACCTCCATCGGATCGGTGATCTGCTCGGCGTTGACGATCATCGCCTCATTGTTCTGCATAAACTCGATCAGCCGGTAGCAGGACGCGACGCCGGTGATCTGCGCCACGCGGATCACGATGCGGTACACGCTGCCGTTCTGATCCACATAGGAGCCGGGCAGATAGTCCGGCTGCACAGGGGCAGTTTGCGCCTGCTGGGGGAAGCCCTGGGGACGGGGCTGGAAGCCCGTGGGCTGCGCCTGCTGCTGCGGGGCTGCCTGCGGCCGGGGCTGGAATCCCATGGGCTGCGCCTGCTGCTGGGGCGCCGCCTGCGGGCGGGGCTGGAAGCCCATCGGCTGCGCCTGCTGCTGCGGGGCCGCCTGTGGACGGGGCTGATAGCCCGTCTGCTGCATCTGCTGCTGCGGGAACAGCTGCATCCGGGGCTGGAAGCCCGTGGGCTGCGCCTGCTGCTGGGGAATGCCGGGGGCAGGCTGCACAGGCGCCTGGGGCGCAGTGCCCGCCTGGCGCGTCTGGGGCATATTGCCCGTCTGGCCGCCCACAGCCTGGAACTGCTGGGGCATACTCACGCCGCCGGGCATCATGCCGGCAAAGCCGCTGAAGGTGCGGTCCATCTGCTCCATTTCGGGCGTACGGCGGGTGATCTTGGGCGTATAGCCGCTGTAGCTGCCGTCCGCACGGTTGGACAGCAGCGTCTGCTGGCCGCCCTCCCGGCCGTTCTTGACCTTATTGAGCAGCGTCTGTACCTTATCCTTGAAAGCCATGTATATTCCATCCTTCCCGAGCGTCTGGCTCAGTTCACAGGGGTTTTGTTCCGTAATCCCGCGGGCCCATCAGCGCGCTGCCGATGCGCACCATCGTCGCACCGCAGCGGGCAGCCAGCAGGTAATCGCCGGACATGCCCATGGAGAGCTCCTCCATCTGCACGCCCTGGGGCGCTTCCTCCCGCAGGCGCTCAAAGAGGCTGCGCATATCGGCAAAGAGGCCCGCGAGGTATTGCTGATCCGGGGTGTTGGGCATCACAGCCATGAGGCCCCTGACCTGAAGGCCGGGCATGTGCCGCAGCGTTTCCAGGAACGCTGGAACCTCCTCAGGCGGCATACCGCCCTTCTGCTCCTCCCCTGCCGGGGACACCTGCACCAGCACAGGCATCACAACGCCGTGCTTCTGCGCCTGGCGGTCGATCTCCTGCGCCAGGGCCAGCCTGTCCACAGACTGGATCATACATACCTTATCTATTATATACTTAACTTTGTTGGTTTGCAACCTTCCGATGAGGTGAACGCGAAACTTTTCCCCGATCACAGGCCATTTCTCGACGATCTCCTGCACGCGGTTCTCGCCCACGTCCGTGACGCCGAGGGCCGCCAGGGGCAGGATCTCCTCTGCCGGATGCGTCTTGGTCACCGCGATGATCTTCGGCGGGGCAAAGCGGCCCTCCGCCGCCTCCGCCAGCGCAGCCCGGACGCCCTCAAGGCGCAGCTTCAGCTGTTCCTCCTGCATGTTTCTTCCTTCCTTCATGCAGCCCTGCGTCAGAACAGACGCACCGTCATGCCCTCAAACAGAAGGCCCTGCTGGATGGGCTGGAAATACACATTGTCGCCGTCAGTCAGCACCACGTTGACCGGGATGAAGGACTCGGTGCTGCCCTCCACCACGACCACGCCGGTCATGCCGTCCTGCATGTAGATGGCGCGCTTGTTGGCCATCAGCGTGGACATGCTCTCGCCCAGCACCGCTTCGCAGGTGCGCATATACAACATGTCCTCCACCGGGCCGGTGACCCGCAGCCGCAGCAGCAGCTCGCCGCCGGCGCGGGTGAACTCCACCACCTCCGCCAGCACCTGCGTATCCTCAAAGCGCTCCAGGCTCAGCTCGTAAATCTGGCCCTTGACGGGGTTCCACTCCGTATAATCGGACAGGAAGAGCACATACCACTCCCCGTCGCGCACCATGCGGTAGATGGTGGTCTTGCCCTTCTGGGTCGCGGAGAGCTCCGGCTTGTAGCCGTTGATCATCGCCCGTACCTCGGTGGGCTCAAAGTTCATATAGTTGTTGCTGGTCAGGCTGTACTCATAGCCGTCGGAATAGAAGCTGACGATCGCCTCCGTCGTGGCGGTATGCTGCTTGGTCCAGCTGTCGATGCGCTGGGTCTGGGAGCGCTCGTCATCATAGAGGCGGGAGTAGCGCTGGTCGGAGGTATACTGCTGCTCCATATAGTCCTGGCGCTTCTTGACCGCCGTGGCCAGCAGGGTCTCCTGATTCGCCAGCGAACCGGACGCGCCGCCAAGGATGCTGCGCATCTCCCGCACCAGGGTCATCACGTTCTCGTTATAGCCCGTCATCTTCCCGTCGAAGGGGCCGTCCTCTTCCATCAGGTCCTTCTGGTAATCGCGGATCTGCTCCCGGTACTCCTGCAGCTGGCGGATGGCATTGCTGCTGTAGCCGGCGGAATACACCTTGCAGATCTTATCGCCGCGCTTGACCAGGCTGCCCTCCTGGGCGTCGTAGGTGATGGAGGTCACGCCCTCGGCGTCATAGGGGGCTTCGTTGCGCACGATCAGGCAATCGCCCGCATGGGTAGCGGACAGGCTGCCGGATTCGATCTGGCCGTACTTGGCCACCTCCGGCGCATAGGTGCTGTACAAAAACCAGCACGCAAAGCCGATCACCGCCAGCAGCGCCACCACGATCAGCGCGATGTCCGAGCCGGTCAGGCGGCGCCTGCGCATTTTGAGGGGCACGGGCGGGAAGCCTGCCGGAGGCTGCTCCTCCATCGGAGGCTGCTGGTTGAACAGGTGCTGATAGCCATCCTGCGAATAGGGCTGCTGATAGGCGCCCGGATCCTGATAGGGCTGCTGCGCTGCAGCGCCATAGGCATTCAGTTCGCCGGGATAGGTGGCCGAGGTACCGAAGGCCTCTGCGGCATTCTGGTAGCTCTGCTGCGTGCCGTAGGGATCAGCCGGCTGCTGATATCCCTGCTGCGCACCGTAGCCGTTCAGTTCACCGGGATAGGTGGCCGAGGTGCCGAAGCCCTCTGCGGCATTCTGATAGCCCTGCTGCTGGGCGGCATAGGGATCGGCCGGCTTCTGATACCCCTGCTGTGTGCCGTAGCCCTGCACGGGATAACCCACGGGCTGCTGGCCCGCAGGGTACTGGGGCGGATAGCCGCCGGGCTGGTTGTACTCGTTATCCATGATATATTCCCCTTCTCAAATTCGGGTCGGGAAGAAAGCTTTCTCAGTTGGTGCTCTGCCACTGCTCGGTCATGGTGCGCAGCCGGCTGAGGAGCCTGCGCTCCATGCGGCTGACCTGCATCTGGCTCACGCCCAGGGCACTGGCGGTATCCCGCTGGCCCAGGCGCTCCACAAAGCGCTTGTGCAGCAGCAGCCTTTCCTGGGGCGTCACCTGCTGGAAGACCCAGGCCATCCACTGCTTCTGCTCCACGGCCTCATAGCCGCTTTCACGCATACCCAGGCGCTCCTCCAGCTTCTGGGCGTCCTCGTCGGAGCCAAGGGCCGCATCCATCGACACGGTGTCCGAGGCGTCCCGCGCGTCCAGCAGGGCCAGCAGCTCGTCCGGGGTGATCTGCATCGCCGCCGCGGTCTCCTTCAGGGAGGGCTCGCGCTGCAGCTGCTGGGTCAGCTGCTCCTGCACCTTGCGCAGCTGATACAGGCGGGTGCGGGTGTCGCGGCTGACGCGGATCGCGCTGCCCTTATCCCGCAGGTAATTGCGTATCTCGCCCGCAATGGTGGGCATGGCAAAGGTGGAAAACCTGAAGCCGCGCTCCGGCTCAAACCGTTCCAGCGCCTTCATCAGCGCCAGCGCCGCCACCTGCTCCAGATCCTCCTGCTCCACGCCCTGCCCGCGGAAACGCCACGCGATGGCCCGGCACAGGGGCAGATACCCCTCCACCAGCTGGGCCAGCACGTCCCGGTCCCGGGTCTTTGCATAATCCGCCAAGAGCGGAATCAGGCGCGTATCGTCCATACTTACGCCCCCACGCAGACTGCCTTGGGCAGCGTCAGGTCGATCCGCTCCACGCAGCCGCAAGAGGCCGTATGCAGCGTCACCACGGGGACGAGCGTCTCCAGCACAGCCCGGGAGATCTCCGTTTCATCCTCACAGGCATTCCCGGTGCATGTCTTTGCAGACAGCCCGGCGCTGATGGAAACCGTCAGCCGCTCCGCACCGTCGTAGACGTTCAGCTCCAGCCATTCGGCCTCCGCCCCCTGATGGAGCAGGCAGTCGCAGGCCTCATCCGAGGCGATGCGCAGGTCATCCAGCGCGCCGGCGTCCAGATCCTTGAGGATCGCCACGCCGCCCAGCGCCAGGCGCAACACCAGCGCATACTTCTTGCTGCCGGGAACGCGCAGGGTGATTTCAGGCTTCTTCATCGAGATTCCTCCCCGTGACAGACGATTACACTATATCATACCACATGATGCGCCGCTTTGGCAAGCTCAGCCGCAGGATCTGCGGGGGAAACCAGCTCATACACCATGGTAGCCAGCAGCAGCGCCAGCACCGCCAGCAGAATGACGCGGATGAACCGGGCGCCGCGCTTCATCGTCAGCCCCGCGCCCAGCCAGTTGCCGGCCATGCCGCACAATGCCGCAGGGATGCCAAGGGCAAAGGCGACATTCCCCGACAGCAGCAGGGACAGCAGTGCCGACACATTGCTGGTCAGATTTACCACCTTGGCCGTGCCGCTGGCCATGACGGCCTCCATGCCCAGGAGCATGGTGAAGCACAGGATCAGAAAGGTGCCGGTGCCCGGGCCCACCAGGCCATCGTAGAAGCCGATGAAAAAGCCGATGGCTGCGGAAGCCGGCATATCCCATGCTTCCGGGATCCGGCGGGCAGCGCCCAGGGTATCCCTGCGCATCAGCACCACCGCCGCCACCAGCGGGATGGCGATGATCATCAGCAGGCGCACGGTGTTCTCCGGGATGTGCTGCAGCGTCATCGCGCCCAGCCAGCTGCCAGGAAACGCGCCAGCCGCGGCCAGCAGACCCACGCGCCACATGACCTTTTTACCCCGGATGTAGCGCACCGTGGATGCCACCGTGCCAATGCCCGCAGAGAGCTTGTTGGTGCCCGCCGCCAGCGTGGGCGGCAGTCCGGCCAGGTAGTAAGCCGGGAGGGAGATCAGGCCACCGCCCCCGGCAATGGAGTCGATCAGGCCCGCCAGAAACACCAGCGGGCACACAATGGCATACATCTGCCAGGCCAGTTCCATGGGCTGCACACACCTTTCGTATACAGATCACACCCGCCGTATAAACGGGGAAAACGGAGCGCCGAAACCCGACGCTCCGCTTGGAAAATCGTATTTTTACCGGACGAAGGCGTTGTAGATCGCCTTGATGGTATTCTCGTAATCCGCATCGTCCACGCCCACGATGATGGACAGCTCGCTGGAGCCCTGGTCGATCATGCGGACGTTGATGCCGGCCTTGCTCATCGCGCTGAAGAGGCGCGCGGCAGTACCGCAGTTGTTGACCATGCCGCGGCCGACGGTGGCGATGATGGACATGTAATCATGCACCGTGATGGTATCGGGGCTGGTGGTGGCGACGATCTGCGCCAGCACCTTGTCGCGCACGGGCGCAAGCGCCGCGCCGGAGACAACCACGCACATGGTGTCGATGCCGGTGGGCAGGTGCTCGAAGGACACGCCGTGCTCCTCAAAGGCTGCCAGCACCTTGCGGCCGAAGCCCAGCTCGCTGTTCATCATCGCCTTTTCCACGCTGACGACAGAGAAGCCCTTGCGGCCCGCGATGCCCGTAATGGTAGGATGGCTGGTATCCGCCGGCGCATTCAGGGTAATGATGGTGCCGGGATGGGTGGGATCGTTGGTGTTGCGGATGTTGGTGGGGATGCCCGCCTTATGCACGGGGAACATCGCATCCTCATGCAGGACGGAGGCGCCCATGTAGCTCAGCTCGCGCAGCTCCTTGTAGGTGACCACGCTGATCTCGCGGGGATCCTCCACAATGCGGGGATCGCACATCAGGAAGCCGGATACGTCCGTCCAGTTCTCATACACGGTGGCATTCACCGCGCGGGCCACGATGGCGCCGGTGATATCGGAGCCGCCGCGGGAGAAGGTGTGAACGGTGCCATCCTCAAAGCTGCCGAAGAAGCCGGGCACGACCGTGGGGACGCCGTCGGCCAGGGCAGCGGCCATCAGGTCATTGGTCTTTTCTGCATCCAGCTGGCCCTTGGCGTCGAACTTGATGACCTCCGCCGCATCCAGGAAGCGCCAGCCCATGTAATCCGCCAGCAGAAGGCCGTTGAGGTACTCGCCGCGGGAAGCACAGTAATCCGCGTTCGCGCCGGCGGCGATCTTCTCGTTCACCTCGTCCAGCGCCGCGCCCAGATCCACCTTCAGCTCCAGCTCCTCGGCAATATCCATGTAGCGGGCAGCGATCAGGTCGAAGGTCTCCTGGAAGTCCTCGCCGTTCTCCGCCTGACGGTGGCACTTGTACAGCAGGTCGGTCACCTTGTCGTCCGTCTTGAAGCGGCGGCCGGGGGCAGAGGGCACGACGTACTGGCGCGCCTCGTCCATCAGCAGGATGCTCTTGACCTTTGCAAACTGGCCGGCGTCCGCCAGGGAGCTGCCGCCGAACTTGGTAACAATCTTTTTCATGATGGAATCCCTCCATACATTATCACAATGCGAAACCGTTCATCATCATACCCTCCCGCAGGAGCCTTGTCAACGGTTTCGGTGCGAAAAAACGCAAAAAACGCAGAGCGGACCGCTCACCGCGCCGGGATGTTCTCGAAAAGGTCGTTTTTCTCCACATCTGCGCCCACCGTGGTGCGCCACAGGCCGAAGAGAGCGTTATCCCACTCGCCGCCGTCCTGCACGCGCCACCGCTCCTGCTGGGACGCGTGGCAGGCAAAGCCCTCGGCCGCCATCTCCAGGCCAGTCTTGCCTCCAAAGGCAGACAGGGGCTGATGCCAGTCCATGCGCAGCTGATTCTCCGGCCAGAGGTGGATGTAGGTTTTCGGCACATCCCAAACGCCCCAGGCTTCGGCGGATTCCGGATGCTCCGCGGCGTCGGCAGCGCGCTCCACACCCTGCTGACCCAGCCAGGAGAAGGCCATGTGCGCCGTGTGGCCGTACTCGCCGTCCACGTCGTGCAGCATCACCACGTCCGGCTTGTACTGACGGATGAGCGCCACCATCTTGTCCTTGGGGCGGCGGTTCTTGACCTCCCACTCCTTGATGACCTCCGCCACGCTTTCCTGTTGGTTGGGATAGCCCAGCATCACCGGATAAATATCGACGCCGCAGGTCCACAGCGCGCTGAGCAGCTCGTGCCGGCGGAAATAATAGGCATACACCGCATTGATGACCAGCACATCCTTTTTCTGCTCGCCCGCATAGTACGGCAGCATCCCGCCAAACCAGAGCACCTCGTCATCGGGATGGGTGGAGAAGAGCATCAGGTCGACCTTCTCCGGCGGGTCGCGCCAGATCTGCACATAATCCGGGGCCTCACCGGGGGTCAGCACCGTGATCTCGCACAGCTCCAGCTTGCCCTTCTGCGGGGTGATGCGCACCTGGTCGTAGCCTTCCGGCAGGACGATGTACTGCGTGGCATAGTTTGGCCCATCCCGCAGGATCTCCACCCACTTGCCATCCACGTTCGCCTTGATGATGACGCCGGGGGGCGAAATAGTACGCCACTTCAGCTCCAGACTGCCGATGGTCTTTCCCTCCGGAGCTTGGATGGTCACTGCGCTGCCGGACATGAAGGTGATATAGTCCCCGTCCCGGATGTCTTCCGGGGCGTGGCGGTTATATGTGCGGTTGTTGATCACACAATCGATGGTGATATCCTCCGCCGTTTCCGCCAGCGCCGCAAAGGGGACGCACGCCAGCAGAAGCGCCAGAAGCAGCAGCAGTCTTTTCATAATTCGCATTCCTCCATTTTCAGCAGCATAAACCCGTTTACCGGGGCAGGAGCGCCGCGACCTGCTGCAGGCGCTCGGAAAGGGTCGTATAGCGTTTGAGGATATGGTCGTTCTCCACCATCAGGCGCACCACATCCTCCCGGCCCACCAGCACCACCAGCGAACGGGCGCGGGTCAGGGCAGTGTAGAAAAGGTTGCGGGTCAGAAGCATCGGCGGGCCGCCCACCACGGGCATCACCACCACCGGGAACTCGCTGCCCTGGCTCTTGTGGACGCTCAGGCAGTAGGCCAGGTCGAGGTTCTCCAGCTGCTGGGTGCTGTATACGGCCTCCCGTTCCTCATCGAAGGTGACTGTCAGCACATGCTCCTCAGGGTCCACGTCGGTGATGAAGCCCACGTCCCCGTTGAATACGCCAGCGCCGTCCTCCCAGCCGGTCATGGTCTCGCGCCGCCATTCCAGCTGGTAGTCGTTCTTGGTCTGCATCACCTTATCGCCCAGGCGGAAGATGGTCTCGCCGTATTGCAGCGAGGGTTTTCTCGGCGAGGGCGGGTTGAGGGCGGATTGCAGCATCTGGTTCAGCGCGATCACGCCGCACTCGCCCTTCTTGGCCGGCGCCAGCACCTGAATGTTGCGCACCGCCATGGCATTCAGGTTTTCAGGGGTATATTTCAGGAATTTCGGCAGCCGCTGCGTGACCAGGGACACGATGGTCGAAGCCGCGTCGCTGAAAAGCTGTTTGCGTTCGAAGAAGAAATCCGTTCCCTTTTCGTTCAGCAGCGGCATTTCGCCGTGGTTGATGCGGTGGGCGTTGACCACGATGCGGCTGGTTTCTCCCTGGCGGAAGATATCCGTCAGGCAGCAGGCCGGAACGACGCCGCTGCTCAGAATGTCTCCCAATACATTACCCGCGCCGACAGAGGGCAGCTGATCCGCGTCGCCGACAAGGATCAGGCGGGTACCGGGCTCCACCGCCCGCAGGAGGGAGCGCATCAGCATCATATCCACCATGGAGGTCTCGTCCACGATGACACAGTCGCCCTCAACGGGATTCTCCTGATTGTGGGCAAAGGAGCCCTCCTCGCCGCCGTATTCCAGCAGGCGGTGGATGGTTTTCGCCTCCACGCCGCAGGCTTCGCTCATGCGCTTGGCCGCACGGCCCGTGGGGGCGCACAGCAGCACCTCGCCCTCCCGGGACAGGAGGCTGATGATGCAGTTGATGATCGTCGTCTTGCCGGTGCCGGGGCCGCCGGTGATGACCAGCACGCCGTGCTCCAGGGCGGACAGGATGGCCTCCCGCTGCCGGGGGCTGAATCGGATGCCGTGGCTGCGCTCGAATCGGTCGATCTCCCGTTCCGCGCCCGGGGCCCGGGAAGCAGGCAGCGCCGCCATCAGCTCGCAAAGGCGGGTAGCGACCTCCCGCTCCGCGCTGTCAAACGCGGGCAGGTACACTCGCTGGGCGTCGTCCTCGCCGCTGAGCACCAGCTCCCGCAGCAGGCAAAGCCGCATCAGATGATGCTCCACCAGCGCCGCATCCACCCGCAGCAGCTGGGCCGCGCGGGCGATCAGCTCGTTCCTGGGCAGATAAATATGGCCCATGGAAACGGCCGTTTCCTTCAGTATGTATTTCAGCGCGGACACGATGCGGCCCTCGCTGTCCTGGGCCACGCCCAGCGCCGAGCCGATGCGGTCCGCCGTCAGGAAGCCCACGCCGTCCAGATCCTCGCACAAACGGTAGGGATTCTCCCGGATGACCAGCGCCGTGCGGTCGCCGTAAAGCTTGCTGATCTTGACCGCCAGGGTCGCAGGGATACCATAGGACTGCAGAAACACCATCGCTTCCCGGGCGCCCTGCTGCTCCCTGTAGGCTTCGGCAATCTGGATCCAGCGCTTCTTGCCCATCTTGGGCAGCTCCTGCAGACGCTCCGGATGCTCGGAGAGGATGGTCAGCGTTTCCTCCCCGAAATAGGAAACGATCATCTTGGCGGTGCTGGGGCCCACGCCCTTGATCAGCCCGCTGCCCAGGTAGCGCTCGATACCCAGCTTCGTCGTGGGCTTCTGCAGGGTGCATCCGCTGCACTTGAGCTGCCGGCCGTAGGTGGGATGCTCCACCCATTCGCCGGTGAAGATCGCCTGCTCGCCGGGGGTGAGCTCCGGAAGGGCGCCGACGATGGTGATCTCCCTGCGGCCTTCGCGGGCGGTCACGACGGAATAGCCGTTTTCCTCATTGCGGTATACCGTCCCCAGGACGCTGGCCTCCACCTGTTCCATCCCGCTCGCCCCCTTCCCTTGCTGCGTAATCCTTTCTATTATACCATCCTGCAGCCAAAAAGGGAATGCCTGTTTTGCAATCTTTACATTCCTGCCGAAAAAAGCCGCTAAAAACCTTCTTGCTCTCCTGCCGCTTTCACCAAATCAGCCCTGTGTTTTCGCACCGGTTTTACCATAGCACAGGAAATTATTTGATTGAAAACGCTTGCAATTTGTGCCCGGAGATAGTATAATCATGCCGTACCAAGAAATTCAGGAGGTGCATTCCAATGAGGTCCGTAAAGATTAAGATGAACCTGATCACCGACGGCCAGAAGTTCGTACAGATCGTCGGCGCTTACCCCTACGACATGGACCTGCGCAGCGGCCGCCACGTTGTTGACGCCAAGTCCATCCTGGGCATCTTCTCTCTGGATTGGTCCAAGCCTGTGACCCTGGAGATCTACAGCGAAGAGTGCGAGGATCTGCTCACCGAGATCAAGCCCTTCATCGTCTGATCGCCCGACCCCGCGGAACGGGTATCCCCCGTCCACCGCATTGCTGACGACATTCAGCCCTCATGCAGCCCGCATGAGGGTTTTTCTTTTTCCCGGCAGGATTCACAGCCCTGCGCGTCTAATCATACCTGACAGAAAACTGATGGGAGCATCAAGCAACATGGAACGCAAGCACATCCCCGAAACGGAAAACCGCCTCGTGATCCTCTACGCCCTGCGCCGCCTGGGGCCGGTGACCGCCATGCAGCTGCTGCAGGCCATGGCCGAAAGCGACCTGATGAACTACATCACCATGCAGCTGGCGCTGTCCGAAATGGAGCAGCAGGGGCAGATCACCATGCGGGCACATCCTTTGGGCCATCTGATCGAGGTGACCGGCGAGGGCGACTACATCCTGGACAGCTTCGTCCGGCGCATCCCCGCCAGCCGGAGGGCCGTCATCGACAACTGCGCCGAGGAATGGAAGCAGCGCTTCCAGACCGAGCAGATGGCCCCGGCGGAGTCCTTCACCCTGCCGGACGGCCGCATGTGCATCCACCTGCGGCTGCTGGACAGCGCCGCGACCCTGATGGATCTGATGCTCTACCTGGCCCCCGGGCAGACCTTCACCCTGCTACCGGAAAGGTGGCGCAGCTGCGTGCAGGCGATCTACAGCACCGTGCTGGCCCAGCTGACCTCCGCCTACGATCCGGCAGAGCCCATGCCCGCGCTGCCCTCCGGCGATCTGGTGCGCCAGTGCGGCGCAAACGACTGGCTCCTCACCCTGACCGACGATCCCCTCACCCCCGGCATCGATCTGATGATGTCCCTGCCGGACGAGCACCTGGCTCGCTGCAGCGCGCTGCGTTGGCCCGAGGCCGCCGCCCCCATCCGCCAATTCGTCCTGGAAGCCCTGCACGACGCCATCCCCGATACGAAGTAAGGAGGTACCCGCATGAAGCTGTTCATCCTGTTCCTGCTGGCCGTGTTCTCCCTTTCCGCCATGGCGCTGGCCGAAGAGGGCTCCGCCGGGCTGAAATGGGGTGACCCGATCCCCGATCCCTCCCCCTACGAGAACCCGATCCGCCTCAGATCCATCTACACCCTACCCGACCTGATGACCTTCCAGGACGGCCGCAAGGTCGAGACCGCTGAGGACTGGGCCCAGCGCCGGGCGGAGCTCAAGGGACTGTACGAATATTATATGTACGGCTACCTCCCCGACGGCTCCGAGGAAACCCTCACCTGGAAGGTGGAGGGCAGCAATCTGCTCATCACCGTTGCCCGCGACGGCCGCGAGGTGACGCTGACCGTGCCCTTCACCCTGCCCGCCGGCGAGGCCCCCGAGGGCGGCTGGCCCTACTACATCGAATACAGCTGGTGGGGCCTGAGCGAGGCCGGCAGGTATGCAACGACCCGCGGCTATGCAGGCTTTGCCTACTCCGCCTATGCCGTTGCCGCGGATGATTCCTCCCGCACGGGCGCGTTCTATACCCTCTATCCCTACGGCGACACGCCCACCACCCAGACCGGCGCGCTGACCGCCTGGGCCTGGGGTGTATCGAAGATCATCGACGCACTGGAAATGGGCGCGGCCCAGGCACTGAACATCAACGTCGATTACAGCATCGTGGGTGGCGTGAGCCGCTTCGGCAAGTCCGCGGCGGTGGCCGGCGCCTTTGACGAGCGGATCAAGTTCGTCGTGCCCTCCTGCTCCGGCGCGGGCGGCCTGGGTATGCTGCGCTATACCTGCGCGGGCAAGACCTTCGACCTGAGCAGCCTGGGCTACCGCAACAGCGAAGGCACCGGCCTGTGGAAGAACGGTACCTGCGAATCCTGGGGCAACATCCGCTCCAGCAGCGAGCGCCACTGGTTCTGCAGCAACTTTCGCCTGACCCCGGAGGCCCAGCAGATGCCCTTTGACCAGCACATGCTGGCCGCCCTCACCGCCGCCCCCGACCGGCACATGATCATCATCACCGGCATCCTGAGCGAGGAATGGAACAACGTCGAGGGCCAGACGATGGCCTTCGTGGGCAGCCAGCCCGCATGGGATATCCTGGGTGTGCCGGAGAACAACAACATGATCGTACATCTGAGCGGCCATGAGATCAGCCGCAGCGACATGGAGCTGATCCTGGACTACGCCGATCAGGCGCTCTACGACAAAGAGCCCGCCCACGACCTCTCCGTGATGAAGACCAACGTTTTCATGGAGGAGGACAATGCCTCCGACCTGCTCAAGCAGCTGATGGCCCGGTAATTTTTCAAAAAAGACGAACATTTTGCCAAAAAGGCTATTCCATCATTCGCAGCTTTGTGGTATAATGACCGGGATGTCCCCCTGCTGAGCATTCTGCAGGCGCGTCAGACAGCCTTTTCATCACCGGTCATATACAGAAGGAGCGTACATCCGTGGAAAAGATCCGCCGCAACGAGCGCATGAGCGCCATGATGAAGATCCTCTCCGGTTCGCCGAACCACATTTTCACCCTGTCCCATTTCTGCGACCTTTTCGGCGCTGCCAAGTCGACCATGAGCGAGGATATCGATATCCTGCGGGAGGTCGTGGCGCAGTTCGGCCTGGGCGAGCTGGAGACGGTGACCGGCGCAGCGGGCGGCGTCCGCTTCCGCACGAAGGTGAAGCGCCCGGAGGCCCGGCAGTTCGTCAGCGAGCTGTGCCAGATGCTTTCCGGCGCAGAGCGCGTGCTGCCCGGCGGCTTCCTGTACTACTCCGACATCCTGGCCAACCCGGATATCGTGAACCGTATGGGCGAGATCATCGCGACGGAGTACTATGCCGCCGCGCCCGATTTCGTGCTGACGATGGAGACCAAGGGTATCCCCGCAGCCTTTGCCACCGCCCATGCCCTGGGCGTGCCGCTGGTGATCGCCCGCCGCGCCTCCAAGGTGTATGAGGGCAGCGCGGTGAACATCAACTACGTTTCCGGCTCCGGCAGCATCGAAACCATGAGCCTCTCCCGCCGCGCGGTGAAGGAGGGGCAGAAGTGCCTGATCGTCGACGACTTCCTCAAGGGCGGCGGCACGGCCAAGGGCATGGTGGATCTGATGCGCGAGTTCGGCGTGAGCGTGGTCGGCACGGCCTTCGTCATGTCCACCGCCAAGCCGCTGAAGAAGCGCATCACCGGCGAAAAGAGCCTGATGGTGATGGACATCGACCCGGATACCGAGACCGCGATGGTCAAGCCTGCCTTCTGGCTCAACGGCGACGTGTAAGGCGCCGCAGGCGACAATTCAGACGCACAGCTGTACAAAACGGGCAGCATGTATTGTCAAAAGCCGGTTTTTGCGTTATCCTGCCATTATCCCCCGGCAGGAAGAGATTTCATGCACACTTTTCCCCGGCTGATTCGTTACAATCATGAAGTCCCTACAGCTGATCAACGAAAGCGAGGTTATTTCCCATGGCCGATATGGAAATCGAACAACCCGTCGTTCCCACCGCAAACAGCAAGCCTCTCGCGAAGGATAAGCCCGAGGCAGAGGACGGCAAGAAGAAAAAGACCTGGCAGCGCGAGCTTCTCGAATGGGTCATCATGCTGGTGGCCGCGCTGGTGATCGCCTTTGTGGCCCGCTCCTTTATCTTCCAGCCGGTTTATGTGGACGGCGACAGCATGTATCCCACGCTGCATCACGGCGAGATCATGTTCGTCTCCAAGACCTCCTACGGCACCTCCTTCTTCGGGATCCCCTTCACCAGCAAGGGCACCTACTTCACCGTGGGCGGCGAGCCGGAGCTCTTCGACGTCGTGGTCTGCAACTATCCCGGCCGTGTGGACAGCCGCGGCGCGCGCCTGAACTTCGTCAAGCGCGTGGTGGGTCTGCCCGGCGATACCGTGGAGATCCGCAGCGGCACGCTGTACGTCAACAACGTCCCCTATGAGGAGAAGTTCCTGCACGAGAAGATGCTGAGCGACTACGGCCCCTACACCGTTCCCGAGGGGCATTACTTCCTCATGGGCGATAACCGCAACAGCTCCAACGACAGCCGCAATCCCCAGGTGGGCGCGGTGGCCCGCGACATGATCGTCGGCCGCGTCGAGGGCGTGATCTGGCACCGCATCCCCGCCACGCTGGAAGATTCCGGCATGAAGGATTAAGGTACTTTTCCAGGGCCTCTCTAAACAGAGGGGCTCCTTTTTGTTTGGAAACACAAATTTTAAATTCATTTTTCCGGAATTGCATATTGACAAATCGTCGCGTCTATGCTATATTGTATTTACGGAATTCCAAATTCACAATCCTGGAGGTGTCCTATGGAACGTAACTTTGGCAAAGAGATCGACGCCCTGAAGCAGCAGATGAACGACATGCAGGCCGCCATGATGGAGGCGCTGAAGCAGTTCGCGCCCCAGCTGCCCCCCTGCGCGACGGGCGGGCCCAACCCCACCGTCGGCCATGTGGAAAAGATGGTAGGTATGCACCCGGACGAGCGCATCTCCTCCCTCGTCAGCGACCTGGAGGATAGTTGCGGCGCGGACGGCAGCACCGGCCGGATCACCTACATGGGCGTGTTTGCCTCCGGCGGGCGGCAGTCCACCTGGGTCAAAAATGACCTGAACACCGACGGGCTGCTCGCGCTGATCGAGAAGGGCACGGCGGAGAAGGTGCTCAGCTGCGTGGGCAGCAACGACCGGCTGAACATGCTGCTGGCGATCCTGCGCAAGCCCCGCACGGTGGCCGAGCTGGTCAGCGACTGCGGCTTCTCCTCCACCGGGCAGGTGTACCATCATTTGAAGCCTTTGCTCACCGCCGATCTGGTCGTCGAGGACAAGGCGCACCGCGGCTCCTACATCATCCAGCCCCACCGCGTGCAGGGCGTGATCATGCTGCTGGCGGGCGTTGCCGATCTGGTGGATGGGACGTATACGCAGGGGCAGATGGAGTGATTTGAAGGCTCTCCCGCCGGGAGAGCTGTCGCCGTAAGGCGGCTGAGAGGGCGGTTGCCGCAGCGGCGAACCCTCTCAGTCATCCGGACAAGCCGGATGACAGCTCCCCCCAAGGGGGAGCCATTTGGTTTGCCGGCCTTTATCTGTTTCGGTTGACTTCATTTCCGGTATCCCGTATAATATCAGCACAATGATCCGCGAAAGGAGTGAACTCCGTGGCCCGCTTGAACTGGGGCGAAAAGCTCGAAACCAAGATCGCCATGCTGCCCGAATCCCCCGGCTGCTACCTGATGAAGGACGCGGAGGGCACGATCATCTACGTCGGCAAGGCGGTGAACCTCAAAAACCGCGTGCGCTCCTATTTCCGGGATACCGAGCATACCCCGAAGGTCGCCGCGATGATCGCCAATATCGACGATTTTGACATCCTGCTGTGCGACTCCAACCTGGAGGCCCTGTGCCTGGAGTGCAACCTCATCAAACTGCACAGGCCCCACTACAACATCCTCCTCAAGGACGACAAGCACTACCCCTACCTGAAGGTGAACCTGAAGGAACCGTTCCCCCGCCTGGAGCTGGCCCGGCGGATGCCCGAGGGCGCGAACAAGGACGGCGCGAAGTACTTTGGCCCCTACATCGGCGCGACGGCGGTGCGCCAGGTGATCGAGGCGGTGCGGGGCGTGTTTCCCCTGCGCACCTGCCGCAAGGACCTGCCGCTGAAAAAGCCCAGCCGCCCCTGCGTGAATTACGAGATCGGCAAGTGCATGGCGCCCTGCGCGGGCAAGTGCACCGAGGAGCAGTACTGGGACATGATGGACGGCGTGCTGGCCTTCCTGGGCGGCGATTACGACCAGGTGCTCAAGGTGCTGCACAAGGACATGATGGACTGCGCCGCCAAGATGCAGTATGAGCGGGCCGCCGCCATCCGGGACAAGATCCGCGATATCGAGGGGCTGATGGAGCGGCAAATCGCCATCCGCACCGAAAAGAGCGAGCAGGACATCATCGCCCTGGCCCAGGATGGGCTGGACGCGATGGTGCACATTTTCTACGTCCGGGGCGGCCGCATGATCGGCGGCGACCACTTCGCCCTCCCCCGCGAGGGCAGCGAGGATCCCGGCGAGGTGCTGGCGGAGTTCATCACCCAGTACTACGAGGACGGCAACCTGATCCCCCGCCATGTGCTGGTGCAGGCCCTGCCCGAGGGCAGCCGCGAGCAGCTCGAAATGTGGCTGCGGCAGCAAAAGGGCGCCGCCGGCACGACCCGTCAAACGGTCAGCCTGGCGACCCCCAAGCGCGGCGAGAAACACGACCTGATCCTGCTGGCGGCCAAGAACGCCGCCGACGCGCTGGAAAAGCGCAACGCCAAGGCCTCCATCCGGGAGGAACGCACGACGGGCGCGGCGGCGGCACTGGGCAAGGCGCTGGGGCTCCCCCACCCTCCCAGGCGCATCGAGGGCTACGACATCTCCAACACGCAGGGCGTGCTGAGCGTGGCCAGCATGGTGGTGTTCATCGACGGCGTAGCGGCGAAGAAGGAGTACCGGCGCTTCCGCATCAAGACGGTCGAGGGCGCGAACGACTTCGCCTCGCTGAACGAGGTGCTGGGCCGGCGCTTTGAGCACGGCCTGAAGGAAAAGGCGGAGCGCGAGGCCGCGGGGCTGCCAGCCATCGGCGGCAAGTTCAGCGACCTGCCCGACCTGGTGCTGATCGACGGCGGCCCGCAGCAGCTGCGGTTCGCGCGGCAGGCGCTGCTGGATATGGGCGTTGCCCCCGCCGACATCCACATGTTCGGCCTGGCGAAAAAGCAGGAGGAGATCTTCCTGCCTGACCGGGAGGAGCCGATCCTGCTGGATCACCACACGCCGGAGCTGCACCTGATCCAGCGGGTGCGCGACGAGGCCCACCGGTTCTGCATCACGCACCACCGCGGGCTTCGCGGCAAGGCCAGCATCCACAGCCAGTTGGAGGACATCCCCGGCATCGGCCCGAAGCGCCGCAAGGCCCTGCTGACGAAGCTGGGCAGCCTCAAGGCCATCCGGGAAGCCACGGAGGAGCAGCTGCTCGCCGTGCCCGGCATGACGAAGAATGCTGCCGCCGCCGTGCTGAAATGGGCGGAAAGTACGCAGAAAAAGTGACCGTTTATCCTGAAATGCAGCAAGACCCAGGGCATGATCGCGCCCTGGGTCTTATCTTGTCTCTCAATCAGGCCTTCTGGGCCACCAACGTGAACTCCCCCGGTGCGTCCGGGTTTTCCCAGGCCGGGTGCTCATCCAGCCGCCGGAGGATGAAGCCCGCCCCGATGGCCGCGTTGACGATCTCGCTCATGGTATAGCGGCGCAGGCGGCATGTGGGGAACTGCGCGCGGATCTCCTTGGGGTAGAAGCGGGCATGGGCCATTTCGCCCTCGAAGACGTCCGTGCAGAAGTAGCTCATCGTGCGGGTCTGCAGGCCGAGGGTATCCTTCATCTTCGTGAAGGGGTGGAAGTCGCTGCAGATCATCCGACCGCCGGGGCCGAGCAGCCCGTGCATGAGCCCCATGAACCGGTCGATATCGTGGAAGTAGTGCAGCACGCCGCCCTCCATGAAGACCACGTCGAAGGCGCCGCCGAAGCGGGTCATGTCGATCTCCAGCACGTCGCCCAGCTGATAGCTGATCGTCACCCCAGCCGCCTGGGCCAGCTCCAGCGCATACCGCTGATTGTCCCGGGAGATGTCAAAGACCGTCACCTGCGCGCCCAGCATGGCCAGCGGCACGGCCTTCTTGCCGCAGGAGCCGCAGATGTTGGCGACCCGCAGGCCGGTGCAGTCCCCGAAGTACGCCGCGTAGCGCTTCAGGCCCCGCAGGGGATCTGCCGCGATCTTCTCCGCCAGCTCCTCCGGATGGCCGTTGTGCTTCAGCCAGAAGGCATAAGCGTCGTATTCCCATGCGGCCTTGTTGATGCTGCTCACGTCATTCATCCTCATCTCTCCCTTCCTGCTGACAAACGCACCCACAGCCATTGTCTGCCGTGGGTGCGCTTGATGATATGCTTGCTGTGCGGATCAGTCCGCAGGGTAGTATTCGCCGTAGATGAACTGATGCAGACCTTCCACGTTCTCACGCAGGCGCTTGCTGGTGCGGAAAGCCACCACGCTGGCGCCGCCGGAGGTCTCGTCGTACTTCCAGGTGTCATCCATGGGTATGCGGTTCTGCTCCAGCAGGGAGCCGCCTTCCTTGACGCGATCCAGCAGGCCGCTCTGCAGCACCGACATGGCAAGGCTGCCCAGCTCCTGCAGGCTCATGTTGGTCTTTGCGTAGGGCAGGCAGGTCTCAAGCAGAGCAAAGAGCTTGTCGAAGTCCATGCCGTCCTTGGTGACCTGCTTGAGCAGCAGCTCCAGCAGGTTGCGCTGGCGGGCCGTGCGGGCAAAGTCATTGTCGATGGAGCGCAGGCGGGCATACATGACCGCCTGGATGCCATCCAGGTGCTGCACGCCGTTCACCTTTTCCAGGGGGATGCGCTCGTAATCGTCGCTCTGGTTGTCATACTTAGGCGGATGCTTCTTGATGTAGGCATTGATGGCGCCCGCCTCCTGCTTGGTCAGCTCGATATCCATGCCGCCCAGGCTGTCGATGATGGAGGCCAGGCCGAAGAAGTTGATCACCACATAATGCTCGATGTTCATCTCGAAATTGTGGTTGATGGTGCGCATAGCCAGCTCGCCGCCGCCGCGCTGATAGGCCACGTTGATGCGGTTCTTGCTCTTGTAGCCCGGGATGGTCACATACAGGTCGCGCAGAATGGAGGTCAGCTTGATGCTGCCGTCCTCCTTGTTGATGGATACGATGATCTGCACGTCGCCGTGCTGGTTGGATTCATCCAGCTCCTCCGAGCGGCTGTCGATGCCGATGAGCAGGATGTTGACCACATTGTCCGGCAGGTTCTCGTTCAGCTCCAGCACGCCCGGATCCACCGTATCGTCGATCTCCGCATCCAGGATCTCCACGATCTCCTGCAGGTCCTCGGGGATCTCAAAGCCCTCGATCTCCTCGCCCTGCTCGTTGATGGCCACGCCGTCGACAACTACGACCTCGCCCATATCCACGCTGTCGGGCAGCATTTCCTCAGCGATGACCGGCGTCCCCGCCAGCAACAGCGCCATCGTCAGCGCGGTCAGCTTCTTCATCAGATTCATATCAGGTATTCCTCCTTAAACGGAATATCATTGCTTCACATTATACCCCTGCATGTCGGAAATTGCAATACGATGCTGCGGATTGTTACGCCCCGCCGCCGTTGAGCTCGTCCAGGGACATTTCAAAGGAAGGCAGGAACATCTCCAGGAAATCCCGCACCTCCGGCAGGTCGATCTCATCGATGCTGCGGCGGATGGAAATGCCCGCTGCCTCGAACTCCCGGTTGCCGGCGCGCTTCTCCTCAATGCACTTGAGGTAGGCGCTGATGCTGTCCGCCGCCTTGACGATCTGCCGGTCATACCCCTCCGGCTCGGACAGATAGGGGGCAAAGGAGCCCCGGAGGCTCTCCGGCAGCATCCCCAGCAGGCGGTCGTTTGCCATGCGCTCCACGCTCTTGTACGCGCCGCGAAGCTCCTGGGTCTGATACTTGACAGGGGTGGGCATATCGCCGGTGATGACCTCGGACACGTCGTGGTACACGCCCAGGGCCAGGATATGCTCCGGGTCGCAGTCACGGCCGTACTGATCCCGGCCGATTTCCGCGATGGCATGGGCGATCATCGCCACCTGCAGGGAATGCTCCGCGTCGTTTTCCGGCATCACGGAGCGCATCAGGCCCCAACGGCGGATATAGCGCAGCCGGGCCACATAGGCAAAGAAATGATGCATCACAGCACCTCCATATCTACTTAACGATTCTATTGTACCTTAAATTCCGTCAGTTGACGATAGTTTTTGAGAAATTTACATGCCCGGTTGACAAATTTCCTTCACATGCTATAATAAATACGAAAATCGCATCCACCGCTGGGGGTGCGGCCCGGGCAACCGGCGCCGCTGAGAAACACCCTTGGAACCTGTGTAGGTCATCCTACCGTAGGGAAGCGGGGCACTTCGTGCCGTTTTCTTATAGATCCGGACTATAGGGAAACCCCGAATGGCCATCCTGCTTTCCCGCGTAACATACGCGGGTTTTTCATTTGCGCAGGCTTCGCCTGAATCTCCAGGAAACGCCTGAATAAGGATGCGTCGCAAAGGAGGATTTTCACCATGTTCGACCTGATTCCCCATGCTTTTGCCGAGGAAGCTGCCGTGGCCGTCGCCGAGGCTGAGCCCGGCTGGTTCGAGGCTGCGCTGGCCCGTTTCAACGACCTGGGCTCCACAGGCTGGATCACCATCATCACCATGATCGTGCTGGCAGTGGTCATGATCCTGATGAGCGCCACCCGCAAGACCTGGACAGCCAAGTCCCTGGCCTATGCTGCCATGTGCATTGCCCTGGCCTTCATCCTCAGCTACATCAAGGTCTTTGAGATGCCCCAGGGCGGCTCCGTCACGCTGGCAAGTATGCTGCCCATCATGCTCTTCGCCGCTGCATACGGCGTGGGCCCCGGAATGCTGGTAGGCGCGGTGTACGGCCTGCTGCAGTACATCCAGGGCGGCTGGTTCGTTCATCCGATCCAGTTCCTGCTGGACTACCCCCTCGCCTTCGCCATGATCGGTCTGGCCGGCCTGTACCGCGTGCTGCCGAAAAAGTGGAGCAGCTGGAGCCTGTACGCCGCCATGGTCATCGGCGCCATCGGCCGCGCGCTGTCCGCTACGCTTGCGGGCATCCTCTACTGGGATACCGCCCCCTGGGCCAGCCTGGTGTATAACGGCACCTATCTCATCCCCGACACCATCATCTGTATCGTGATCGCCGTCTTCGTCGGCAAGCGTCTCATGAAGATGATGCGCAAGTAAACTCTGCCGCGTCCGCATGGGCGCGGCTTTTTTCATGCAGGCAGGATTTTCCCTTTCCTCCGGCGAAATCTACCCCCAGTTCATTCAAGGAGGCCACGCTATGATCGACCTTTGCACCCTGGGCACCGGCGGTACGCTCCCCATGCCCGAACGCGCCCTTTCCGCCCTGTATGTCCGCGTGAACGGGCGCAGCCTCCTCATCGACTGCGGCGAGGGCACGCAGGTGGGCGTACAGAAGCTGGGCTGGGGAATGCAGTGCATCGACGGCATCCTGATCACCCATTATCACGCCGACCACGTTTCCGGCCTGCCCGGTATGCTGCTGGCGCTGACCAAGGCACAGCGCCAAGAGCCCCTGCATATCTACGGCCCGGCGGGGCTGACCTATATCGTCGGCGGACTGCGGGTGATCGCACCGCAATTGTCCTTCCCGGTGGTGCTGCACGAGCTGAATGGGGACGAGGATCCCTTCTCCCTGATCGGGCTGGAGATCACGGCTTTTCCGCTGGATCACGGTATGCCCTGCCTGGGCTACCGGCTGCACCTGCCCCGGCCCGCCGCCTTCGACCCGGACAAGGCCCGGGCCCTGGGCGTCCCGCTGCCGATGTGGAAGCGGCTGCAAAAGGGCGAAACCATCGAGGAGGACGGCGCCGTCTACCGGCCGGAGCAGGTCATGGGCGCGGCGCGCAGGGGCATCACCTTCCTTTATGCCACCGACACCCGGCCGGTGGAAGCCATCGCTGAGATGGGCTTCCGGTGCGACATGATGATCCTGGAGGGCATGTACGGCCAGGAAGAAAAGTACCCGCTGGCAGTCAAAAACCACCACATGCTCTTCCGTGAGTCCGCCGCGCTGGCGAGGGACGCGGAGGCCGGGCAGCTCGTCCTGACGCATTTCAGCACCAGCATCGACGATCCGCTGGAATTCCTGCCCAATGCCGCCGCCGTATTTCCCGATACGGTCTGCGCCGAGGACGGCATGACCTGGACGCTGCATTACCCGCAGGCGTGACGGGTACACTATCCCGACATCAGAAACGGAGGTTGCCCCCATGCAAGGCTTTCAGCAGAAAATGCAGCGATTCTTCTCGACCCTGTGGCCCGCGGAGGAAAAGCGGCTCGTCTTTGGCGAGGGCCGCACGGAGCAGCCGGCCATCATGCTCATCGGCGAAGCTCCCGGGGAACAGGAAACGCTGCAGGGCCGTCCCTTTGTGGGCAAGGCCGGTAAAAACCTGGACGGCTTCCTGGAGGTCGTGGGGCTGAAGCGGGAGGAGCTCTACATCAGCAATGTGGTGAAGGTGCGCCCGACGAAGGTGAGCGAAAAGGGCCGCGTATCGAACCGTCCGCCCAACCGGGAGGAGCTGGCGCTTTTCACCCCCTATCTGATGGAGGAGATCCTGCTGGTGCAGCCACAGATGATCGTGACGCTGGGCAATGTGCCCCTGCGCGCGCTGGCAGGCCCCAAGGCCGTCATTGGCAGTATGCACGGGCAGCCGGCCGACGTGACCGTCACCCACGAAAAGCAGCAGGCGGACTTCCGGCTCTTCCCGCTGTATCACCCGGCGAGCATCATTTACAACCGCTCGCTGCAGGCGGTTTACCAGGAGGATCTGATGAAGCTCCGGGCGCTGCTGCCCTGATTTTTCCCTCCATTTGCCGGGGCGGAGGAGCAAAACCCGCCGCCAGTGACATTTGGAACACGAAAATGTATATTTGGAGCAAAAGCTATGGCGCATGAAAAGCGCCTGTGCTATACTGCAAACGTGGAAAACGAACGGGAGACCAGCTCCCGCATCACGGAAAGAAGGAGGAAAAACCAGTGGCTGAATTTCTGAATTTCTGCGCAGCGAACCTGCCGATCATTATCTGCTTTCTGCTGGGCATCGGCTTCCTGATCCTGGAGGCGTTCATGCCGGGCTTCGGCGCACCGGGCATCACCGGCGTGGTGCTGGAGGTGATCACCCTGGTGCTCGCCTGGAACGCCCACGGCCCCATGGCGACCCTGGGTCTGCTGCTGATCGTGCTGGCGACGCTGGCCATTGCGATATCGACGTCGCTCAGAAGCCTGTCCAAGGGTAAGCTGGGCAAGAGCACGTTCATCCTGAACGAGACGGAGAGCAACGAAGCCGGCTACCGGACGACCGAAGACATGCAGGTCTTCGTTGGCCGCGAGGGTACTGCCAGCACGGTGCTGCGCCCCACCGGCATCGCCGATTTCGACGGCGTCCGCCTGAACGTCTCCAGCGAGGGGGACTTCATCGCAGCCGGCACGAAGGTCCGCATCATCAGCGTCGAGGGACATAAGATCCTCGTCCGCACGATCTGAGGTATGGATATCAGCCGCCATGTGCGGCAGGAATAAAGGGAGGTAAATATCATGTTGGGTCCTGAAGTTCTCATTCCGCTCATCATCATTCTGGTCATTGTTGCCATCTGCATTTTCCTGAGCTTTGTGCCCCTGGGCCTGTGGATCAGCGCCCTGGCCAGCGGCGTACACGTCTCCATCGGCTCTCTGGTGGGCATGAAGATCCGCCGCGTGCAGCCCAAGCGCCTGGTCAGCCCCCTGATCAAGGCCCGCAAGGCTGGCCTGGACGTGACCATCAATCAGCTGGAAACCCACCTGCTGGCCGGCGGTAACGTCGACCGCGTCATCAACGCCCTGATCGCCGCCCAGCGCGCGAACATCGACCTGCCCTTCGAGAAGGCCTGCGCCATCGACCTGGCTGGCCGTGATGTGTTCCAGGCCGTGCAGATGAGCGTTACCCCCAAGGTCATCGAGACCCCCGTGGTCGCCGCCATCGCCAAGGACGGCATCGAGCTGCGCGCCAAGGCCCGCGTGACCGTGCGCACCGACATCAGCCGTCTGGTCGGCGGCG
>JAFQEB010000130.1 GCA_017399225.1 Clostridia bacterium | reverse complement strand
CTTTCGGTATTCTGGTGTGTGGTAACTCTATTATACCAGAGATCTGTATGAACTTCTTTTATTTCCTATAGTGTTGCACTTGATAGTATAATTCACCGTAACCAAAAGGCTCCCCCTTCGGGGGAGCTGTCAGCGCAGCTGACTGAGAGGGTTCCTCCGCCCCGAAAGACCTCATCCGTCTTCGGACTGCGTCCGAATCCACCTTCCCCATAGGGGAAGGCTAAGTTTGTGGAACGGCGGAACCAGTAGAATAGCCTTCCCCTCTGGGGAAGGTGTCGCCGCGCCTGCGCGGTGACGGATGAGGTCTTGCGCTGCTTGCCCCGCCCAGCAACTTCACTTTTCATATACCGGCCCGCGTCAGGGTCAAGCCCTGCCGTGGGCTTCGCGCCATCAACGCAAGCGTTGACAGCGCTCGTCGGGCAAGCCCGACCTCATTTCACTTTCCATTTTCCATTTTCCATTTTTCATTTACGAAAGGAGCCCTCCCATGCGCATCATCCAACAAGGCCCCCGCCTGACCATCCTCGGCGGCAGCACGCAGCTGTGGATCGACCCCTGGGGCACGGACGGCGTCCGCGTCCGCATGACCAACGAGCCCCAAATGGACCCCCGCGACTGGGCCCTCACCGAGCCGGTCGAAGCCATCACCCCCGTGATCACCTGGGAAGAGGTCGACACCACCGACCCCTGGTACAAGACCGAGGAGTTCAAGCACTATCACTCCACCGGCCGCATCTGGACGTTCACAAACGGCAAGCTGACCGTCAAGGTCAACCCCGAGGGCTGGCTGAGCTTCTACAACCAGAAGGGCGAGCTCCTGACCGAAGAGTACTGGCGCAACCGCAACCGCATCAACCGCTACTCGGTGTCCCTGCGCATCCCGGCCCGCGAGCTGAAGTGCATCCCCGGCACCAATGACTTCGCCCTGTCCGCTCGCTTCGAGGCCTTCGACGACGAAATGATCTTCGGCATGGGCCAGTACCAGGACAAGCACCTGAACAAGAAGGGCGCGACCCTCGAACTGTGCCACCGCAACTGCCAGGCCTCCGTGCCCTTCTACGTCTCCAGCCGCGGCTATGGCTTCCTGTGGAACAACCCGGCGGTGGGCACCTGCACCTTCGGCACCAACCGCACCGAATGGACGGCCCGCTCCACGAAAAAGATGGACTACTACATCACCTGCGGCGACACCCCCGCGGACATCGAGCGCAACTACACCGCCGTCACGGGCCGCACGCCGATGATGCCCGAGTACGGCCTGGGCTACTGGCAGTGCAAGCTCCGCTACCGCACGCAGGACGAGCTGATGACCGTCGCCCGCAAGCACAGGGCGATGGGCCTGCCCATGGACGTGATCGTGGTGGACTTCTTCCACTGGCCCCGCCAGGGCGACTGGCGCTTCGACCCCATCGACTGGCCCGACCCCGACGGCATGGTGAAGGAGCTGCGCGAAATGGGCATCGAGCCCGTCGTCTCCGTCTGGCCCACGGTGGATGAACGCAGCGACAACCGCGCCGAAATGGAGGAGTACGGCTACCTCGTCCGCACCGACCGCGGCAAGGACACCATGACCTGGATGGGCGCCACGGTCATCTTCGACGCCACGAACCCCGCCGCGCAGAAGTTCGTGTGGGAAAAGTGCAAGCAGAATTATTACACGAAGGGCATCCGCTGCTTCTGGCTGGACGAGGCCGAGCCGGAGTACGATTGCTACGAGTTTGATAACTATCGCTACTGGGCCGGCCCGGCCCTGCAGGTGACCAACACCTACCCGGTGGGCTACGCCAAGGGCTTCTACGACGGCCTGAAGGAAGCCGGCGAAACGGAGATCATGTCCCTCACCCGCTGCGCCTGGGCGGGCAGCCAGAAGTACGCCGTCCTCGCCTGGTCGGGCGACATCCACTCCTCCTTCCGCGCCATGCGCGAGCAGCTGCAGGCGGGCCTCTCCATGCAGATGGCCGGCATCCCCTGGTGGACGAGCGACATCGGCGGCTTCATGGGCGGCGACGGCTCCGACCCCGCCTTCCGCGAGCTCCTGCTCCGCTGGTTTGCCTGGGGCTGCTTCAATCCCGTCTTCCGTATGCACGGCGAGCGCTCCCCCTGGTACGAGCGGGAGCAGGAGTACCGCAACAACATCCGCCAAATCACCAGCGGACAGGACAACGAGGTCTGGTCCTTCGGCGAGGAGAACACGCCCATCCTGTGCAAATACCTCTTCATCCGCGAGCGCATCCGCCCCTACGTCCGCCGCCTGATGCAGGAGGCCCACGAGACCGGCGCGCCCGTCATGCGCCCCCTCTTCTACGAGTTCCCGGATGACAAGCAGGCCTGGCATACCGAGGACTGCTACATGTTCGGCCCGGACATGCTGGTGGCCCCGGTCATGGAGCCCGGCGTTACCGAGCGCACCGTCTACCTGCCCCAGGGCAGCGTGTGGAAGGACGCCTACACCGGCAAGATCTACGAGGGCGGCCAGACCGTCACCGTCCCCGCGCCCCTCGACGTGATCCCCGTCCTCCTGCGCGACGGCGCGGACTGGCCCATCTATACCGAATAAGGACAATCAAAGGGGAGACCGCATGAAGCGGTCTCCCCTGCGTGTCAAAATAGTGGCTGCGGCCACTTTTTTGAGTGGAGGTTTTGCATTTTTGGCTGTCAGCTAAAGCTGACGGCCGCAAAAAATGTAAGGAATGGTTTCGGCGCAAGCCGAAACCGCCCCGCCCCGGCGGCAAAGCCCCCGGATACGATTACAGTCAGAGGGCCTGCGGGCCCTCCGACACCTCCCATAGAGTTTTTTGACAGTCTGGGGAGACCGCATGAAGCGTTCTCCCTTCTTTCATTTAAACAGCGTGCAGCCCATTTCCCGGAACTCCTCGACCTTGCGCTGCAGCTCCTCGACCGTCACGTCGAAGCGCTCTGCCATACAGCGGTAACACAGGAACTCCGTGCACCCCCGGTTGATCAGCTTCTTTGTCAGGCCAATCTCATCCCGGGCGAGGGGAGAGGCGCACTGCAGGCAGCGATCAGCCACGGGCCTTCACCAGCTTGCACAGGTACAGCTTGCAGTCGTGGCCCTCGATGTGGGGCTGGAAGCTGTCGCTGACCTTGCTGAAGGTCTCGCCGGTGAATACGTCGCGCATCTCCAGCGCCACGCCGCCGGTGGCGGGCAGGCCCAGGTCAGCCAGCTCGACATGCACCTCGCTGCCCTTGTCAGCCATGTTGGCGAAGAAGAGGGCGAACTCGTTGTCGCTCAGGCAGCGCAGCAGCACATACGCGCTGTCGGGGATGTGCTTCCAGTGGGGCTCGCCGGGCTGGGGATCGGGGTTGCCGACCACCACGCTGTCGCGGCGAACCACATAGGGCGCGCGGCACTCGATATCCTGGTTGATGCGCAGCAGATCCTTGTTCTGCATCAGCTCTCTGTACTCGGGGGCGAGCTTGCGCAGGTCGGCGCCCATCATCAGCGGCACGCCGCACAGGGCCCACAAGCTGAACTGCAGGCGGTACTCCTCGTACGTGCACACCTTGCCGATGCCTACGTTGCCGTTGCCGCACATGCCGACGGTCAGCATGTCCATATCGTTGAAGCAGTAGGAGCCGGACATGCACAGCTTGTCCAGCTGGGATTTGGCGATGTCGGTGAAGGAGCGGAAGTTGTCGAAGATATCGCCGGTGGAGCGGTACATGTGGGCGCCAATTTGACGCATCCACTGACCGGGCTCCTGCTGACCCCAGTTGCAGGCGGAGAAGAGGATCTCACGGCCGGTGGCCTTCAGTGCCATGGACATTGTCAGGTATCGGGCCTTGCAGTTGCCCGAGGCAGGGAAGTTGCAGAAGTCGTACTTGAGGAAGTCTACGCCCCAGTCGGCAAAGGTTTGGGCGTCGACGAACTCGTGGTCATAGCTGCCGGGATAGCCCGCGCAGGTGCGAACGCCCGCGCAGGAGTACATGCCGAACTTCAGGCCCTTGGCGTGAACGTAGTCCGCCACGGCCTTCATGCCGCTGGGGAACTTCTCCGGGTCGGGTACGATGCGGCCGTCCTCGCCGCGCTGCTTGAGGGACCAGCAGTCGTCGATGACCAGGTACTCATAGCCTGCGTCGCGGTAGCCTTCGGCCACCATGTAGTCGGCCATTTCGCGGATCAGCGCGTCGTTGATCTGCCAGCCAAAGGTGTTCCAGGAATTCCAGCCCATCGGGGGGCGCTGTGCGATCATGATCGGGAGACCTCCTTTTGCATTCTGGTGATGTAGATTGTTTGATTCGCGCCTGCAGAGGGAGAATCCTTCCTTGCAGGGCAGAAACGGCATGTCATATCTGGTGGGCGAAAACGTTATATGTCATATTTCCGTGAACGTTAATTTAGGCGAGATGCACAAAAATGTTCAAACTGGAAAAATGGTGGGCAAAGGCGGAACAAGGGCAAAAAATGGGGAATCCATAGATGAATTGGACATAAAATGAATAAAAAAGATGGAAAATAAGAGAAAAACAGCTTGACAATATGCGTGGGAACCAGTATATTAAATATAGTGCTTAATTGTACAAAATCACCGAATCCGAATTCCGCAAGATTTCGGATATTTTTTTTCGGAGGAGATTGCTATGAAACTGAAGCGGATCATCAGTGCTCTGCTTGCCCTTGTGCTGTGCCTTCCGGCGTGCGCAATGGCGGAGGTGACGCCCAACACGGCGCTGCCCACGCCCAAGTGGAAGGATGTGGCGGTGCACGACCCGTCCATCATCAAGGCGGACGACGGCTGGTACTACATCTACGGCAGCCACATGGCCGCCGCCAGGAGCCAGGATCTGATCAAGTGGGAGCTGATCTCCCGGGATGCGACCAACGGCGGCTGCACCCTGGTGGAGAAGGTGCAGACCCAGATGAAGGAAGCGCTCTCCTACGCGAAGACCAGCACCTTCTGGGCGCCGGACGTGGTGCAGCTGCAGGATGGCCGCTACGCCATGTACTACTGTACCTGCGAGGGCTCCAGCCCCCTGTCCATGCTGGGCATCGCCTATGCGGACAAGCCTGAGGGCCCCTACGTCAACGGCGGCATCCTCCTCAAGTCCGGCTACTCCGGCTACAACGCCAACAACAACCCCAACGTGGTCGACCCCTGCACCTTTTATGATAAGGAGGGCAGGCTGTGGATGGTGTACGGCTCCTATTCCGGCGGCATCTTCATCTTCGAGATGGATCCCCTCACGGGCCTGCCGCTGGAGGGTCAGAGCGCCTACGGCAAGAAGCTGCTGGGCGGCAATCATGCCCGCATCGAGGCGCCCTACATCATGTACAGCCCGGACACGGATTACTATTATATGTTCCTGTCCTTCGGCGGCCTGGCTGCCAACGACGGCTACAATATCCGCGTTTGCCGGTCGAAGACCCCCGACGGCCCCTATGAGGACGCCCTGGGTCAGAACATGATCAAGTGCAAGGGCCGCCCCGGCACCTTCTTCAACGATCCGGACTACGCGCCCTACGGTGTGAAGCTCATGGGCGGTTACGAGTTCCTGCCCCTTGAAACGGACAAGAACAAGTTCACCCAGGCCTTCCGCAGCCCCGGCCACAACAGCGCTTACTATGATGAGGAAACGGGCCGTTACTTCATCGTCTTCCATACCCGCTTTGCCAATACCGGCGAGTCCTTCACTGTCCGCGTGCATCAGATGTACATGAACGAGGCGGGCTGGCCGGTGGTGTCCCCGATGCGCTACGCCGGCGAAATGCCGCAGGCCGTCGCAGCTGATGCGATGTGCGGCGTATACAAGGTGCTGGAGCACCAGCGGGACATCAACAAGGTCGAGCATGAATCCAGGGTCATCACCCTCAATGCGGATGGCACCGTCACCGGCGATCTGACCGGCACCTGGCAGTGCCAGGACGGCGTGAACGTGACCATGACCCTGGGGGATCACACCTACAGCGGCGTGATGCACACGGCCCTGGAGTCCGGCCAGAAGAACTGGGCTACCTGCATTTCCGCCATCGACGAGACCGGCGCATCCCTCTGGGCTGTGCGCGGAAAGGTTCAAGAATAATGAAGTGGGGTGTTAACTTGCGTACGAAGCTGATTGCTCTGGTCGTACTGCTCTGCTGCCTGTTCACCTTCGCTGCGGCGGAGGGGCAGACCGCGCAGACGGTGGAGACGCTCTATGTGACGGCGGCCTCTGCCTACACGCTGCCCGTGTATGCAGGCGAGCCCGTCGTGACGGAGACGGCCCTGTCCCTGCCGCTGCATTCGGTGGAGGAAACGACCATCACCGTGCCTGCGGACGGTCAGTATGAGATCTGGCTTTCCTACCGGAATACGGCGGATACCACGCTGCCCACCGAGATGACCGTCGCCATCGACGGCCAGGTGCGCTTTGCCGAAATGCAGCGTGTGAAGCTGAACTCCCTGTGGGTGGATAACGGCGAGTTCTCCACCGACCGCTACGGCAACGAGATCGCCACCACACCCTGGGCGGCCGATCAGGTGCTGGAAGCCGGCATTGCCGATTCCACTGCCCGCACGGCTGATCCGATGCTCTTTGAACTGACGGCGGGCGAGCATGTGCTGTCCTTCACCGTGCAGGACGGCGGCTGCGAGATCTCTGCCGTGACGCTCAAGGCGCCCGTGGCGGTGCCGGCGTACGAGGCGGGCGACGCCTCCGGCAAGAACATCATCGTCATCGAGGCGGAGAAGATCGCCAGCCGCAACGAATCCTCCATCCGCGGCGCGGGCGAGTTCAATGCGCAGCTGAGCCCCTATGAGAATGACTACCGTGCCATCAACTTCCTGGACGGCGCTTCCTTCGATGAAGCGGGCGATACCGTTTCCTGGACCTTCACGGTGGAGGAGGGCAAGGCAGGCTGGTACTACCTGGGCGCCTACTACCGCCAGAGCGCCCGCGCGGATTTCCCCACCTATGTCGACGTGCTGGTGGATGGCATGATCCCCAGCACCGGCGCGCAGAAGGTGGCCTTCCCCTATACCACCAGCTTCACCCATATGCAGGCCAGGACCGGCGAGGGCCAGCCCCTGACCATCTGGCTGGACGAGGGCGTGCATGAGCTGAGCTTCCGCATCAATGCCGAGTGCCTCACGCCCGTGTACATGACCATCGACACCCTGCTGGATGAGATCAACACGATGTCCAATGACATCAAGGCCCTCATGGGCGGCGCAGCAGCCGACCCCTACCGCGATTACAACATGGACGAGAACTTCCCCAACCTGGTGGAGACCCTCACCGGCTGGGCGGATCAGTGCAGCGAGATGGTGACCTACACCCGCGACTATGCGGACAACAACAGCGCCTCCGCCTTTGCGTCCATGACCCTCTGTGCGGATCAGCTCCGCCGCCTGGCCGAGGAGCCCGAGGATCTGCCCCGCCGCATGTCCGAGTTCTCCACCGGCGCCAACTCTGCGGCCCGTATGCTGGCCCAGCAGCTGACCGATATGGCCAACAACGATCTGTCCATTGACCAGATCTACCTCTATCAGGCGGATGCGCAGCTCCCTGCCAAGGCGAACTTCTTCCAGAACACCTGGGCGGGCATCGTGCGCTTCTTCTCCTCCTTCTCCTCCCAGGACTACGCAGCCGGCGGCGCCAACGACACCGTCTGGGTGGACACGGAGGGCGAGTACGGCGAAGCTGGCAAGGAATACCCGGTCATCCAGGTCTGGGTGGGCCGCAGCCGCCAGTACGTCGAGCTGATGCAGCAGATGGCGGACACCAAGTTCTTCGAGGAGACCGGCATCCGCGTGAATCTGTCCCTGATGCCCGACGCCAACAAGCTGGTGCTGGCCAATGCCGCCGGCACCGCGCCCGATGCGGTGCTGGGCCTGCAGTACGTCGTGCCCAGCTACCTGAACATCCGCGGCGCGCTCTACGATCTGTCCACCATTGAGGATATCCAGAATGAGGACGGCACCGTCACCCCCGGCTTCGGCGCGGTGTGCCAGCGCTTCTCCTCCGGTCTGTTCATCCCCTACATCCTCAAAAACGGCGTGTATGCCATGCCCGAGACGGTCAACTTCTGGGTCATGTTCTACCGCAAGGACATCCTGGAATCCCTGAATATCGAAGTGCCGGACACCATGGATGAGGTCAAGCTCATCCTGCCGGAGCTGCAGCGCCGCTCCATGAACTTCTACTATCCCACCGCCGGCATGGTCGGTATGAAGGTCTTCCCCGGCACGCTGCCGCTGATCCTGCAGTCCGGCGGCTCCATCTACGGCGAGACCATCGGCGACACCACCCTGGACAGCGAGATCTCCCTGGTGGGCTTCCGTGAGATGACGGAGCTGTTCACCGTGTACAACATGCCCACCGACGTGCCCTCTCCCGGCTTCTATCAGCAGTTCCGCGATGGCACGCTGCCCATCGGCATTGCGGATCTTGCCACCTATAACCTGCTGCTCAACGCTGCCCCCGAGCTTGACGGCCTGTGGGACATCGCCCTGTTCCCCGGCCTGGTGAATGAGGAAGGCGTGACCGAGCGCTGGACCACCGGCGGCGCGGAGACCATGGCGATCATGACCGCGGCCAAGGATCACGGCAACGTCGAGGAGGCGTGGAAGTTCCTGGAGTGGTGGAGCCGCAAGGAAGTGCAGTCCGAGTTCGGCAACCTGCTCCAGTCCACCTACGGCTCCGAGTACATCTGGCCCACCGCCAACTCCGAGGCCTTCGCCCAGCTGCCCCTGCGCAGCGCCCACAAGAAGGTCATCATCGAGCAGATGGACTGGATGACCGAGGCTCCCTGGGTGCTGGGTACCTACATGCTGGAGCGCGAGCTGTCCAACGCCTTCATCTCCGTCACCGCTGACGGCGTGGAGGCCCGCCGCGCGATGGATACCGCCGTCAAGCGCATCAACCGCGAGACGCTGCGCAAGCTGGAGGAATTCGGCTACTACAAGGACGGCCAGATGATCGAGGAGCTGCCCACCCCGAGCGTGGAGGTCATCGAGCAGATCATCGAAAACTACAATAACAGTCACGCGGCCGCACCTGCGGCGGAAAATCAGGCAGAGGAGGGGAATGCTGAATGATCACGAGCAAGAAAACACCGTATCTGTTCCTGCTGCCCTACCTGCTGCTGTTTACGGTGTTCATCATCATCCCCACGGGTATGGCGGTCGGCCTGTCCTTTACGAACTATAACGCCGTGCAGGCGCCCCAGTTCGTCGGCCTGACCAACTACATCAACCTTCTGACCCAGGATACCATCTTCCTGCAGTATGTGCTGCCCAACACGATCCTCTTCTCCATCATCGTGGGCGTGGGCGGCTATGTGCTCAGCTTCTTCCTGGCCTGGTCCCTCAGCCAGCTGAGCAAGCTGCCCCGCACCGTACTGGCGCTGATCCTCTACTCGCCCTCCATGACCCAGGGCGTGGCGATGAGCGTCGTGTGGCGCACGGTCTTCCTGGGCAACCAGAGCGGCATCGCCAACTACGCGCTGACGGCCCTGGGCGTCATCAACGAGCCCATCCTGTGGCTGTCCAACGCCACCTACATCATGCCCATCGTCATCATCGTGGCCCTGTGGTCCTCCATGGGCGTCGGCTTCCTGGCGATGCTGGCAGGCCTGCTCAACGTCAGCCCCGAGCTGTACGAGGCCGGCTCCATCGACGGCATCAAGAACCGCTTCCAGGAGGTCATCTACATCACCATCCCCTCCATGAAGCCCCAGATGCTCTTCGGCGCGGTCATGGCGGTGACGGGCGCGTTCCAGCAGGGCGCCATCGGCGTGATGCTGACCGGCTCCAACCCCACGCCCCAGTACGCAGCCCAGCTGATGGTCAACCACGTGGAGGACTACGGCTTTGCCCGCTATGAGATGGGCTATGCCGCCGCAGTCTCCGTGGCGCTGCTGGCGCTGATCTACGCATTCTCCTTCGTGGCCCGCAAGCTCTTCGAGGAAAATGATTAAGAAAGGAGGGAATACCGTGGCTATTGGCGGAACCAAGGTCAATCCGAAAAAGTTTGACAAATCCCAGATCCCGCTGTACGTTTACCTGCTGCCGCTGGCAGCGCTGATGGGCGCGCCGATCATCTACATCGTGTGTCATGCCTTCAAGCCCATGGACGAGCTGTTCGCATTCCCCCCGAAGTTCATCGTGTCGAATCCTTCGACCATCAACTTCACCAACCTCTTCCAGCAGGCTGCCGGCTCTACCGTGCCCTTCTCCCGCTACGTGTTCAACTCCCTGGTGGTGACCGTGGCGGTGCTGCTGCTCTCCATCCTCATCTCCACCATGGCGGCCTTCGCGCTGAGCAAGATGAAGTTCCGCCTGAAGGGCCCGATGATGGAGATCAACAACCTGGCGCTGATGTTCGTGGCCACCGCCGTGGTCATCCCGCGCTACCTGACCATCTCCAGCATCCACATCCTGGATACCTGGCTGGCCCATATCCTGCCGCTGATCGCGATGCCCGTGTGTCTGTTCCTGATCAAGCAGTTCATGGATCAGGTGCCGGACTCCCTGCTGGAGGCCGCGCAGCTGGAGGGTGCAGGCTCCTTCACCATCTACCTGAAGATCATCCTGCCCATGGTCAAGCCGGCTATTGCCACCGGCTGCATCCTGACCTTCCAGCAGGTGTGGAACAACACTGAGACCTCCAACCTGTTCACGTCTACCGAGAGCCTCCGCACGCTGGCGTTCTACATGAACACCCTGTCCGGCGTGGGTACGGTGCAGGGCCAGGGCATGGCGGCGGCTGCGGCGCTGATCATGTTCGTCCCCAACCTGGTGCTCTTCATTGTCAGCCAGTCGTCGGTCATGAACACCATGGCCCACTCCGGTCTGAAGTAAAGGAGGATGAAGATGAAGAAATTTGCAGCATGGCTGCTGATCCTCCTGATGCTCCTGTCCTTTGGCCTGACCGCGCAGGCTGCAACGCCCTACCGCACCTTCTCCCTGGGCAAGGGAATGATGGAGGTGGAAACGCAGACGGCCTATGAGCCGGTGCGCTCCATGACCCGCTTCGGCGACGAGACCCTCAAAAACCCCACGGACATCCGCCTGGGCCCGGACGGCAACCTCTACATTGCCGATAACGGCAACAAGCGCGTGCTCGTCGTGACCACCGAGGGCGACCTCGTCCGCGTGATCGAGCCCCTCAACGAAAAGGGCAAGGCGCTGCTCAAGTCCTGTAAGGGCGTGTATGTGGGCGCCGACCTGACCGTTTACATCGCCGATGAAAACGGCCGCGCCGTTTACCAGGTCGATCAGGACGGCAATGTCCTGCGCGCCTACGAGAAGCCCACCCATCAGCTCTTTGGTGAAAAGGCTGCCTACAAGCCCAATAAGATCGTGCTGGACAAGCGCGGCAATCTGTACATCGCCTCTACCGGCAACACCAGCGGCATCGTGCAGATCTCTCCCATGGGCGAGGGCGAGTTCCTCGGCTACTACGGCGCCAACAACTCCAACATCAGCTTCCTGACGATGATCAAGCGCACCCTGTTCAAGGATAACAGCCTTGTCATGGGCGACATCGTCCCGGTGTCCGTCACCAACCTGTGCATCGACCAGAAGGGCATGGTGTATACCGTGACCGAAACCGGTGACGCCACCTCCCTGCGCCGCCTGAACGTGGCCGGCAAGAACACCATGACCCCGGATTACATCACCATGGGCAACAGTGCCGTGGCGGTCAACTCCTCCGGCAGCGTGTTCACTGCCACCAAGAGCGGCTACATTACCGAGTACACCTCCGAGGGTGCGATGCTCTTCACCTTCGGCGCCTTCGATACGGGCGAGCAGCGCGTGGGTATGTTCAAGTCCATCACGGGCATCGTGGCGGATGACAATTACACCCTCTATGTGCTGGATGAATCCCTGGGCAGCGTGCAGGTGCTGCAGCCCACTGAGTTCGCAGACCTGGTGCATCAGGCCTTCGCCCTGTTCCAGGACGGCAAGTACGCCGAGTCCAAGGAGCCCTGGATGGAAGTGCTGCGCATGAACTCCATGTTCAACTACGCTTCCACGGGCTTGGGCGAGGCACTCTACCGCGAGGAGAATTACGAGGAGGCCATGGAGGCCTTCCGCAACGGCGGCGAACGTCAGGGCTACTCCGACGCCTGGTGGGAGCAGCGCTCCAACTGGCTCCATGCCAACATGGGCACCATCATCGGCGTGGTGGCGGCGGTCTTCGTCCTCTGGCAGATCCTGAAGTTCCTGGATCGCCGCTGGAAGGTGCTGGAGCCGGCGCGCAAGGCAGGCAGCCGGATCACCGGCGTCCCGATCATCGGGCAGGTGCTGTACTGCTTCCAGATGCTTCGGAACCCCTACGACACCTGCTACGGCATCAAGCGCGAGAAGCGCGCGGGCTACCTGGCGGCTGTGGTGGTGCTGTTCCTGTTCTTTGTGCTGTATGTAGCCAACAAGTATTTTGCGGGCTTCCTGTTCAAGACGACGCCCGACGGCTACTTCGAGCTGCTGAACGATTTCCTGATGGTCTTCGGCGTGTTCCTGCTGCTGGTGATCTGCTGCTACCTGGTGTGCACCATCACCGACGGCGAATCCAGCTTCCGCGATCTGTTCGTGGGCTGCGCGTTCTCCCTGGCGCCGATGCTCGTCTTCATGCCCATCAAGCTGGCCCTGACCAATGTGCTGACCTTCAATGAGGAATTCTTCATCACCCTCATCGATTTCGTCAGCATCGGCTGGACGGCCCTGCTGGTCATTCTGACCATCATGTATCAGAATGACTATACCCTCAAAAAGACCTTCGTGACCATCATCCTGACCCTGTTCACGGTGCTGGTGGTCGTTGCGCTGGCGGTCGTGCTGTATATGCTGATCAGCCAGCTGGTGGACTTCGTCACGTCCATCTACGGAGAGGTGGTGTATCGCTTTGTCAAGAAGGTTTAAGCTCCTGGGGCTGATCGCCCTGCTGCTGGCTGCGCTGTGCCTGGCCGGCGCTGCGCTGGCAGAGGCTGCGCAGATCCCCGCGGAGTACAAGCAGGTGGCGGAGAACAGCCGCTTCAACCTGTACCTGCGCGAGGATACGCTGGCCGTCATCGTGGAAAGCAAGGAAAACGGAAGCCTGCTGTGGTCCACCCTGCGGGATCCGGAGAAACACAAGGCTTCGGGCAACTGGCCCAGCTTCTACCAGTCCGGCGTGGTGCTGGAGTACATTGAGGACCTCAAGTCCACCAATGGCCAGGCCAACCCGGTCAAGAATGCGACCCTGATCACCTACGATTATGTGGAGAACGGCTTCACCGCCCACATCAACTACACCGACATCGGCATCAGCCATGATCTGGTGCTGTCGATGGATGAGGCGGGTCTGCACGTCACCGTGCCCCAGGACAGCTTCCGGGAGACGAAGGATCAGCCCTACATGATCGTCAAGATCGACGGCAAGGATACCCGTGTCGATCTGAAGAAGTACGAAAAGACCTCGGAGGTCACGGAGTACGTGCTGATCCTGGCGGACGGCACCGAGTACGTGATCCCCACGGAAACCACCGTTACCCTCAAGGGCAAGACCGCCCTGAACGTTCCCGTCAGCGACGGCACGACCCAGGTCGTTCCCATGGATGTGAAGACCATCACCGTCAAGGACGAGGCGGGCAAGGACGTTGTGCTGCCCAGCTACCGCGTGGTGGCCAAGACCATCAAGGGCGAGAACGGCGCTGCGGACACCTATGAGCTGGTGACCGACGGTGCGACGTACCCCCTGTCTGCTGACCTGTTCGTCTCCAAGAAGGACGACGCGACCATCATCGTGCTGGCCAGCGACGGCAAGTCCCGCCTGAACGTGGCGCTGGATAAGCCCCTGGCGCCGGTGCCCACCATCACCGTGAAGGACAGCGCCGGTCAGCCCTTCCAGCTGCCCATGGATCAGCCCGCCAGCTACCGTACCAACCTGTACCGCTCCGGCACAAAGCTCAGCGGCGAGGCGTTCCGCTATCCCAAGGATGACGTGGTGCTGCTCAGCGAGACCTCTTACACCGCTGCGGGCCTCTACATCTTCCCCTTCCTGGGCTACAGCTACATGGGCGAGGATGAGGGCTACATGATCATCCCCGATGGTCAGGGCGCCATCATCAAGCTGGAGAACAACGAAGGCCGCTACAAGAACCCCTTCAGCCGTCAGGTGTACGGCGTCAACATCGGCGTGGACGGCGAGGTGCACTCCGCCTCTACCGTGCCGGTGGAGAACGTCATCATGCCCGTGTTCGGCATGGTGCATACCGCCGATCAGATCGGCTTCCTCGGCGTGATCGAGGAGGGCGACTACGCCGCCAACATCATGGCCTACATGAACGGCAACACCGTCTCCAACTTCGACTGGATCTGCGCCAAGTATACCTACCGCCTGGTGTATAACCAGCCCATGGGTATGAACGGCTCCGCTGCTGCAGGCACTGTGCCCACCCGCACCGCCAAGGCGCGCAGCATGGATATCACCCAGCACTTCCTGCTGGAGGACGGCGACAATGCCAGCTATGCCGGCCTGGCGGTGGCCTACCGCAATTACCTGATCGACCAGGGCACCTTCGCCGGCGCCTCTGACCGTCCCTTCGACGTCCAGCTGGACTTCCTGGGCATGGAGCGCGAGAACTACATCTTCGGCAAGCAGGATGTGGTGATGACCAGCTTCGAGACCGCCGGGAATATCCTGCGGGAGCTGAAGGCGAACGGCGTGGACGAAATGGCTGTGGTGCTGCGCGGCTGGCAGGATCAGGGCCTGACCGGCGGTGTGCCGGTGGAGGGCTTCAACCCTGCCCGCTCCCTGGGCGGCAAGTCCGGCCTGAATGCCCTGCGTGAATACGCTGAGGCCGAGGGCATCGACCTTGCCCTGGAGGCAGACGTGCTCTCCCTGAACGTGGAGACCCACCCGACGCTGACCTACAGCGCCTACAAGCAGATCACCTCCAAGACCTATGAGCGTCCCACCTTCGGCAAGGTGTACAGCACCCTGCAGTACCTGACCCCCAGCGTCTCCGCTGATAAGGCGGCCAATGTGGTGCGGGAGCTGAACGCCAATGCGGTGAAGGGCGTCTCCTTCACCGGTATCACCCAGCTGCTGGCGGACTATCACTTCAAGGACGCCTACCATGACACGACGGAGATGGCGGAGATTTACGCCGGCATTGCGAAGAATGCAGGCGAGAACCTGACCGTTACCCTCTCCAGCCCCAACGCGTACCTGTGGCCCTATGCCGACGTGCTCAGCGATTTGCCCATCGGCGGCTCCGATCACGCCTATACCGACGCGGAGATCCCCTTCCTGGCGATCGCCCTGTCCGGCCAGGTGCCCTATTACGCCGAGTACGTCAACTTCCAGGCCAACACCCACGAGTTCTTCCTGCACCTGATGGAGCAGGGCGCACGTCCGGCATTCCTGCTGACCTGGGAGGACCCCATCGAGCTGCAGGATACCAACTCCTCTGACATCTACTCCTCCCGGTACGAGCTGTATCAGGAGATGATCCAGACCTGGTACAAGGATCTGAACAGTCTCCACGAGGCGGTAGGGGAGGACGGCGCCATCGTCAACCATGAGCGCAGCGGCAATATGGTGCGCGTCACATGGGACAACGGCACCCAGGTCTACCTCAACTTCGGCGACAAGGAAGCAAGCTTTGACGACGTGACCCTCGGCAAGCTCCAGTGGAAGGTGGTGAACGCAAGTGGCAACTAAGGCCCCCAAGAATCCCCATGACAAGCATCCGCTGTCCAGGCGCCGCCTGCGTGAATGGGGCTATGGCTACCTGTTCATCCTTCCGTGGCTGATCGGCGTGTGCATCTTCTTCCTGTATGCCGCAGGCCGTTCCATCTACTTCTCCTTTGTGGATGTGCTCATCGGCGGCGCCGACGGCCTGGCCTTTGAAGCCCTGCCCAACCTCTTCCAGAACTACATCAACGTGTTCACCACCGAGGTGAATTTCCCCATCACGCTGGGCTCCTTCGCACTGTCCCTCGTGCTGCAGCTGCCCATCATCATCAGCTTCTCGCTGATCATCGCCCTGCTGCTCAACAGCAAGATCTGCTGCCGCGGCATCTTCCGCATGATCTTCTTCCTGCCGGTCATCATTGCCACCGGCCCGGTCATGAACATGCTGACGGCCCAGGGCGTCGCCTCGGTGCCCATGATGACGGACATGACGGCCCTCCTGGGCGGTCTGCCCCAGTTCATCCTGGACCCGCTGACGGATCTGTTCAACAGCCTGATCGTCATTCTGTGGAATGCGGGCATCCAGATCCTGATCTTCCTCTCCGGTCTGCAGAAGGTTTCCAAGACCCTCTACGAGGCTGCGAAGATCGACGGCGCTTCCGGCTGGGAATCCTTCTGGAAGATCACGCTACCCATCGTCAAGCCCATGATCCTGCTCAACTCGGTCTTCACCGTGGTCACCCTGGCCACCGGCGGCACGAACGAGATCATCGAGCTGATCTACACCGTTACCAACGCACCCACCAAGGGCTACGAGTACGGCATGGCCATGAGCTGGATCTACACGCTGGTCATTGCGCTGATCCTGGTGGTCGTCTTCCTCCTGTTCCGGGAGAAGAGCGACAAGCATGTCAAGTACGAGCAGAAGCGCGTTACGCTGCGATAAGGAGGAGGAAGAAAAATGAAAATGAGTCTGCCTCCCAAGGGCGCGCGCAAGGACTACTTCAAGAAGATGTTCTTCGGCAGCAACGAGAAGCGCGGCATCATCATGGGCGTCGTCGTTTATGTGCTGCTGATCACCATCGCCTTCATCTACCTGTACCCGGTGCTTTACATGTTCTCCCGTTCCCTCATGGGTTCCCGTGACCTGCTGGATTCCTCCGCCAAGTGGATCCCCAGCGCCGTCACCGGGCAGAACTACCAGGACGCCATCGCTACCCTGGATTACTGGAACTCCCTGTGGAAGAACATCCAGATTGCGGTGCTGCCCACCATCCTGCAGGTGTTCGTCTGCTCCATGGTCGGCTACGGCTTTGCACGCTATAAGTTCCCCGGCCGCACCTTCTGGATGGGCGTGCTGCTGCTGTCCTTCCTGCTGCCCAGCCAGACCATCGACATGCCCAACTACCTGCTCTTCCAGCAGTACAAGCTGATGGACGGCACGCTGAAGCCCTTCCTGATCCTGGCAGCCTGCGGTCAGGGCTTCAAGAGCGTTCTGTGCATCCTGATCTTCTACAACTTCCATCGCCAGGTGCCCCAGTCCCTGATCGAGGCGGCGGAGATCGACGGCGCGGGCCACATCAAGGCCTACTTCCAGATCGCCATCCCGCTGTCCACGGCGGCCATCGTGTGCGTGACCCTCTTCTCCCTGGTGTGGTACTGGAACGAGACCTACCTCGTCCGCACCTACCTGGGCTACGGTCACACCCGCGCCAAGGGCCTGACCACCCTGATGATCGAGCTGCAGAAGTTTGAGGATAGCTACAACGTCACCTTCGACGCCCGCGCGTCCTCCGTTACCTCTACCAACAAGCTCAACGACGCCATCAAGATGGCGGGCACCATGCTCTCCATCGCGCCGCTGCTGCTGCTCTACCTGGTGCTGCAGAAGCAGTTCGTCGAGTCCGTGGACCGTGCCGGCATCACGGGCGAATAAGGTGCATATGCATTGGAACGTGAAGCTCCTGTGCGTGGCGTAAATGGAATTTTCTCGACCGACTTGGACAATTTCTATTGCGTAATGCATGTGATTATGGTATAATGATCCCATGCAATGGAATCCCTTACATCTCTGGATCAAAGCCGGAAAAGGCTTATGATTAAATAACAAAGGAGGAACCCCCATGAACAAGAAGATTTGGATCATTCTTGCTGCTGTGGCCGTCATCGCTGCGATCGTTTTCGGCGTGATGTTCGCTGGCAAGAACGGCGAAGTCACCGATCTTCAGGCGCAGATCGAAGGCCTGAACACCAAGGTGTCCGAGCTGACCAAGCAGATCGAATCCGCTCCCGATGCCGCCGCCCTGCAGGCTCAGATCGATGATCTGACCGCGAAGCTGGCTGCTGCCCCCGACGGTGAGGCCCTGCAGGCCCAGATCGACAGCCTGACCGCTGAGCTGGCTACCGCCAACGAAGCTCTGGCTGCCGCCAAGGCCGAGCTGGAAGCGCTGACCAAGCCCGTTGAGCCCGTTGAGCCCGGCGAGCCCAGCGCCTACAACATGCCCGAGATGAACACCACCGACCCCATCACCCTGACCTTCATGACCTGGGACGATTTCGAGCTGACCCAGGCTCTGATCGATCAGTTCATGGAGAAGTATCCCAACATCACCGTTGAGATGCTGCAGACCACCACGGCTGACTGCACCGCTCAGCTGACCAACCTGGCCGCTGAGGGCAACCTGCCCGACGTGTACTTCTGGCTGGACCTGGATCCCCTCCTGGCCAACCCCTACATGATGGACATCACCCAGTACGTCGAGAACGACGAAGAAGCTCAGACCAAGCTGTACCCCTCCCTGCGCCGCATTGGCTATGTGGACGGCAAGCGCTGCTACTTCATGGCTGGTGAGAACCTGCCCGCTATCATCTACCTGGACAAGGCCGTGTTCGACAAGCTGAACAAGGAACTGCCCGGCCAGGATTGGACCTGGGAGCAGATGATGGACATGATCGACAACGAGCTGACCGATCCCTCTCAGGGCATCTGGGCCTACAACTTCTTCATGGGCCCCGTCACCCTGGGCCCCATCGCCCTGACTGACAACGTCACCGGCGAATTCGGCTGGGACGGCGAGAACTACAACTTCGGCTCCGGCTGGGTCGAGATGGTCGAGAAGCAGACCGAGTTCGCCCGCCAGGGCAAGCAGGCCATCAACGGCTCCGAGGAATACCTCGCTGTCGTGCCGGACGACCTGTGGGCCGGCGAGTCTGGCCATGTGGCCATCCAGATGGACGCCTACTGGACCATGAACAACATCTACACCCAGTCCGCTGCCCTGGAGCGCGGCCTGCAGATGGTTCCCTACAACTCTCCCATTGGCGCCGAGACCGAGAACGGCGGCCAGTTCTCCTGGCTGGACATGGTCTCCATCTCCAACACCTGTGAGCATCCCCGTGAGGCTTACGAGCTGATGAAGTTCCTGACCTGGGGCAAGGAGGGCTGGATGGCTCGTGCTGAGCTGTACCCCACCCTGACCAATGCCAACGGCGATATCATCTACCGTCTGGCTGGATCTCTGCCCATGATCGAGGACGAGGAAGTTGGCGCTGCGATGGCCGCCATCATGCCTGACCTGGGCTACTGGAACGATTGGGAGTCCTTCTTCGCCAACATCCAGAACCCCGTCACCTTCGGTGGTCGTACCATCCCCGGCTTCAACGCCTTCGTGAACGACTACTACCACAACTCTGACTTCAACGGCCACATCGGCATCGAGACCGCTATCCGCGAGAACGCTGTCGATCCCTACGACTACACCGATACCCTGGACGCCAAGGGCCGCGAGTACTACGATGCGACCATGGCCGCCTTCTACGCGGTGTATGGCCAGGCTGAGTAAGTCTCAGGCAATTGAAACCCTATGGGGGAGCGGTGAATGCCGCTCTCCCATTTTGCATCAAAGGGCATTGAAAGCAGTGCCCGCATGGGCGTTGGCTTGCATTTTGCCATGCCTGTGGTATAATGGAAGCAGTGATTTGCAAAGGAGAAAAATGAACATGCGAAAGCTTCTTGCACTGCTGCTGACGCTGGCGCTGCTGCCTGCGGCGGCCTCTGCCTCCACCCTGACGGCGGATGCAAATGCCACGACCGTGGAAATGAGCGATACCCTCTACGGCCTGTTCTTCGAGGACATCAACTACGGCGCGGACGGCGGCCTCTATGCGGAGCTGCTGCGCAACCGCTCCTTTGAGTATGAGGATATCCTCAATCCCCAGCGGCACCAGCACCTCAACGGCTGGATCTTCAACCTGAACTACAAGGCCAAGGGCAAGGCCGCCGTGATGACGGAAGACCCGCTGAACGAAAACAACCCCACCTATGTCCGCGTGACCTGCACGGCAGGGGAGTACCGCTTTGCCAACGAGGGCTATCAGGCCTCGATCCTCAAGGGCGGCGTCCCGGTGGAGGCGGGCAAGGAGTATCGCTGCTTCGTGTACCTGCGCAATGCCGGCGACTTTGACGGCGAGGTGGAGATCGCCCTTACCCAGCGTACGGGCAAGGCCCTGGCGGAGTCCGGGCGCTTTGCGCTGACCGGCGAATGGCAGAAGTACGAGCTGACCTTCAAGGCCGACGATACCGACGATGCGGTACTGTCCTTCATTCTGCACGGCACAGGCTCCGTTGACGTCGATATGGCCTCCCTGATCCCGGCGGACGCCTTCGGTGCGGAGTGGCCAAATGGCGGTCTGCGGCCCGATCTGGTGCAGGCCCTCAAGGACTTGCACCCCTCCTTCCTGCGCTTCCCCGGCGGCTGCATCGTCGAGGGCAGCTACTACCGCAGCAATTTCTACGACTGGAAGGATACCGTCGGCCCCATCGAGGAGCGCCGGGAGAACTTCAATACCTGGGGCTATATGCAGTCCTACGGTCTGGGCTATTTTGAGTACTTCATGCTGGCTGAAGCCCTGGGGGCGGAGCCCCTGCCCGTGGTGCACTCCGGCGTGCTGTGCCAGGCCCGCGACGTCAAGGAGCCCCACCTGAGTTACGATGAGGTGCGGGAATACGGTCACGACATCCTCGACCTGATCGAGTTCGCCAACGGCGACGTGAGTACCACCTGGGGCGCTCTGCGCGCGGAAATGGGCCATCCCGAGCCCTTTGACCTCAAGTACCTGGGCATCGGCAACGAGAACTGGGATGCCGTGTACTGGAATCGCTTCGACATCCTCTACAAGATGGTGAAGGAGGCCCACCCGGAGATCACCGTCGTTTCCTCTGCGGGCCCCGTGGCGGAGGGCGGCCTGCCCCAGAATGCCTGGCGCACCATCCGCTCCAGGTATGCCGATACCATCGTGGATGAGCATTACTACATGGCAGGCGACTGGTTCCTCAAGAATACCCACCGCTACGATAAGTATCCCCGCACAACGAAGGTATTCGTGGGCGAGTTCGCCGCTCATGAGGCTGCCGCCAGCAATGGCCGCCGCCCCAACAATCTCTACAGCGCCCTGTGCGAGGCAGCCTACATGACCGGCCTGGAGCGCAACAGCGACGTGGTGGCCATGGCTTCCTACGCTCCGCTGATGGCCCGCGACGGCTTGCAGCAGTGGACGCCCGACCTGATCTGGTTCAATGCCCGCGAGGTGCTGCTGACCCCCAATTACTACATCCAGCAGATGTTTGCCGCCACCGTAGGCGATCAGGTGGTGGAGAGCAGCTGCGACAGCGCCAACCAGCTGGTTTACCATGTGGTCACCCGCACGGAGGACGAGCTGTACCTGAAGCTGGTCAACGTCTCCGCCGCTGACGAAGCCATGACGCTGAGCCTCGCCGGCGTTCCTGACGGCACAGCTGCCTTCACCCGGCTGACCGGCGACAAGGCCGCCGTCAACACCTTCACCAACGTCCGCGTTGCGCCCCAGCAGGGCGAGATCGCCTTCCAGGGCGGCGCGGCGGACATGACCCTCCCGGCCTATTCCTGCACCATCGTGACCGTTCCCCTCAAGTGATGAAATCCGGGTGCGCCCGGTAAAATTGGAGGTTTATCCATGAAGAATGCCAAGATGATCCTGGACAAGGACTACGTCATCTCCGACATTGACAAGCGCCTGTACGGCTCCTTCATTGAGCATCTGGGCCGCGCGGTGTATACCGGCATCTACGAGCCCCGTCATCCCCTGGCGGATGATCAGGGCTTCCGCAAGGACGTGCTGGAGCTGGTGCGCAAGCTGAACGTGCCTGTGGTGCGCTATCCCGGCGGCAACTTCGTCTCCGGCTTCCGCTGGGAGGATTCCATCGGCCCCAAGCATCAGCGCCCCAAGCGCCTCGATCTGGCCTGGAAGACCACCGAGCCCAATGCCTTCGGCCTGCATGAGTTCGTCAGCTGGGCCAAGAAGGCCAATACCGAGGTGATGTACGCCATCAACCTGGGTACCCGCGGCGTGCTGGAGGCCCAGGACGTGGTGGAATACTGCAACCACAGGTCCGGCACCTACTGGTCCGACAAGCGCATCACCAACGGCGCGGCGGAGCCCTTCAACATCAAGCTCTGGTGCCTGGGCAACGAGATGGACGGCCCCTGGCAGACCGGCGCGAAGACCGCCTATGAGTACGGCCGTCTGGCCAACGAGGCCTCCAAGGTCATGAAGTGGGTGGATGATTCCATCGAGACCGTGGCCTGCGGCTCCTCCGGTCTGAATATGCCCACCTTCGGCGCCTGGGAGTACGAAGTGCTGAACGAGTGCTACGACAATGTCGATTACGTCTCCCTGCACCGCTACTACGGCAATCCCCACAACGACACGCCGGACTTCCTCGCTTCCTCCATGGATCTGGACGACTTCATCAAGACTGTGGCCTGCATCTGCGACACCGTCAAGGGCAAGAAGCACTCCAAGCACAAGGTTAATCTGTCCCTGGATGAGTGGAATGTGTGGTATCACTCCAACTCCCAGGATCAGACCCTGTACAAGAACGAGCCCTGGGGCACCGCGCTCCACCTGCTGGAGGATGTGTACAACTTCGAGGATGCCCTGCTGGTCGGCCTGATGCTCATCACCATGCTGCACAACGCTGATCGCGTGAAGATCGGCTGCCTGGCTCAGTTGGTGAACGTCATCGCCCCCATCATGACCCGCGAAAAGGGCGGCGCCTGGGCCCAGACCATCTTCTACCCGATGATGGACGCCTCCATGTATGGTCGCGGCAAGTCCCTGCGCCCCATCATCACCACCGACAAGCACGACACCAAGCACTTCAACGACGTGCCCACCGTGGATGCCGCCGCCACCATGGACGACGCTGGCAATGTGACCATCTTCGCCGTGAACCGCGACCTCTCCGAACCCGTCAAGCTGGAGCTGGACATGCGTGCCTTCGGTGACCTGAAGCCCGAGTTCCACACCGTGCTGCATCACGACGATATGAAGGCCGTCAACACCGAGGAGAACCCCGATGAGGT
>JAFQEB010000001.1 GCA_017399225.1 Clostridia bacterium | reverse complement strand
TCGCGGTTCAGACCGCCGGGGCCCAGGGCGGACAGGCGGCGCTTGTGGGTCAGCTCAGCCAGGGGGTTACACTGATCCATGAACTGGGACAGCTGGGAGGAGCCGAAGAACTCCTTGACCGCGGCGGTCACAGGACGGATGTTGATCAGGTCGCCGGGGTTGACCTCCAGGGTATCCTGGGTGCTCATGCGCTCCTTGACGGTGCGCTCCAGGCGGCTCAGGCCGATACGGATCTGGTTCTGCAGCAGCTCGCCCACGGAGCGCAGGCGGCGGTTGCCCAGATGGTCGATATCGTCGATGGAGCCGATGCCGTAGGGCAGGCCCAGTATGTAGCTGACGGAGGCCACGATATCATCGGGCAGGATGTGCTTGGGCACCAGCGCCGCTACGTTGTCGGCGATGACCTGCTTGAGCATATCCGCGTCGGTGTTCTCGATCAGGCTCTTCAGGGTGGGCAGATGCACCATCTCCAGGATGCCGGCCTCGCGGGGATCGAAGGGCAGGTACTCGCGGGCGTCAACGAAGTTGTTGCCCACGATCTTGCGCACGCCGCCCTCGGTAACGACCTTGACCTCGTTCACGCCGGCGTTCTGCACGCGGCGGGCGGTATCCAGGTCGATGAACTCGCCCTTGCCCACCAGGATCTCGCCCGTGCGGGGATCGATGATATCCTCGGCCGCCCCATGACGGGCCATACGGGTGGCGATGGAGAGCTTCTTGTTGAACTTATAGCGGCCCACGCGCATCACGTCATAGCGCTTTGCGTCGAAGAACAGGGAGTTGAACAGGTTGGTGGCACTGTCCACGCTCTCCGGCTCGCCGGGCTTCTGCTTCTTGTAAATCTCCAGCAGGGCCTGCTCACGGATGCGGCGAATGTTGCCGCCCTTTTCGGCCTCGTCCAGCGTGTTGTCGCGGGAGAGGGTGGCGGTCAGACGGTCGTCATCGCCCAGCAGGTCGATGATCTGCGCGTCGGTCTCGATGCCCAGGGCGCGCAGCAGCACCGTCAGGCACAGCTTGCGGGCGCGGTCCAGGCGGACCCACATGACGTTGTTGGAGTCGGTCTCGTACTCCAGCCAAGCGCCGCGGTTGGGGATGATCTGCGCAGAGTAGAGGGGCACGCCAGCCTTATCCAGCGCACGGGAATAGTAGCAGCCGGGGGAGCGCACCAGCTGGGAAACGATGACGCGCTCAGCGCCGTTGATGATGAAGGTACCATTCTCCGTCATCAGCGGGAAATCGCCCATGTAAACGTCGGTCTCCTTGATCTCGGAGGTCTCGGCGTTGTACAGCTGCACATGGACGTTCAGCGGCGCGGCATAGGTCATGTCGCGCTCGCGGCAGCGCTCCATGGAATTCTTCGGCTCACCCAGATAGTAATCCGTGAACGTCAATTCCAGCGTGCCGTTATAATCGGTAATGGGCGAGGCGTCCGCCAGGACTTCCCGCAGGTCGGTATCAAGAAAGCGCTGATAGGAGTTCTTCTGCACCTCGATCAGATCGGGCATGTCAAGAACAGTATCGATGCGCGAGAAGCTCATGCGCTTGCGGAGCTTACCCATTTCAACCTCATGCGCCATAGAAAGCTATCACCCCTCTTACGTCGTCAGCCTTGCAGGGGAACCTGCACTGCTTTCGCCGGCCGGTGGCCCGGCCGAATGCTTGCCATACCTTCTGCAGCCTGCTGCGCGCAGCGGCCTGAAGTCGTTTGCCTGAACTTCTGACAGACATGCCGAAAATCCTGATTCAAATCGCTCAAATCAGGGTTTTCAATCGATATCCATCTCAAGGGGCAGGCGGTTGACTTCCGGGCTCAGTGTCATTGAGCAGCTCCTGTCCAGCCGGTAATGGCGTGTCTACCGGTGCGAACACCGGCAGTAATGTTGAACCTTCAGCATCCCTTCCGACGCCCGGGAAGAGGCGCGCGAAATTTCTGCTTGCTTTTTTCTGCAAAACCGTGTACAATACAAGGCGCAGGAAAAGCGTACAGTATGTAAAGATACTGATACAATTCTAAATGGTATCATAGACTTGCGGGAATGTCAAGTGCTTTCCGCAAATTTTTCTTATTTATTTGCGGATGTACTGCAAAAATGGTATATATAAAATGAAGCGATTTTTTCGCAAGCCGTATTCGGAGGGGAAACTGGAATGCTGAAAAGGATCCTGGCGCTGCTTATGTGCGCCGTGCTGACATTGCCGATGCTGCCCGCAGGGGCGGAGGAAACGGCTCTGCCTGTGCTGATCGACCGTATCAACACGCCGGATGCCGGGGCGAATTTCGCCTTTGCGGAGGATGCGGCGCTGCTGGAGGTCATCTTCCCCCAGATCCTCAACTGCGATGCGATCTTCCTGCGCTGCGGCGGGGAGACCATGCTGGTGGACTGTGCCACCCAGGGCCAGGCCAAGCGGATCACCAATATGTGCAAGCAGCTGGGTATCACCCATATTGACCGGGTGGTCAACACGCACCCCCATGAGGATCACATCGGCGGCTTCCGCGACCTGATCAAGGAAGTGACCGTGGGCGAATTGTGGATCTGCTTTGACGAGAACACCAACACCCATATGCAGAAGGCTGTCGGCTTTGCGGAAAAGGCGGGCATCCCCGTCATGCACTATCAGGACGGCGATACCCTGACCCTGGGCGGCGCGACTCTGGAGGTCTGGATGCTGGAGGGCAAGCCCGAGGCGCTCAATGACCGTTCGGCCCAGCTCTATGTGACCTTCGGCGAGCGCACGATGCTGCTGGCGGCAGATCTGGAGGAGACCGGCCAGGCGCAGCTTGTTGCGCTTATGGGAGCGGCCCTCAAGGCGGATGTGCTCAAGTATCCTCACCACGGTCTGGAAAAGCTGGACGCGGACTATGCTGCGGCGGTGTCTCCGCTCATCAGCGTGGTGACCAACAACCAGCGCACGACGGAGGGCAAGAAGTACATCCAGCGCCAGGGGATGAACTGCGTCTGGACGGTGCCGGGCTTCGTGACCCTCACCACCGACGGCGAGGTCTGGCTGGCGGATCGCCTGCCTTCGGAAATCAAATATTGATTTTTTTTGAAAACCGGGTTGACAGCAGCCCGGTTTTCTGCTATCATACAATTAACACTTATGTTAAATGTTAAACGTAAGTGGCGCCGGCATCCGGAGCCGGCTGAGAAAGGAGAAAGCCTCAATGTCGCTGCAGGAGACCTTGAAGGCGCTGTCGGACCCGACGCGCCGGGAAATCCTTCAAATGCTGCGAAGCGGCAGCAAAACCGCAGGCGAGATCTGCGAGAAATTCGATATCACCGCTGCGGCGGTATCCCGTCATCTGTCCGTGCTCAAGGACGCGGACCTCATCCGCGACCAGCGGGACGGCAAGTTCATCATCTACACCCTGAACACCTCCGTGCTGGAGGACGTGCTGTTCTGGGTCAGCAATCTGAAAGGGGATAACTGATATGTTCAAGAAATACTGCAAGACCCTCATCGTCACCACGATCATCACGCTGCTGCCCATGCTGGCGGGCGTCATCCTGTGGAGTAAGCTGCCCGAGCAGTTCCCGATCCACTTCAACGCCGCCGGCGAGGTGGACGGCTGGAGCAGCAAGGCCTTCGGCGTGTTCGGTCTGCCGCTGATCCTGGTGGCGTTCCAGTGGCTGTGCGGCCTGGGCAGCCTCAAAATGGATCCCAAAGCCGAGAACCTGGAGGGTAAGGTGTTCGGCCTGGTGCTGTGGATCATCCCGGTGATGTCGGTCGTGCTGAATGCGCTGGTGTACTGCACCGCCCTGGGCATGGACATGAACGTGCAGATCATCCTGCCGCTGCTGGTGGGTCTGATGCTGGCCATCATCGGCAACTGGCTGCCCAAGTGCAAGCATAGCTACACGCTGGGCATCAAGCTGCCCTGGACGCTGGCGGACGAGACCAACTGGAACCGCACCCATCGCTTTGCTGGCCCCATTTGGGTTGCCTGCGGCCTGCTGATCATGCTCTGCGCTCTGATCGGCGGCGCGTTCCTGTGGGTGATGGTGGCGGCCTTCGTGGTGATGATCGTTGCGCCCACGGTGTACTCCTACCTGCTGTTCAAGGGAAAGATCAAGTAAGCGCGGGGAGGCATATATTATGGAAGCGTTCGTCAGGAAATACTGGAAGACGCTACTGTTCTTCGCCGTGGTGGGCCTGATCGGCGGCTTCACGGTGGGGCTTTACCAACTGGAAAGCTTCCCGGACGAAATAAAGCAGGAGGTCTACGCTCAGGGCCTCAACGACACGCTGCTGGGTCTGGTGACCGCGATGCAGAGCGCGGGCTACGGCCTGGTGCTGGGCGCGGCGGGCATCTGGCTGGGCAAGAAGGTTGGCCTGTGGAAGGATGAGCGGCACATCACGAAGAAGCCCCTGATGGCGGCGATCATCATTGCTGTGATCGGCGGTCTGGCGCTGATCCTACCGGATCTGCTGTTCTTTGGCAAATATGAGCCGGCACTGCTGGACGTGTACGCAGTGAAACCGACGGTGCCGTTTTTGCTGGCAACGGTCACTTACGGCGCGGTGATCGAGGAGGTCATGCTGCGGCTGTTCATGATGTCGCTGGTGGCGTTCGTGCTGCACCTGCTCTTTGAGCGAAAGCGGGAGGGCGTCAGCACGGCGGTGCTGGTGGCGGCAAATGTGGCGTCTGCGCTGCTGTTTGCAGCGGGGCATCTGCCGGCGAACGACATGATGTTCGGCCTGACGACGGTGATCGTCATCCGCTGCATCCTGCTCAACGGCGCATTCGGGCTGGCCTTCGGCTGGCTGTACCGCAGGTTCGGCCTGCGCTACGCGATGATCGCCCACGGCGGCTGCCATGTGGTATCGAAGCTGATCTGGATCTTGTTTATCTAATATGAGGGGGACGGAGTGAAGAACTCCGTCTCTTTTTGCTACCAGACGCGAACGAGCTGGAGCCCATTATAATAATGAAGCGCGATATCCTCAGCGGTCAGCCCGTCCTCTGCCAGGGCGTATGCGCCCCACTGGGGCATCCCGACGCCGTGGCCGTAGCCGCGTCCGGCCATGCGGATGACGCCGTCCTCTGCGGCAAGCTCGGTCAGCAGAGTGGAACGCATGATGGTGCTTCCCAAAGAAATACGCAGCCGGGCGGCATTCACGGGAACGCCGTCCACATCCAGCGTTACGGCGCGGCCGCTGGGGCCGATTTCGGCGATGGTCACGCGCTGGCAGCCGGAGACAGGCGCCCCTGCGGCCCGGCAGGCGGCAACGAAATCCTCTTCGGGAAAGGAAGCGCTCCAGGCTTTGGCGGAGGCTGGCGCGGCCTCGCTGTCCATGCCGGGCAGGACGGCGGTGTAGCCGGGCTCCTGATCCTGCCAGTCGAGACTCTCCCGGGCCAGGGCGGTCGAGCCGCCGGAGTGGGCGTGGAACCAGGTGTAAGGCAGCTCTCCGGCTTCTGTGATGAGGACTTCTCCGGCGGTCCCCTGCACGGCGGTGAGGATGCGCTCGTTAACGGCGTCGGCGTCGTAGGCCTGTGCCTCCCGGACGTCTGTGGAGATATCCGCGCCGGGATAGCGGCTCTCCTTCTCTGTCAGAAAGCGGAGGACGAAGGTGCGCGCCAGGATGGCCTGTGCCTTGAGGGCCTCCATGGGCCAGTCATTCCGCATTTCGCCTGCGACCACGCCGGCGACATAGCTTTCTACGTCCATGCGGACGATGGCGTCGGCGTCGACGATGTACACATCGATCAGCGGCGGTTCGGCGGAGGCGGCGGGCAGGGGAGGGGCGTTTCTTTGGGAAGGCGTCTGGGCGGCGCAGCCGGTCAGGGCGAGGAGGAACAGCAGGGGCAGCAGTCGGGTGCATCGCATGGGAACGCCTCCTTTGGGCGGGAATTGCCTACAGTATATGCAGGGGAGCGGGAAAACATGAAAAGTACAACGGCGAAAACGATTTTTTGACGCGCAATGGATACGCCAGAAATTGTGTGCATGAAAACGCTATCGGCAGGAATGGTAAAACAGCGGGAAAAAGCCGTAAAATCAAGAAAAAATCCATCGAAAAAGTGTTGACAAGGACACTGAAAAATGATACACTAAACGAGTTGAGCGCTTGCTGTGGTGGAGTGTGCCCTTTTGAGGTGCGCCTAACCGCAAACGAGCGCCGACGGACAAAAACGGGCTCTGCCCGAACCGGGAGGTAAGCGCAATGGAAGAACTCAAGGCCGCTGCGAAGAAGGCAGTGGGTACCAAGGCGGTGCTCCGTGCGCTGAAGGCCGGGGAGGCTGTGCGCGTGTATGTCGCCAATGACGTCGATACGTTCCTGTACCAGAAGATCGTCCGCGCCGTTGAGGAAGCGGGAATGCGTCCGGTCAGGGTCGAGTCGGTCAAGGAGCTTGGCAGGGCCTGCGGGCTGACCATCGGCTGCGCTGCCGCCGCCACGCTCAGGTAACCAGGTTTTCCCCATTACTATGCCAATAAGAATCCGAGGGTTGCGGAATCTTTTGGATATAAATTTGGAGGTGCTCTCATGCCCACGATCAATCAGCTGGTTCGCAAGGGCCGCGAGAAGGCTATCAACAAGTCTACCGCGCCCATTCTGCAGAGCTGCCCTCAGAAGCGCGG
>JAFQEB010000129.1 GCA_017399225.1 Clostridia bacterium | reverse complement strand
GGTGCTTTGCGGTCATTGGTTGGACGTCTCTGCGGCTCCGAATACTTTGTCGGCGTGGATTTATAGCGCACAGTCTCCACATTATAGGTCTGCAGCACGCCATCGTCGTTATAGACCGGTTTGCCTTCCTCATAGAGCGGTCTGCGTTCAACCGCTGGCGTACCCTGGATCGCATACCACTGGCCTCCGCCGTTGTCCTCAAAGACATGGTAATCTCCCTTGGGCGGTTGATAGACTGTCCGGTCATAGAAGGCTGTACCGGAACCATCTTCATGGCGTACCTCAAGAATGCCATCACTTGCTCTGGAGCTGTCCACAGACACCACCTGCCGGTCGAAGCCGGGCATAAACTGCCCAAAGAGCGCCTGGTTGTACTCCGCAGCCGAGCCGGTGACTGCATGGCCGCCGGAGTCGCTTGCCGGTGCATACCATGGAGCGCTTGTCTCTCCGCCGGATGCGGGAGCGAAACCACCATCGTATCCGGGAACAACCCCGCCTGTGTCCGGCATTGGCGCTATGCCGCCGATGTCCGAGCCAGATGCCAGGATTCCTTCTCCTCCGCCTCCCTGTTGCGGGAGAACGCTATCACCTGCATCACCAGACAAGCCGGGAGCAGATGGCATTCCGGGCATGATGCCGCCGCCAAGCGGGATCTCGCTGCCGGGTACATCGTGCAGATTGGCGTCTCCAATCGCCGCACCTTCCTGCTCGAACTGCGGCGCAGCGGCCGCAGGTGTCATGGCGTACCAGTTCAGGCCATCCGCACCCTGAATAGTCTCATGCGGCGCGTCCGGTTCCTGATAGAAAGCACTGTTGTACCAGAGGGCGCTGCTGCCGTCCGGATAGGTTGCCTCCATAGTGCCCTCGTCCACCTGTCGCAGCAGTGTGCCTTCCTGTGCCGTTGGGAATGCTTCGGAAACCTGCGCTGCCTCGGACGCATCGCCTGTGAAAGCCGGCGTAGGATAAAAGGCTCCCATACCATCGCCGGACGCCACCTGATACCATTGACTCCCATCGGCGGCGTTGACTACGGTGTGTGGCGTGCTGGGTGCATCATGCTGGGCAGTGCTGTAAAGATCCACCTTGGCCTGTCTGCCGTCCGGACCGGTAGCGGTTGTGCTGATGTGCCCGCCGGTGATCTGGGTGCCTGAATAGGTCATGTTCCCCGCTGCACCGGCAGCCAAATTCGGCATATATCCAACCACACTGCGGTCGGCGATATCGCCGCCGATCGTGCCGGAGACATTGGGTGGCCGTGTGGCCACGGAAGAGACAGAATTGGGTGTCAGCGTGGCACCGTTGCGTGCCGCCATACCGCCGAAGGCACGGCCCACAAAGCCAACGCTGCCGCCAGCGCCCATACGGCTGCCGCCGTCTACCACAGCATCACGCACAAAGCTGTTGGGCTTATAGCGGTTCATAAAGCCGGACAGGATACCGCCGCTTGCCGCAGCACCGGCTGCCGTTCCTGCCGCCGAAGCTCCCGCACCTCTCGCTGCGCCGCCGAACACAGAGGAAGCACTGCTGCTGCCTCCGCCCTTGGAAAATCCGGTAAGCGCCCGGGCTGCCATCAACATCTCTACGCCCATGCTGCTGCCCGTCTGCGCCACGGAGAG
>JAFQEB010000128.1 GCA_017399225.1 Clostridia bacterium | reverse complement strand
GTTCACGCCGTGCTGACCCAGAGCGGGGCCGATGGGCGGAGCAGGATTGGCCTTGCCGGCAGCAACCTGCAGCTTGATGAAAGCAGTAACCTTCTTGGCCATTGTAATGGCACCTCCTAAAAAATGTGGTCACGCGGAAGCTCGAAACTTCCTCCCACGTCGCATCCGTTGCCGGATGCATGGAAAAGCGGTCAAACCGCTGCTAAAGCCGCCGGACGGACAGGCCGTCCTGGCGGGAAAAGCCTTGTTTGCAGCACAGGAACCAAAGGGACAGCCGGTGGATGGGGATTACTCCTCTTCCTCCCGCATGACGTCCTCCATGTTGATCCACTGCTCGGTGCTGCGGTTGGCGAACGTCTGCACATTCACCAGTACCCTGCTGAGCATCTGATCGATCTCGACGATGGTACCCTTGAAGTTGGCAAAGTTGCCATCCACAATGCGAACCGTCTCGCCAATGGCCAGGTCGAACTCCGTGCCGGTAGGCTGGGGATTGAGCATCATCTCCACCTCAGCCTCCGTCAGGGCAACGGGCTGGCCGTCAGGGCCCACGAAGCCGGTCACGCCGCGCGTATTGCGCACCACATACCAGCTGTCGTTGGTCTTGATCATCTTGACGATGACGTAGCCCGGAAAGACCTTGCGCGTGGACTTGACGCGCTTGCCCTTGCGGATCTCCGTCACTTCTTCGGTCGGCACGCGAACCTCAAAGATGAAATCCTGCATACCATTGCTCTTGATGGACTTCTCCAGGGTATCCTTCACCTTGTTCTCATACCCGGAATAGGTATGAACGACGTACCAGCAGGCCTCGTTGATTCTCTCAGACATTCTCATTACTCCTTGTAACGCTATGCCTTTGGGGCGTGAGCCGATTACTGGTTGTCAGCGCCAGCAGGAGCGTCAGTCGCCGCAGCGGGATCCACGGTAACCTCCGGGGTGGGCTCGGCGTTGGGCTCAGCGGTAGGAGCCACAGGAGCCTCGGGCGTCGCAGTCGCGGTGATCTGGTTGCCCAGGTCATCCACGCCATTGACGATCGCGGCGGAGCCCATATCCAGCAGGCCGACCACCACGCCCATGAAGAGCATGAACAGCAGCACGGTGATGCAGCTGGAGATCAGCTTCTTCTTGCTGGGCCAGGTGACCTTACGCAGTTCGGCGACCATGTTCTTGAAGGGCTTAGCGATGTTGGCGGGGAGGTTCTTGATCCAGTTGACAAACTTGGAACCCTTGCCCTCCTCGGCCTTTACGGGGGTCTTCTTCTCCTCAGACATCGTTATTCACATCCTCACGTAGTCGCTATTACTTGGTCTCGCGGTGGGAAGTATGCTTCTTGCAGAAGGGGCAGTACTTCTTCAGCTCGACACGGTCCGGGGTGTTCTTCTTGTTCTTCATGTTGTTGTAATTGCGCTGCTTGCACTCAGTGCAGGCAAGGCAAATCTTGTTACGCACGGCATTTGCCACTTGGGACACCTCCTGCCATATCTGATACGGCTTGTATTTCCCGTTTGACAGGATTCACAAACCAGAGACGCCCTGCCGGGAGGAAGAACTGCCTCCCGGCAGAAGCTTTGTGGTTGAATCGTTTCCCCTGCCGGGGAGACAGGGCGAAGCCCCTTACTCGATGACCTTGGCGATAACGCCGGAACCGACAGTGCGGCCACCCTCACGGATAGCGAAGCGCAGGCCCTGCTCCATAGCGATGGGGGTGATCAGGGTCAGCTCCATGTCGATGTTGTCACCGGGCATAACCATCTCGGTGCCCTCGGGCAGCTTGATGTTGCCGGTCACGTCGGTG
>JAFQEB010000015.1 GCA_017399225.1 Clostridia bacterium | reverse complement strand
GACTCTACAACAGGAGGTAACAGAGCATGAAGGTTCGTCCGTCCGTGAAGCCCATCTGCGAGAAGTGCAAGATCATCCGCCGCAAGGGCAAGGTCATGGTGATCTGCGAGAATCCCAAGCACAAGCAGAAGCAGGGCTAATTCCCATGCCCGCTTGACGGGACAGGGAGCATGCTTGCTTCCGCGTGTTTGTTTCGCGTGAGTCAAAAGAGTGGCGTTATGCCACTTTTTTGCGTTTTGGGAGAGTGGCGTCGTGCCATTATCATAACTCAAAACAAGCGTACGACCTGCCGAATGTGATATCTTGTTAGCGAAAGGAGGGATGGACATGCGATCCTGGAACCCAGCTATCCAGGCGATGGCGGACTGGATTGAAGCCCACATTGGCGAAGCGACGACGCTGCCGCAGATGGCCTGCGCTATCGGGTATTCGCCGACCTACTGCTCAGCGATGTTCCACCTGCACACGGGCATGACGCTGCGCGAGTATACCATGCAGCGGCGGCTTTATCATGCGGCGATCGCCATCCGGGATACCGACGCCCGGCTGATCGACATTGCGCTGACCTATGGGTACTCCGGCCATGAGGCGCTGACGGCGGCCTTCCACCGGATGTACGGCGTCACCCCGATGGCGTACCGGCGGACCAAGCGGCTGATCCCCCTGCAGCTGCCCATCCCGCCGGAGAAAAAGCAAGGAGGCGATTACATGCTTACAGATCCTAATATCCGTGTGGAGTACATCCCGGCGCACAAGTACCTGGGGGTGTTTCGGACGTCCGAGGCGGAGGGCGAGGCCGTCTGGCCCGGCCATGACTGCGACCTGGTGACCCATACGGTGCAGTCCCTGGCGTACCTGGCCGACCCGGTGGTGACGGCTCATACGGCGGGCTGGCGCATCAACGGCAGCGAGCGCAGTTACTTCTACGGTATCGGGTTGCCTGCGGATTACGCGGGCACGGTGCCTGCGGGTTTTGACCTGGTGGATGTGCCCGGCAGCTACTACCAGGTGGTGAGCCATCCGCCGTTTGCCTATCCGCAGGATAACGCTGAGGTCATGCGCCGGGTGGAAGCACGGGCGTTTGACGAACCCTGTGCAGTGATGGGCTTCCGCTGGGCCAGGAGCGGCCAGTGTTACCAGCGCCATTTTCCGGAGGGACATGGCTACATGGTTTTGCGGCCCATGGAGCGGGCTTGACACCCTGTTTGCGCCATGCTATCATGGTGGAAAAGGAGGACGTGACTATGCAACCAATCCGCATTTACGATATGCCGCCCTGCCGGATGGTCGCATCCTCGGTCGGGATGTTCGGCGAGCCTGCGCTGGAGGTATTTGACACCTGGTTGACAAAACAGCCGCGCAGCATGTTCCCACGGGATTTCCTGACCTTTGACGACAGCGATCCTGTGCATCCCGGTTTTCGCTGGTACTTCATGTATGAGGACGGCATGGTGCTGCCGGAGGGCGCGCAGGTAGTGGACCTCCCGGGCGGTATGTATGCCGTTGCGACGGGCATCGACCAGCAGACTGACAAGGCGGACATGGACGCTGCGGTGGCGGCTTTTCTTACGCAGCATAAGCTGGAGCCCGATGATACCCGGCGGGAGTTGGGCAACATCATCACGTCTCCTGCGGTGAGGGTCGTGCTGGGCTATGAGCAGATGGATTACTACTATCCCGTCCGGTCAATGAAATGAGCATGAGAAAAGGCAGACACGCGTGTGTCTGCCTTTTCTCACTCCTTTTTGAGCTTTTTCAGCGCACTCAGCGCAGCGGCCTGCTCGGCCTGCTTCTTGGTTCTGCCGCTGCCCCGGGCCAGCTCCACGCCGTAGCGGTAGACTGCGGCCTCGAAGGTGCGGTCGTGGGGCGGGCCGTCCTGGCTGAGGATCTGGTAGGTGGGGGCGTCGCCGCCGTCCTTTTGCAGGTGCTCCTGCAGGGCTCCCTTGGAATCCTGCATGGGCCGGTGGACGTCCTCCGGCTTGGGCCAGCAGCGCAGGATGATCTGCCGTGCTGCCTCCAGGCCGCCGTCCAGGTAGACGGCCGCAAGGATGGCCTCCATTGCATCGCACAGGACGCTGGGCTTGTCGCGGCCGCCGGTCAGATCCTCGCCCTTGTCCATGATCAGCGCCTGGCCCACATGGAGGGATCTCGCTACCTGGGAGAGGGCTGCCTCGCACACCAACAGCGCCCGCAGGTGTGTCAGCTGTCCCTCGCGATCTTTGGGATGGCTGGCATAGAGGATATCGGACATGAGGTACTGCAGCACCGCGTCGCCGAGGAACTCCAGGCGCTGGTTGTCCTCCGCGCCCATGGAGGGGTGGGTCAGTGCCCGCCGGAGCAGCGCTGGGTTCTTGAAGCGATAGCCCAGCGCGTTCATCAATGCCTGCATGGCAGTCTCCTTTCTCTGCCCTGCATCCATTCGCAAACGGAGCCCCAGGCTCCGCTCGGGGATGGATACGGTGCAATGCGGAAGCCCTCCCGGCACGCTGGCGGAGAGGGCTTCCGGCGTATATGCTTACTGATGAGCCTCGATGTACTTGACCACGTCGCCCACGGTCTTCAGCTTGAGGATCTGGTCATCCTCCACAACGATGCCGTAGTTGTCCTCCAGGTCCATGATCATGACCATGACGTTGGCGGAGTCGGCCTTCAGATCCTCGATCAGACGGCTGTTCTCGGTGATGGAGGCCTCGTCGACCTTCAGCTGCTTGGCGATCATCTTCTTGACATTCTCAAAAACCATGATGGGTTCCTCCTTATGAATCGTATGAATGGTATATCGCAAGCCGGATGGCTTAAGCGTCCTGTGCGGGGGCGAGGGCTTCAAGGCCCTTTTCGATGGTCTCAACGACCTTGCCGTCGATCATCTTGATCAGCTGGCCGATGGCGCAGGAGAAAGCATGGGCATTCGAGCTGCCGTGGGCCTTGACCACCGCGCCCTGAACGCCCAGCAGGGGAGCGCCGCCGACCTCGGTGTAGTCCATCAGCTTCTTCACGCGCTTGAAGGCGGGCTTGCCGATCAGGCCGGCGATCTTGCCGCGGGTGTCGGCCATCATTTCGCTCTTGATGATCTTGAGCAGCGCCATGGCCACGCCCTCGGTGTTCTTGAGGATCAGGTTGCCGGCAAAGCCGTCGGCCACCAGCACGTCGGCCACGTTGGCCATCACGTCGCGGGCCTCGACATTGCCCACAAAGTTGTAGGGGGCCTTCTCCATCAGCGGGTAGGTTTCCTTGACCAGGGCGTTGCCCTTTTCGGCCTCGGCGCCGATGTTCACCAGGCCCACGCGGGGGTTATTCATGCCCATCACGCCCTGCATGTAGGCGGTGCCCATCATGCCGAACTGGATGAGGTGCTCGGGTTTGCAATCCACGTTCGCGCCGCAGTCGATCAGCAGCACATAGCCCTTGCCGTTGGGCAGCATCGGGGCCAGCGCAGGACGCTCGATGCCGGGGATGCGGCCCAGGCGGAACATGCCGCCCGCCAGCACTGCGCCGGTGGAGCCTGCGGAGACAAAGCCGTCGACCGCCTTGTCGCGCAGGGCGAGCATACCCTTGACGGTGGCGGAGTTCACCTTGCGGCGCACGCCCATCACGGGGGATTCCTCGTTGGTGATGACTTCGGGGGCGTCCAGCAGCTCAATGCGGCTGCGCACGTCGTCGCAGTCCACCAGGTGCTTCTCGATCTCCGGGATCACGCCTGCCAGCACGACCTCGATATTGGGATAACGGCGCAGTGCTTCGATCGCACCGGCCACAGGAGCCTGCGGGGCATAGTCACCGCCCATGGCGTCCACAAAAATACGCATGATCATATCCCTCCAGACAGGGTGGAATCAATCTATTTTACCATAGATAACAAGACCTTTGCAAGTGGCAACTGCCTGCGAGTGGCTCTTTCTGACGAAAAAACCTTTGATGTGCAAAGAAAAAGAGCGTCCAAAGACGCTCAAATGGTGCAAATTCATGCGCGTGGCCGGATGCTCAGCCCCACGCCCAGCGCCCCCTCGCCGGTGTGGCAGGAAACGCCCAGAGAAAGATCGTCATACTGTATGGGCATACCGGGGAAGGCCTTTTCGATCATCGCCAGCCACCTGGCGGTTTCCTCCGGGGAGGCGCTGCCGGCGGCCAGCAGGTGCACATCCCCGCGGGCGTGGGCCTCCTGGAAGCGGATGGCCAGGTCGCTGCGGATGGCCTCCAGCATCGTTTCGCAGGCCTTGTGCATACCGCGGGCCTTCTTGTAGCTTTCCAGCTTGCCGGTGGTCAGGTGGAGGATGGGCTTGATGTTCAGCAGCGTTCCCACCGCAGCGGTGGCAGAGCTGATGCGTCCGCCCTTTTTGAGATATTCCAGGGTCTCCACGGCGATGTAGATGACCAGCTCGTCCCGGGCCTTCTCCAGCGCAGCCTTGCACTGGGCGGCGGTGAAGCCTTTTTCGATCAACTCCAGCGCATCCAGGATGCTCCGGTGCAGCGGCGTGGCGACGCGGCCGTTATCCACCACATACACGCGTCCGGCATAAGGTTCTTCCTCCGCCAGGGAAGCGGCGGTCTGGCAGGAGCCGGAGAGCCCGCTGGAGATGGGGATATAGAGCAGGGATTCGTATTCGGTCAGAAGCTCGTCCCACAGGGCCAGCACAGCGGCGGGCGCAGGCTGCGAGGTGCTGATCTCCGCACCGGCGCGCTGGTGCGCGAAAAATGCCTCCCGGCTGAGGTTGACGCCCTCCAGATAATCCACGCCGTCGATCATAAAGGGCATGGGAAGCACGTGGATCCCCAGCTCCTTTGCCTGGGCGGGGGAGATGCTGCTGTGACTGTCGGTGACGATGCCGATGGGCTTCATCAGAGCGATCCTCCTTAAAGGTTGTTCTTTCCTGATTTTAGCATAACGGATGTTTGTTTTCAACTGGTTTGGAAGAGAATCTGTTTGAAGTGTGAACAAAGGCCGCGGCGGGCCGATCAGTAGGCAGGCGCGTGACGGATGAGGTTCGGGAAAGCATCAGACGTAGCTCTCGTCCCTGCAGAACAGGGGAACGAAATCCTCTGATGCGCTCTCAGGCTCCTGCAGGAAGCCGGGGAGCGCCAGGGCCAGCATGTGGTCGCGGACGCGACGGTATTCCCGCTCGGTGATGGGCCTGTCCAGCCCCTTGATATCCACGCCGTTCATGGGGATATATTGGCGCATCAGGCTCACCGGTATGCCGGGCAGCGTTTCGGCGATCCAGTCCAGCAGCTGGATGGACTCGCTCGTCAGCCCGGGCAGGATCAGATGGCGGATCAGCGTGCCGCGGGTCATGATACCTGCTGCATCATACTGGGGCAGGCCCGTCTGCCGCACCATCTCGCAGATGGCGGCGGAGGCGCGCTCAAAATAGTCCGGGGCCTTGGCGCACAGGCGGCCCATCGCTTCCGAACGGTGCTTGAGGTCGGGCAGATATACGTCGATCACGCCCTCCAGCATACGCAGCGTTTCTGTCCGCTCGTAGCCGGAGGTGTTCCATACCAGGGGAGGGCAGTCGTTCCAGCGTTGTCGGTAAAGGTTCACGGCCTCCAGCACGCCGTGCACATGGGGCGTGGCGGTGATGAAGGATAATGTGTGCATCCCCATATCCGTCAGGCGCTTCATGCTGTCCGCCAGCTGCTGCGGGGTGAAGGCACGGCCGGCGTTGCGGTGGCTAATGTCGCCGTTCTGGCAATAGGCGCAGCGCAGCGTGCAGCCGCTGAAGAAAATCGCGCCCGTCCCGCGCGTGCCGGAGATGGGCGGCTCCTCCCACAAATGGGGGGCGATGCGGGCGATCAGCATCGTTTCCGGCAGCTGGCAGAAGCCCTTGCCGGTCGTTTCCGTTCTCGCCGCGCTGCACTGGCGGGGGCACAGGTTGCATTCCATTTGCAGAACCTCCCACAGGTCGTTTGCTGCCTCCAGTATAGCGCTTTTTCTGTGCTTCGGCAAGGGAAAATGTTGCTGAGCAGCTGGAAAACCCTTGTATTTGCCGCGAAGTTGTGGTATACTGACAGGCGTGTGGATTTATCCGCTGTTTTCGTGATGGCGGTATTGCGCTGGGGCTGCCCAGCACTGGTGATCGGCGACGATCACTGACACGGCGTCCTCCGGGACGCCCCTGTGGAAGAAAGAAGGGTTTGACGTAAAGAGTGGGCATGGCCAGACGGCCTCTCATTGCAGTGTAAGGCGGAGCCGATGCGTTCGTCCGTCCGGGAAGCTGCTTTGTTTGTGCTGTCAGGCTGATGTGCGCCACTCTTTTATGTTGCCATATATGACAAAAAATGGTAAGGAAACGCTTGAGGAGGTGGCCTGATGGCAAAAGCGGAACTGACCACAGTGGTGGAGCCCAAGTGTCAGCGCCTGGCGGACGAGCTGAGCTTTGAGCTGGTGGATGTGAGCCTGGACAAGGAGCCCACCGGCAAGTACCTCAGGATCTACATCGACAAGCCTGATGGGATCACGCTGGATGATTGCGAAAAATATCACCGCGCCATTCAGCCGCAGCTGGAAAGCTATGATTACGACTTCCTCGAGGTGTCCTCGCCCGGCGTGGACCGCCCGCTGAAGAAGGACCGCGATTTTGAGCGGGCCATGGGCAGCGAGGTGGAGGTGCACCTGTTCAAGGCGGTGGAGGGCACAAAGTGCTTCACCGGCGTGCTGACAGACTATGACAAGAACGACGTGGTGCTGGACGTGAACGGCGCAGAGATGCGCTTTGCGCGCCGCGCCGCCTCCCAGATCAAGCCCGTGGTGGATATGGACGGCGTGCAGGACGTGGATCTGACCGATGAGGAAGATGCGCCTGCCGACGATAATGAATAAACGACCAAGAAAAAACATATAAGGTGGATATCATGAGAGCAAAGAAGAATGCATCGCCCGTCAAGTCCCAGGGCGCCGAGCTGGTAGAGGCCATCAAGCTGCTGTCTGCCGAGAAGGGCATCAGTGAGGAAATGCTGTTCGCGACCGTTGAGGACGCGCTGAAGAAGGCGTACCAGAAGAACCTGCCCAAGGGCGAGCTGGTTCCCTCTCCCAACAACATCACCGCGGTCATTGACCGCTTCAGCGGCGAAGTGCATGTGTATACCCGCCGCCTGATCGTCGAGGAAATCGAAATGCCCACCGCCGATCAGATCACCCTGGAGGAGGCCCGCAAGATCAAGGACACCTACCAGATGGGCGATATCGTGGAGACGGACGTGACCCCCACCGGCTTCCTGCGCGTCGCTGCGCAGACCGCCAAGGGCGTGATCGTCCAGCGCCTGCGCGAGGCTGAGCGCGGCCGTGTGTACGATGAGTACATCGATAAGGAGAACGAGATCCTCACCGCCATCGTCCGCCGTGTGGACACCAAGGGCAACGCCTTCGTTGACCTGATGGGCCGCACCGAGGGCATCCTGGAGGCAGGCGAGATGATCCCCGGCGAAACCCTGCAGGAGGAGGATCACGTCAAGGTCTACGTTCTGGAGGTGCAGCGCGCCCAGGCGACCGCGACCCGCGGCCCGCAGGTGCGCGTCAGCCGCATCCATCCCAACCTGATCAAGCGCCTGTTCGAGATGGAGGTGCCCGAGATCGCCGCCGGCGACGTGACCATCAAGGCCATCGCCCGCGAGGCCGGCAGCCGCACCAAGATGGCGGTTTACTCCAACGAGGTGCAGATCGACCCCGTGGGCTCCTGCGTGGGCCAGCGCGGCAGCCGCGTTGACCGCGTTGTGAACGAGCTCAAGGGCGAGAAGATCGACATCATCAAGTGGAGCG
>JAFQEB010000014.1 GCA_017399225.1 Clostridia bacterium | reverse complement strand
GTCGCTCAGGTCAAGGGCGAGAAGATCATGATCTACAAGTACAAGTCCAAGAAGAACTACCACCGCCGTCAGGGCCATCGTCAGCCCTACACCAAGGTGGAGATCACCGCGATCAACGCCTGATGACCAGGTGTACGCTCTATCTGGACGCCGCATCCCGCATCACCGGCTTTTCCATCAAGGGACACTCCGGTTATGCTGAGGAGGGCAGCGACATCGTCTGCGCAGCGGTTTCTGCGCTGGCGCTCACCACTGATCACGCGCTGTGCCGCCTCGTCGGCCTCTCCCCCATCGAACGCGGCGGGGAAGACGGTTTCCTCGAGGTCATGCTCCCCGGGAGTATGACGGATCAGCAGATGCATGATGCGCAGCTGCTCATGAGCGCATTCCATTTGGGGCTTGAAAATATCGCTCAGGACTACCCCCGCTATGTGCGGCTCACCACCCAGAGGGTCCGGTGAGGAAACGACCGTCAATCTGAAATCGGAGGATAATAAGATGATTAAGTTCAATCTTCAGCTGTTCGCTCACAAGAAGGGCGTGGGTTCTACCCGTAACGGCCGCGACAGCGAATCCAAGCGCCTTGGCCCGAAGCGTGCCGATGGCCAGTTCGCCAAGGCTGGCAACATTCTCGTTCGTCAGCGCGGCACCAAGATTCACCCCGGCAAGAACGTCGGCATCGGCAAGGACGATACCCTGTTCGCCCTGATCAGCGGCACCGTGCGCTTCGAGCGTCTGGGCCGTGACAAGAAGCAGGTTTCCGTCTACGCTGTGGAGACCGAAGCTGCGGAGTAATCTGCCACTGCTTAAGCACACATGGGGCCTGTTCCAAATGCGGACAGGCTCCTTTCTTATTGGGGTTCTCCCCTATTCTTATTTACTGGAGTGATCGTTATGATCGGTACGCTGATCAACTTTGCCGCCATCATCCTGGGCACGGCGCTCGGCCTTCTGCTGCGCAAGGGCATCCCGGAAAGGCTGCAAAGCACCGTTGTGCAGGGTCAGGGCCTGTGCGTCATCCTGGTCGGCCTGTTCAGCACCTTCAAGGCAGAGGATGCTACCGGCGCACTGATCCAGGCGGATCTGACCTGCGTGATCATCTGCATGGTGGTGGGCAGCCTCATCGGTGCGCTGATCGATATCGAGCGCCGCCTGAACAGCCTGGGCGCCGCCATTGAACGCCGCTTTGCCGCAAACGCCGGCGAGGGCTCCATTGCCAAAGGCTTCGTGACCGCCTCTCTGGTATTCTGCGTGGGCGCGATGGCCATTGTCGGCTCTATCGACAGCGGCCTGCGCGGCGACCACACGACGCTGATCTCCAAGTCCATCCTGGACGGCGTGTTCTCCATTTTCTTCGCCTCCAGCCTGGGCGTCGGCGTCGGACTTTCCGCAGTGGCTGTGCTGGTATATCAGGGCGCCATCGCGCTGCTTGCCCAGTGGGTCGAGCCGTTGCTGACCCCGGAGATCATCACCCAGATGAGCGCCGTGGGCGGTTTGCTGATCCTGGGCATCGGCCTCAATATGGTCTACGATAAGCACCACATCCCCGTGGGCAATATGCTGCCGGCGATCTTCCTGCCGATGGCGTATATTCCGCTGGTCGGGCTGTTTGCCTGACCAACGCAGACGCACCGGAGCGATCATGCTCCGGTGCGTTTGATTATTCCTGTTCCTCCGTCCATGCCGGCAGCCGCAGTAGCTCCCGCTGAAAGCCGCCGCACATTTCATCCGCCACGTCAAGCCCGTAGCGCTCCTTGAGCATCTCATGGCACAGACGCATGGCGCAGGGGCGGGTGGTGATGTTGTGGGCGTCCGTCGCCATGCAGTCGATATGCCCCTCATCCAGCATGTGCCGCACCCAGCGGTCAAAGAAGAAACCCTTCTTCATGACCACCGTGCTGGCGTTCATCTGCATATACACGTCGTATTCATCCCGCAGCTCGCGCACATGGTTCAGGTTTCGCAGGGCCTGATAGCGCTCCACATGGGCGAAGATCACATTGTAGCCCGCGTTGCCGATCAGCCGCGCCGCATCGCAGAGGCGCTTGAACTCCGTATCCGGGGTGAACTCCACCAGCACGTTCCAGCTGTCTGCAAGGGTCGGGAATTCTCCCTCCTTCAGCAGCCGCGCGGCAGAATCCGTATACAGCACCTCGCAGCCGCTGTGCAGGCGAAGCGGAAGCCCCTCCTGCCGGAGCCAGTCCCGCGCCTTTTCCAGATGCCGCTGGTATACCTCCATCGGGAAAGCCCGTCTGCCGGGCGTCCCGTGGGTGGTGCACACGATATCGCCGACATTCTCGCTGACGGCCCGCAGCATCATCTGCTGCATATCCTCAAAGCTTCTTGCTCCATCATCCACCCCATAAACCAGGTGGTGATGGAGGTCAACAAATCTGCTCATTCCGTTCCTCTTGATTTACCATTCGATCTTTCGGCCCAGACTGTCCGTGGGGTTGCCCAGCAGGATCACGAAGAAATCCACAAACAGGCCGATGCCGCAGAAGCCCATCGTAAGCAGATAGACCACACCGAGCCCGACCTTGCCCTGATAGAACTTATGCACGCCCAGAAAGCCCAGGAAGAAATACAGCAGGAACAGCGCCAGACGGTTCTTGTCGCTCTTCGTGGCCTGCACGGGAACGACCCGCTCCACCACGCGCTCCACGACCCGCACCGGAGCCTCCGGCTGTGCGTCATAGTGGTTGTAGACATGGATGTGCTGCTCCTGCGGCTTCTGCTGCTCCTGTGCCGTGCCGCAATATGTGCAAAAGCGGTCGCCCTCATTGAGCTGAGCGCCGCAGCCCTGACATTTCATGCAATCACCTCCTGTCTATATTACCTCATTACGCCTATTTTCGCAAGAGGGAATTCCCCGGCTTGCCCAAACGGGCCGTTCGGGGTATAATACCCGGGAAGGGAGGCGATGGTATGGAGCATACAGTGAACGCAGCAGAATCCGGGATGCTTCTGCGGGACATGCTGCGCCGGGTCATGGGCGTAAGCTACAGCGCCATGAAGAGCGCCAAGTGGGACGGCCGCATCACCGTTGACGGTCTGCCGCAGCCGGTGGATACCCGCCTGGCGGAAGGTCAGCTGGTCGCGATCCGCTTCCGGGACAATGCCCCGGTCTATCAGGTGAAGCCCTATCCCCTGCCCCTTGCGATCCCCTATGAGGACGAGCATCTTTTCGTGATCGATAAGCCCGCGCCCCTGGCCAGCCAGTCCAGCGCCAATCACCCCGACGACGCCCTGGAAAACGCCCTCTTCGCACACCTTGGCTGCCCGGAGGATTATGTCTATCGCCCGGTCAACCGCCTGGACAAGGGCACCAGCGGGCTGATGCTCGTTGCCAGGAACGCCCACTGCCAGCACCGCCTGCAGCGACTGCTGCATACGCCGGATTTTGAGCGCACCTATCTCGCCGTGATCGAGGGCCATCTGCCGGAAGCTCAGGGCGTGATCGACGCTCCCATCACCAAGGAGGACGCCGCCAGCATCCGGCGGGTCGTCTCCTGCGGCGGCAAGCCCTCCCGCACCCATTATGAGGTGCTGCACACAACGGAGCGCCGCTCGCTGGTTCGCCTGAAGCTGGAAACGGGGCGAACCCATCAGATCCGTGTGCACATGGCACACATGGGCTGCCCCGTCTGCGGTGATTTTCTATATGGAACAGAATTGCCCGAGCTGCCCGGACGCTTTGCGCTCCACTCCCACGAGGTGCAGCTGCTGCACCCCCTCTCGGGAGAAAGGCTGCGCATCACGTCCCCGCTGCCTTCCCAGCTTGCCCGGCTGCTTGACTGATCGCGTCAAGCAGCCATTTTTTGCCCGTTTTTGCGCCCTCTGAGAGCGCGGCATTCACCTGCTGCCAGTCCGGCGCTTCCAGGTCGGAGACGCCAAGACGCCGCAAAAGCTGGTCAATACGGCTGTTTTTGCTCTCCGGGTCATCCTCGCGGTAGCGGCGCACGATGGTGCAGGGCCGGTTGAGGATCGCCGCAAAGGTCGCGCCATGGAAGCTGTCGGTCACGATATGGGCAGCGCCGTTGAGCAGCGCCAGCCACCGCTGGGGCGGCACATCCTCCGCCATGGGGTAGCCTGACTGCCGCGCGCCCTCTGTCCGCGGGATCACGAGAACAGAACAGCCCTCCCGTTCTGCTGTGCCGCGCACTGTCTCCCAGTACGCCGGATTGTCGCCGATGAAGTAGCACAGGATGTGTTTCTCCTCCGGCACCTCCCCGGCCATGACCGTCTGCCACTTTTCCCGGTCAAGCAGCATCACCGGATCCGGCATCACAGCAGCCTCCACCCCCGCGATCTGCCGCAGGAGCGCTGCACCCTCGGCTTCCCGGACGGAAACGGCGGAGAAGCGCCTCACCAGCCCGGCCATCCGCTTCTGCTTCCGGCGATTCGGCGCCTCCTTCACCCCCAGCGAGGGCGCATAGGAGATCTTCGGGCAGTCGGCAAAATCAAGGAAGTAGGCCGGGTTCAGCCAAACCGGCGACCAGATCTGATCCGAGCCTGCGACGATCACATCGCAGGCCGCTGCCGCCGCTTGCAGCGCCGCCCTGTCGCGGCAGGGCGCTGTGGTGCGGATGTTCTCCTGCCGGAAGGCGTCGAAGCCGCCGTGCATCTTGCCTGCCGCGTTCTTCTTCCTGATCCCCTCCAGCACCAGCCTGGGCGAGTTGCCGCTCAGCAGCAGATTACGCAGCTTTTCCTTTTTCGAGGGCGCGTAGTCGATATGCCTGGCATCAAAGCCCAGGGAAAGCAGCGTCTGCTGCAGCGCCCAGGCCTGCAGGATGGAGCCGTAATTGTCATTATGCAAAAAGGTCATCACGCCGACCTTCGTCATGCTATCACCTCATGTCATGGGATCTGAGATAATTATACCATGCTTGCGAAGCTGCGTCAAACGTGGTACAATACCACCTGACATTTGCTTGCAAAGGAGGCAGCCGGTATGGGACGCACCGTCGTCATTGCAGAGAAGCCCAGCGTCGGACGCGATATCGCCCGCGTGCTCGGCTGCAGCCAGCGCGGTCAGGGCTGCCTGATGAACGAAAGCTGGGTCGTCACCTGGGCCGTGGGCCATCTGGTAACGCTGATGGAGCCGGACGAGCTGGACGAAAAGTACAAGAAGTGGCAGTTCGAAACCCTGCCGATCCTCCCCGAGGATATCCCGCTGAAGGTCATCCGGCAGTCGAACGACCAGTACAAGGTGGTCAAGGAGCTCATCAACGCAGCGGACACCGATCGGCTCGTCTGCGCGACCGACGCAGGGCGCGAGGGCGAATTGATCTTCCGCTACATCTACGCCAAGGCGAAGTGCAAAAAGCCCTTTGATAGGCTGTGGATCTCCTCCATGACGGACGAGGCCATCAAGGAAGGCTTCCGGAAGATCCAGCCGGGCGAAAAATATGACGGCCTCTACCGCAGCGCCCAGTGCCGTTCCCAGGCGGACTGGCTGGTGGGGATGAACGCCAGCCGCGCCTTTACGCTCAAGTATGACACCCTGCTTTCCGTAGGCCGCGTGCAGACGCCGACCCTGGCGATCCTCGTTAAGCGGCGCAGGGAGATCGAGGAGTTCAAGCCGGAGGAGTATGCCACCGTCACCGCGGATTTCGGCGATTACAAGGGCGTGTGGTTCCACGAGAAGCTGGAGCCGGACACTCACATCCCCAAGATCGACGCAGCCAAGGCCATCGCAGGTGATGTGAAGGGCAAGACCGGCACCGTCGTCACTGCGGAAACGGTGCGCAAAAAGGATGCGCCGCCCCAGCTGTACGACCTGACCAGCCTGCAGCGGGACGCCAACCGCCTGCTGGGCTTCACCGCGGACAAGACCCTCAAAACCGCCCAGTCGCTCTACGAGAGCCGTAAGGCCATCACCTATCCCCGAACGGACAGCCGGTATCTGCCCCCGGATATGATCCCCCGGGTGGTGCAGACGATGAAGCTGCTGCCGGCAGCCTACCAGCCGCTGGTTCCTGCAGCTCTGCCCGGCGGGAAGCTCCCCGTCAGCAAGCGCACGGTGGACGAGACCAAGGTGACCGATCACCATGCCATCATCCCCACCGCACAGCGGGTAAACCCGGACAGCTTCTCCGAGGATGAACGGCAGCTCTACGATATGATCGCCCGGCGAATGCTGGCTGCCTTTTACCCCTGGTGCGAGTATGACGCCACAAAGGTCATCACCGAGGTCGCAACAAACGACAAGCGGCACCGCTTCCGCACCAACGGGCGCGTGGTGCTCATCAACGGTTGGCGGGACGTCGCGCCCCTGGCCAATCCGCCCAAAGCGAAGGGCACAAAAAAGAAAGCCGCCGAGGAGGATGAGGTGGCCCTGCCTCCCCTTGCCCCCGGCGACGCCCGCACCGTCGTCAAGGCCGAGGTGAAGGAAGACAAGACGAAGCCTCCGGCTCAGCATAACGACGCCTCCCTCCTTGCCGCAATGGAGCATGCAGGCCGCGAGATCGAGGACGAGGAGCTCTCCCGGCAGATGAAAGGCATGGGCATCGGTACGCCGGCGACCCGCGCCAGCATCATCGAGCGGCTGCTGCAGGTTGGCTATGCCGTACGCAAGGGCAAGAACCTCATCGCCACGGATAAGGGCGTGCAGCTGATTTCCATCATGCCGGGCGAGATCGCCTCGCCGGAGATGACCGGCCGGTGGGAGCTGGCGCTGGATCAGATCACCGACGGGCGGCAGGACGCGGAGAAGTTCATGGATTCCATCCGCAAGTTCTCCACCTTTCTGGTGAACTACGCCCGCAACAACCGGGCCAATGTGGTCTTCCCGGATGATGGCCGGCGCAAAAAGCGCAGCCAGACGCTGGTGGCCCGCGGCACGCCGGTGGAGGGCTGCAAATGCCCCGTCTGCAAGGAGGGCAATGTGCTGGAGGGCACGAAGGGCTTCTTCTGCTCCCGCAGCGCAGAGGGGTGCAAGTTCACGCTCTGGAAGGATTGCCTGACCCGCGGCGGAGGCCCGGAGCTCTCCGCAAAGCTGGTGCAGCTTGCCATCGCCAATCAGGTCGTGCGCGGCTCGACGGGCGTGGTGATGCTGGACGGGAAAAGCATCTCCTTCTTCCCCAACGGATCGGACATGGCAACGGCCAGACGCTCCGTCATTTACGAAAAGAAATAATGCAGGCCGGAGGAAACACGCCTCCGGCTTGCATTTTGCCCGGAAATATACTACAATAGGGAGAAGAAAATGATCCGCCCCAAGCGGAAGAAAGAAGGACGCATATATGGCTGATATCCGCCGCCGTGAGGACGTAGCGCCTCAGTACAAGTGGGATCTGACCCACATTTTCCCGAACGATGAAGCATGGGAGGCCGCCATGGCCGCCGTTATGGAGGAAGTGAAGGCCTTCGCCGGCTATGACGGCAAGGTGGCCGAGGATCCCCGCAAGGTCATCCGTGAGTACTTCGCCCTGGATGAAAAGATCGCACCCGTGTTCTCCTACGCCTTCCTGCGCAAGGAAACGGACAACGGCGACCCTGTGGCCCAGTCCCTGAAGGCCCGCCTGATGCAGACCGCCGTGCAGGCCCAGACCATGATGGCCTTCATGGAGCCCGAGCTGCTGGCGATGGACGAGTCTGCCCTGCAGGAGATCGCAGACGATCCGGAAATGAAGGATTATGATACCTACATTCTTGATCTGCTGCGCCAGAAGGCCCATGCCCTGCCCAAGGAGCAGGAGAAGCTCGTCGCCATGATGGGTCAGCTGGCCCAGGCGCCGGAAAACATCTTCTCCATGCTGACCGACGTGGACATGAAGTTCCCGGACGTCATCATGCCTGACGGCACCGCCCGTGGCCTGACCGAAGGCACCTACTCCGCCTTTATCCGCGATGAAAACCGCGACGTGCGCAAACAGGGCTTCGAGGGCATCATGGGCACCTACGGCAAATTTGCCAACACCATCGCCGCCACCTACGCCGCCAATGTGCAGAAGGACGTCTTCAATGCCCAGGCCCGCAAGTTCTCCTCCTGCCGCGCGGCCAAGATGGAGCCCCTTCAGATCCCCGAGGAAGTCTACGATAACCTGATCAGCGTCATCCACGAGGCCATCCCCACCCTCAACGAGTACCTGGCCCTGCGCAAGGATACCCTGAAGGTGGACGAGCTGCACATGTATGACCTGTACACCTCCATGGTCAGCGATTTCAAGATGGATCTGCCCTATGACAAGGCCTTCGACATGGTGCTGGAGGGTCTGGTGCCCATGGGCGAGGACTATCTGAACAAGCTGCGCGAGGCCCGCGTGGGCGGCTGGATCGACGTATATCCCACCGAGGGCAAGTCCTCCGGCGCATTCTCCTCCGGCGGCCTGCGCGACGTGCATCCCTATGTGCTGCTCAACCACAACGACAACCTGGACGACACCTTCACCATCGCCCATGAGCTGGGCCACTCCATGCACTCCTACTACTCCAACATGAACCAGCCCACCGCCAAGAGCGATTACAGCCTGTTCGTGGCTGAGGTTGCCTCTACCTGCAACGAGGCCGTCATGATGCGCTATCTGCTGGAGCAGTTCAAGGGCGACAAGAAGGCCCAGGCCTTCCTGCTGAACCACTTCCTGGAGCAGTTCCGCACCACGGTGTTCCGCCAGACCATGTTTGCCGAGTTCGAGTACATCGCCCACACCATGGCCGAGCAGGGACAGCCCCTCACCCGCGAATCCCTGACCAAGGTGTACTACGACCTGAACAAGCTCTACTACGGCGGCGTGTGCGAGGCGGACGAGCTGATCGGCAACGAATGGCTGCGCATCCCCCACTTCTACCGCAGCTTCTATGTGTATGTGTACGCCACCGGCCTGTGCGCGGCGGTCTCCCTGTCCGAGCGCATCCTGAACGAGGGCGCGCCCGCTGTGGCGGATTACCGCAAGTTCCTCAGCGCCGGCTGCTCCGTGCCGCCCATTGAGGCCCTGAAGCTGGCGGGCATCGACATGTCCAAGCCCGAGCCCATCCGTGCGGCCATGAAGGTCTTCAAGGAGACCCTGGAGCAGTTCAAGGCAGCGCTCAATTAACCAAAGGGCTCTGCCCTCTGGACTCCCGCGAAGGGTCTTCGACCCTCTCGACACCCTTTTCGCGATCGAGTCGCGCGTCTTCGTTTCGGCAATACGCGCGTGTTGACTGGGAATATGTTAGGAGGCCACTATGCCCCAAGTTCGTCCCATCCGCAGCAGGAACGACGCCTTCCAGCTGTATGAGACCCTTCGCCGCAACCGGGAGAAGCGCACGCACATGAAGCTTTACTTCCTGGAGGGCGTGCATCCCGTGGAGCAGGCCATCGCCGGCGGCGAGCGCTTTGAGTCCATCGCCTATGCGGAGGACAAGCGCCTCTCCGGCTGGGCGGAGGACATGATCCGCAGGGCAAACCCACAGGTGCTGCACCCCATGCCGGCGGCGCTGCTGGCAGAGCTCAGCGACCGGGAGAACCCCTGCGAGCTGGAGTGCATCCTGCAGCAGCGCACGGACGCGGAGGCTCGTCTGCGGGCTGCGGTAAGGAGATCTCAGACTCCCCTGCTGGTACTTTGCGACCGCCCCACCTCCCCCGGCAACCTGGGTACCATCATCCGTTCGGCGGACGCCTTTGGGGCCTGCGGCGTGCTGATGACCGGTCATGCGGCGGATCACTACGACACGCAGTGCATCCGGGCCAGCATCGGTACGGTGTTCCATCTGCCGGTTCTGGCGCTGAACAGCTGCGAGACGGCGGTGGAATTCATCCGCAGCCTGGGTGATTTTCAAATTGCGGGCACCAGCGCCAAGGGCACGATGTGCTTCCACGAGGCAGACTTCTCCCGCCCGACGGTGCTGATCGTTGGCAACGAGACCTTCGGCATGTCCAAGGCCTGGAAGGAAGCCTGCGATCTGCTGCTGCGCATCCCCATCTACGGCGCAGCGAGCAGCCTGAACGTGGGCTGCGCGGCCAGCATCTGCCTGTACGAAATCGCCCGTCAGCGGGACTTCGACGGTCACAGGTAATACTGCATCACATACCAAATTCCGAATTCCGCATTCCGAATTCCGAATTTGAGAAATTGACGGAGGAAATTTCTCATGATGAACGGTTATGACAAGCAGGAGGCGCTGGCATTCATCGTCAAGCGCATCCCTGCCAAGGATCACAAGGAGCTTGCCGGGATGATCGAAACGCTGATCTCCCAGGCCATCGACGCTGACATGGACTTCATGCACAAGTCCGGTGTGCTGGACGCTGAGGGCAACGCAGGCGACGAGTTCTACGAGGACGACGACGCCTTTGAGTACATGGTCGAAGCCATCGTGGCTGCGAACAAGCTGACCCCTGAGCAGGCCGTGAAGGTTGCTGCGCTGGTGGATGACTACATGGATCACCAGCAGGCGTATCTGGAGAGCAAGGGGCTCTGTGACTGGGAGTAAGAGCCCGACAAACTGCATAAAGTAAAGCGGCGCATCTCTTTGAATGGATGCGCCGCCTTTTTGCGTGCTTGGAAAATGCCCTCCCCGTTTACCGGAGAGGGCATCGTTATGTACTTACAGGGTCGCCTCGCCCATCTCAATGCCGTTGGTATCGACATTGAAGGAGTGGGCAGCGCGGTACTCGAAGAACTTCGGGGCCACCTTGGGGAACAGGGCGTAGCTCAGCACGTCCTCCTCGCAGGTGTACCAGCCGTTGGCCTTCACTTCCTCGCGCAGGGTGTCCATCTCAGGCGCGAGGTCGTCGGCGTAGCGGTGGGTGATCACCGGGGTGTCGCCGATGCACTTCTTGCGCACGTCCTCGTTGACCTCAGCGGGCAGCTTGCCGTAGCGGCCGGCCAGCAGATCCTTGGACTCCTTGGGCACCATCTTGTACTTCTCGCCGCCCAGCACGTTCATAACGGCCTGGGTGCCGACGATCTGAGAGGTGGGGGTGACCAGGGGCGGATAGCCGAAGTCCTTGCGGACGACGGGCACCTCAGCCAGCACGTCGTAGTACTTGTCCATGGCGTTGGCCTGCTTCAGCTGACCGATCAGGTTGGACAGCATACCGCCGGGAACCTGGTACTGCAGGGTCTTGACGTCCACGCCCAGCACGCGGGAGGGATCGCGCCAGCCATCCTTGGTCAGGCGATCCGCCACGCCGCGGAAGTACTCCGCCAGCTTGGCCAGCAGGTTCAGGTCGATGCCGGTGTCGTACTCGGTGCCAGCCATGGTGGCCACCAGGGTCTCGGTGGCGGGCTGGGAGGTACCGCTGCCCAGGGGGGACAGACAGGTATCCACCACGTCCACGCCGGCCTCGATGGCCTTCATCAGCACCATGTCGCCGGTGCCGGTGGTGTTGTGGGTGTGCAGCACGATGGGCAGCTTGGTGGCGGCCTTCAGGCGCTTGACAAGGCTGTAGGCCTTGTAGGGCAGCAGCAGGTTCGCCATGTCCTTGATGCAGATCATGTCCGCGCCCATGGCCTCGATCTCCTTGGCCAGCGCAACGAAGTAATCCTCGTTGTGCACGGGAGACTCGGTGTAGGACAGGGCGATCTCGGCAATGCCGCCGTACTTCTTGGTGGCCTTGACGGCGGTCTGCATGTTGCGCAGATCGTTCAGGGCGTCGAAGCAGCGGATGATGTCGATGCCGTTCTCGATGGCCTTCTTGACGAAAGCATCGACCACGTCATCAGCGTAGGGGCGGTAGCCCAGCAGGTTCTGGCCGCGCAGCAGCATCTGCAGCTTGGTGTTGGGCAGGGCCTTGCGCAGCTTGCGCAGGCGCTCCCAGGGATCCTCGTTCAGGAAGCGCAGGCAGCTGTCGTAGGTGGCGCCGCCCCAGCACTCCAGGGAGTAATAGCCGACCTTGTCCAGCATTTCGCAGGCGGGCAGCATTTCAGCCGTCGTCATGCGGGTGGCAGCCTGAGACTGATGGCCGTCACGCAGGACAGTATCGGTAATATTGAACTTGGCCATAATTACTATTTCCTCCAGTCACAATTAGCCGCCGAACATGGACAGCAGCACGCCGGCCGCGATGGCAGAGCCGATAACGCCAGCGACGTTGGGGCCCATGGCATGCATGAGCAGGAAGTTGGCGGGGTTGGCCTTCTGGCCCTCACGCTGGGACACACGGGCAGCCATGGGAACCGCAGACACGCCGGCAGAGCCGATCAGCGGGTTGATCTTGCCGCCGGAGATCCAGTTCATGACCTTGGCCAGCAGCACGCCGCCGGCAGTACCCATACCGAAGGCAACGATACCCATGGCGATGATCAGCAGGGTGTCGATCTTCAGGAAGGTGGAAGCGGTGGCAGTGGCGCCAACTGTGATGCCCAGGAAGATGGTGACGATGTTCATCAGCTCGTTCTGCATCGTCTTGTTCAGACGCTCGGTCACGCCGCATTCCTTGGCCAGGTTGCCCAGCATCAGGCAGCCGACCAGCGCAGCGGCAGAGGGGAGCAAAAGGGAGACCAGGATGGTGACGACGATGGGGAACAGGATCTTCTGGGTCTTGGTGGCAGGCTTGAGCTGCTCCATAACGATCTCGCGTTCCTTCTTGGTGGTCAGGGCACGCATGATCGGGGGCTGGATGACAGGCACCAGCGCCATGTAGGAGTAGGCCGCAACCGCGATCGGGCCCAGCAGATGGGGCGCCAGCTTACCGGTCAGCCAGATGGCCGTGGGGCCGTCCGCGCCGCCGATGATGGCGATGGAAGAGGCTTCCTTCACGTCAAAGCCAGGCAGGCCGAGCAGCGGCAGGATGGCATGAGCGAAGATGAAGGTCGCGAAGATGCCCAGCTGCGCAGCAGCGCCCAGCAGCAGGGTCTTGGGGTTGGAGATGAGGGGACCGAAGTCGGTGCCCGCGCCAACGCCCATGAAGATCAGGCAGGGGTAGATGCCCAGCTTGACGCCCAGGTACAGGTAGTCCAGCAGACCGCCGGAGACGTACTTGCCGCCCTCGGTGGCGATGGTCTGGCCCAGGGCATTGAGCACCGCAGAGCCCTCCAGGTAGTAGGTGCCCTCCAGCACGATGGAGGCCGCATTGCCGTTGGCCTTGAGGATCTCCAGCGCATCGGCCAGCATGATCATGTTCTTGCCTTCAGGCATGGCCACAGCGTTGACGAAGTGGCCGACCAGCTCATTGCCGCTGACGGTGAAGATGTTGCCGGCCGCATTGACCCAGTAGGCCGCCAGGTCGGTGATCTGGTTGCCGTCCAGCATGGCAGCGCCGCCGAACAGGCCCCAGTTGACGTGGCCGCCGGCGAAGAGCTCCTCATGGAAAACCTCGCTGCCCAGCAGGTTGGTCAGCAGCATACCGAAGGCGATGGGCAGCAGGAGCAGGGGCTCGAACTGCTTGACGATAGCCAGGTACAGCAGCACACAGGCCACGCCGACCATGATCAGCGCCTTGGGATCCTGCAGGAAGAAGAAGACACCGGAAGTTTCCCAGAGGCCAGCCAGTGCATCAGTGATAAACTGCATGGTATCAACTCACTTTCTGTCTGTATTTTTGATAGGTTTGCGCAGCGGACATGCGCCGCCGCGGTTCTATGCCGAAATACGATTACGCCAGAACGACCAGCACGTCGCCAGCGTTGACAGAAGCGCCCTTGGACACGACAACCTGAGCAACGGTGCCGGCCTTGGGGGCAGGGATCTCGTTCTCCATCTTCATGGCTTCCAGCACGCACAGCACGTCGCCGGCGTTGACCTTCTGGCCGGCAGCGACCTTGACGTCCAGGATGGTGCCGGGCATGGGAGCCTTCACGGAGTCACCGCCGGCCACGGGAGCGGCAGGGGCAGCAGCAGGAGCGGGAGCGGCGGCAGGAGCAGCCACGGGAGCAGCGGCCACGGGGGCAGCAGCGGGAGCAGGAGCGCCGACTTCCTCGACGTCCACAACATAGGTCTGACCATTGACAGTGATGTTATAGGTACGCATGGTGCATATCCTCCTTGAATTCTTAAAGTGTGAATCGGTTCAATCGTTGTTCAGGGCTCAGCCCTTGTTGACGCGGACGATGCGGCGGATCTTGAAGGGGTAGCCTTCACCGCGCACAGCGGCGATGGCAGCGGTCAGCACGGCGACGGTCTCGTCGTCGATCTTCGCAGCCTTGACCTTCGTGTCGGGCTGGATCAGGGATGCAACCACAGCGGGCGCAGCAGCAGCCACAGGGGCGGCGGCAGGCGCAGCGGACTTCTGGGCAGTCTTCTTGCCCATACCGCCGGTCAGCTTACCCATGATGTTGATCAGCAGAATCAGCACAGTCAGGCCGAAAAAAACGACCATGATGCCCACAACTGCCACCAGCAGGGTGTTGCCCAAGCTCAGATTCTCCATTCTTACACCTTCCTTTCTCACAGCGGCGTAGGCCGTGTTTATTCGGGGTACACGGGCTTACAGATCGGGAAAACAGACTTGCTTTCCCGGGGTATGCACGCCCGTGCAGGTTTCCCGTCACGGCCGTCATATCGGTTTCTGTCCGCTTGAAAACAGAGACCTCAATTTAACCCAAATTACCTAATTCGCCACTCTCCCCCTATTTCCTGCCTTTGTTAAAAATTTTTCATCATATTATACTTCGATTTTTTCAAATCAAAAGAGCCGCACCGGCTGATGCAGCTCTTTTGAAACGGATTTTGGTTTTACTTCACGTCTTCCTGGACCAGGGTGTTGGCTTTGCCGAAGGTCGATTCCAGTGCGTTCAGCAGAGATCTCTCCCCGTCGTCGCTCTTCTTCTCCCCGCCCCCGGCAGCAACGGCCTCAAAGCGGCTCTCGATGCCCGCAGCCTCTGTCAGTGCCGCAGCGATGAGGCTTCGCTTGTCGTCCTTGTTGAGCATCCCAGCATAGATATCCATGCCCGGATTTGCCTCCCAGCGGTACAGCGTGCCGTCGCAGCCGATGTAGCGGCCCCCGGTCAGGAAGGCGTACACGCCGGGATTGCTCTTTTTCAGGGTATTGACGGCTTCCTTCCAGGTGTCATCGGTGTTGCGGCCGGTGGGCGTGAGCACCTTGGGCCGGGGCGCCTCTTCCTTTTTGGGCGCGGGCTTGCTCTCCGCCTTTTCCTTTTTGGCAGGCGCTGCCGCCACGACGCCGTTTTTGAGCTTCTCCGTCAGCTCTGCCACCTGCTTCTCCAGCTGAGCGATGCGGTCGTTCAGCGCAGCGGTATCCGCCTCCTGCGTGCGCAGGCAGCAGCGGAGCGCCGCGTTCTCCAGTACGATACGCGGCGAGGAAGCCCAGCGCAGATCCGTTTCCACCCGCATGAAAAGCTCCAGCATCTTCATCATGCGGGTCACCGTCATCCCCTCCGCCTGGCCGACGTATTCCTCCGCCGCCTCGGTCGTCAGATCCAGCAGCGCCGCCAGGTCATCCGGGCAGGTCTTGGCCATCAGGAGGGCCCGCAGATGCTGGCTCATGTCCTTGGAAAAGACCATGGGCTCCCGGCCCGCGCGCATCAGCTCGTCGATCATGCCCATGACCGTGGAGGCGTCCTCCATCTCCAGGGCCTCGGTGAAGCGGAAGAGGAAGGCCCGGTCACTGGTACCCAGAACGCTGCGGACAAGAACCTCCGTCACGTCGTTCTGATAGCCCAGGCACATATCCAGGATGGACAGCGCGTCGCGCATTCCGCCCTCCGCAGCCCGGGCGATCATGCCAAGGGCCCCGTCCGTGGCCGTGCCGCCCGCACCCTCCACCGCCTGACGCAGACGGCCTGCGATCTGATGGGCAGGGATGCGCCCGAAGTCAAACCGCTGGCAGCGGCTGAGGATGGTGGCGGGCAGCTTCTGGGGCTCAGTGGTAGCCAAGATGAACACCACATGGGCCGGAGGCTCCTCCAGGGTCTTGAGCAGCGCGTTGAAGGCCGAGGCGGACAGCATGTGCACCTCATCGATGATATAGACCTTGAAGCGGCCGTGCTGGGGCGGATACTTGACCGTCTCACGCAGGTCGCGGATCTCGTCCACGCCATTGTTGGAGGCCGCGTCGATCTCCATCACGTCCATGGACTCCTCGGCAGCCAGACGGCGGCAGCTCTCGCACTGGCCGCAGGGATCGCCGTTCACGGGCGATTCGCAGTTGATAGCGCGGGCCATGATCTTCGCCGTGGAGGTTTTGCCCGTGCCGCGGCTGCCGCAGAACAGATACGCATGGGCGATGCGGCCCGTGGTGATCTGATTGCGCAGAGTGGAGACCACCGCCTCCTGCGACACCATGGAGGAAAAGTCAACCGGCCGCCACTGGCGGTATAATGCCTGATAAGCCATTGGGATATGCCTCCCCTGCCTGTTTGCTTATTCTTCGTCTTCCTTGCGCTGGTAGTACTCCTGCATTTCCTTCCGCAGGCGGCGTTCTTCCTTCCATTCCCAGATCCACTTGGAGAACACCACCAGCGCAACGCCCACCAGCACATACACCACGATATCGATGATGAGCTCCGGGTAGAGGGTCACATTCTTGAAGTCCATACTGCTGTCTCCTTATCTTCTGCTGAAGAACAGATACTGCGTGCCCTTCCAGGTCAGTATCGCCAGGTCATTCCTCATCTGCAAAGGCCACCGGCACCGAGCATTCCCGCTCCTCCCGGCGCTCCGGGCGGAAGCTGATGAACTCCCAGGTGCGGTAGGTCAGGGGGCCTCGGTCGCCCAGATGATAGGCGTCGTACTCCGCTTCGCTCATGGAGAACTCCAGCGGTTCTCCCCCGTCCACAGGGCGAAAGGTGATATAGTACTCCCCGACCCTATGATTTCCGCAGCGGCTCTGACTGCGGTATGAAACCGCCCTGCGGTCAACGACCACCGCCTCGATGCAGGTATCCGGATTTTTTCGGTTCCTCCAGGACACTATGCGCTGGAAGAGCAACACCGCAAGGATCACGCCCAGCGTGATCAGAAAGCCCCATAATCTCCCCATCGTCTTCGCCTCCGCACGGGCGGTTTTCCCGCCCCATGGATACAGCATAGCACGGGCGCTCCGCAAATCACAGAGGTAGCTGCTGAATCATACAGCCCAGCACCCCAAATGTCGCGGAGGGCGGGCGATCTCTCAGGCCTTGCGTGCAACGGCAGCGCGCTCGAAGGAAACCAGCCGCCGGCCCTGCCAGGTCAGCAGTCCCTGATCGCCCTCCAGCAGCAGCCCGTACTGGGATCCGCTGACCCACAGCTCCATGCGCTCACCGCCTTCCAGCTCCACGCCCACGAAATACTCCGTGCCGCTCGGGCTGCGCTTGGTGATGACCATGGCATTCTGCTGCTGCACAGGCGCTGGTTGAACCGCAGGCACGGATGCGCCCGCACCGACGGCGCGCTGCGCCTTGGGCTTGCAAAGCCTGATGAAAACGATGACCGCAACGATAATGATCAACAACAGTAGCAGGGGCGCCATGGAAAACAGCAGGGACGCGATCGATTGCCCCGCAGTTAACGCAACAGGTTCCGCATAAGCCTCTGCTGGGACCGTTTCAGCAAACGCGCCGGGGATCATCCAGTTCATCATCCGTCATTCTCCTTATGTATCCGTTTCTTTAAGCCTTACGCTTCACGGTTTCGCCCGTCCGCTTGAACACGACGAATTCATTGCCCTGCCAGACGAGGATGCCCTCGTCCCCTTCCGCAGCGAGGCCGTAATCCTCGCCGGGCACCTGCATTTCCACGCGGTTCCCGTCATGCTTCTGAAAGGTGATGAAATAGCGGGTGCGCGGCACGGCAGGATTCTCCGGGTCAGCCTCCACCAGCGTGCGCTTTCCCATCACCACGGCCTGCATGTTGTACACAGCCTGCGTCCCCTGCTTCTCTTCAATATGCACCATGCTGGTCAGCTTGGCCACCAGCATCAGCAGAAGGATGGCCGCAACGGCGCCGCCCAGCATGGTCAGGGGCACCTGAAGCATCTCCCATGACATGGTTTCACGCCTCCTCTGCATCCACCGTCATGCGGTAATACACGCCGATGATCTCGCCGGAGGCCTTCTCAAAGCTGATAAAGGTGCTTCCCTTGTAGGACAGCATCCCTTCCTCCCCTGGCAGGATATACGCGCCGTTCTCACCGGGAATATGGAATTTCAGCTCCGTATCGTCCTCCGTGACAAAGGTGACCCGGCTGGCGCCTGTCAGCGTAAGGGGATCCATCGCGCGGCTCGATTCCTTCACCCGCGCGGGGATCGTGCAGCTCTGCACCTCGTCCCCAACGATCTGCGCATCCTCATGCTCCAGCTCGTACACCGTTTCGCCGGCAGCCGTCTGCTCCTGCCGGGCCGCCTGCTCCCGCCTGCCCAGCAGATAATGTGCCGCAGCGCCTGCACAGAAGGCCGCAATAATCGCCAGCAGCTTCACCTACGATCAAACTCCTCTCAACCCATATGCGGGCTATATTACATTATAGCAGACCAGGGCGGATAAATCAATTACCCCACCCGCCCGTGGGTTGACAATCCCGGGAAAAAGGCGCATAATATGGATACACAAGAGATGAGACACAATTTCAAACACGATCGGAGGTGACGCCATGCTTTCCTTCCGGGATGCAGAGGCAGCAGACGCTGGGCTGATCAGCCATATTTTCGCGACCAGCTGGCGCAAGACCTATCAGGGCCTGATCGACCCGGACTATCTGCGGCGACTGCCCAACGATTACTGGGTACCGTCCATCCGCTCATGGCTGAGCAGCGGACAACTGTACGGCCTGCTGGTATATGAAGACGCAAGGCCCGTGGGCTGTGCGATCTACGGCCGCGGGCGGGATGAGCGCTACAGCGGCTGGGGCGAGATCGTATCGCTGTACCTGCTGCCGGACGTGCTGCGCCGGGGCGTCGGCACGGCTTTGCTGCAAAGAACGCTGCAGGCCCTGCAGGCAGACGGCTACGGCAGCTGCTATCTCTGGGCCATCGAGGGCAATCAGATGGCCGACGGCTTCTATCGGCGCAACGGCTTCATCCGCACGGAGGATCGGGTTCCTTATCGCATCGGCGGGCAGGATGTGGCAGATGTACGCTACATCCTTTCCGGGAAATAACAGACAAAGGGGACGTACTGCTGGTTTCAGCTGCGTACGTCCCCTTTTGTTTACCTCACTGCCTCTTTCAGCACGTCGTCCCGCCCCATGGAAAGCGTGTCGGTGACCTCCGCCCAGATGCTCTGGTAAAAGCTCTCCGCCGCCGCCCTGCGCTCCCTGGCAAGGCGCGCGCCGGTTTCGGTCAGGAAGCGATCGTAGACCTTTTCCAGCTTGAAGCGGTATTCCCGGAAGAAGGAATCCTCCGTGTCGCCCTCGCCGGTCAGGATGCTGCCGTCTGCCGCGGTGGTATAGATGGGCCGGTTTGCCGCGCCGTTATACACCAGCGTTCTGGCAACGCCGATGGCGCCGGTCACGTCCAGCTTATCCGCATCGTAAAGGATCTTCGCCTCGATGGTCTCAGGCGGGGCGCTCTTGCGGAAGCGGTGGCTGCGAATGCACTGGCGCACATGCTGCGCCTGCACCTCGGGCCAGCCGATCCTCCGGAGGAAGGCATAGGCCTTGTCTCCCCCTGCCTGGGCATGGCACACGCTGGGATCAGCCATCTGCTCCGGCCGAGCGACGTCGTGCAGAAGACAGGCGGCGATCAGCACGTCCATGTCCTGCACCGCTTCATCTTTTGCGATAGTCATGGCATTGTACAGCACGCGGTACACATGATCCTTGTCATGGGCGCTGTCCCGCATCCAGATCAGCATATAGCGTTCGATGGATTCATAGGTCTGTCTGTCCATGGAAACCTCCAGCATTCAAATGGGCTGCCGCACCGAAAAGAGATGCGGCAGCCCCTGCATTATCTTTGGAAATCCCAGTTCTGGGTCGCGCCCTCGCCGTAGCCCTCGGGATAGCGATCCTTCTCCACCAGGACAAAGCCAAGGTCTGCATCGTAGTTCGCGCCGTCGGATTCCACCGGTACCAGCCCGGATTCGCCGTTCTCGCCAAGCACGGACACGATCATCGGCAGATCCGTGCGCATCACCGTGGGCTTGACCTGAGCCGGGGCGATCACGCGCAGGGTGTACTCGCCGGGATAGAGATCCTTGATGACATAGTAGCCATACTGGTCGCTGACCGCAGTGGCCGCAACCGTACCGTTGCGCATCAGCTCGATGGTCACGCCGGGAATGCCGCCCTCATCGCCGTCCTGCAAGCCGTTTCCGTTCAGATCCAGCCAGCAGAAGTCGCCCAGACGGCCCGGCAGCACGCTGCCGATATCCAGCGCCATCTGATGCTCCGCCATGCGCACGTTGATGGTGCCGCTGAAGCCGGTATTCAGTACATTGCCGGCCAGGATGCTCACCAGCGTGCCGTCCTCCAGGCGGCGGTCGCCGGGCTCCAGGGCAGCATGTCCCTGGGGCAGCGCGACGCTGACGGAGTATGCGCCGGGCATCAGGCCCTCGAAGGCATAACGTCCGTCCGCACGGGTCGTGCAGGTATTCACCGCATTGCCGGAAGCATCCAGCAGCTGCACCTGCGCGCCCTCAACAGGCACCGTAGTGCCATGGGAATCCAGCCACACCAGACCGCCGATGGTCGTCTCCCGCACCAGGCCGAGGATCGCGCCGCTTTCGTGCGTGCCCTCCGCAATGCGCAGATCGCTCATCACCAGCGCGCCGTCCTGAGCGGTGAAGGTCGTATCGCCGTCTGCCAGGCGCACATCGCCCGTCAGCTCATAGCGCAGGCAATACAGATCGGGAGACAGACCGTCAAAGATGAACGCGCCGGTCTCATCCGTTTCCGTTTGGGCGATCAGCGCGCCGGAATTCTGGTCGCAGATGCTGATGCGCTCGCCTGCGGCAGGCTTCTCGCCGTCGTCGATGCGGCCGTTGAGGTTTTCGTCCAGCCACGCATAGCCTGCATAGCTGGCAGGCTTCACACAGCCGATATACTGCTCCTCCCACGCATTGCCCATGCCGACCACGAGCTTCACCTGCTGGGAGGCGTCGCCGTGGGACAGGCCCAGGGTCACAGCCTCCATGCGGGAAAGCACATAGCCTTCAGGGCAGCTCACCGTCAGGGTGTAGGTATCGGGGCGCAGGTCGTCAAAGCGGAACTCGCCCTTTGCACCGGTCAGGACCGTCATATCCTTCAGGTCGCTGCGGCTGGGGGTCAGGGTCAGGGTCATGCCCGCCATGGGTTGCTCGGCGCCATCCAGCAGACCGCTGCCGTCGCTGTCGCCAAAGGCGACGCCGGAGATCACGCCCAGGTCCAGGCCGCCGCAGACAGGGGCGTTCCACACATCGCCCGCATCCAGCTCAAACCAGTCGCCCGCGCCGTTGCTCCCCTCGCCGACCACGGCATTGCCGCCGGCCACGCGGGGCGAGAACACGCCGTTCTCAGGCAGCTCATAGCGCAGGTAGTAACGCCCGGGCAGCACGCTGTCAAAGAGGAACGCGCCGTCCTTACCGACCACAGCAGACTCCGCTGCACCGGTTTCCGTCATCAGGCTGACCACCGTACCGGCAAGGCCGCCCTCGCCGGCGTCGTAGAGGCCGTTGTCATTGGCGTCAGCAAAGGCCAGGCCGCTGACCCGGGCAGGGGTGATCATACCGATATCATAGCCCGTGATATTCTGGCCCAGGGCAATGCTGAATGCTTCGGAGAGGCCGACGCCGCCGCCGGCATTCTCCATCACATTGCCGATGCCAGGCTTGGTGAAGGCAATGCCCGCGCCGGCATTGACCTTGAGCTGATAGCCGCCGGGAGCCAGGTCATCAAAGGTAAAGGAGCCGTTCTTGTTGGTGCGGACGGTTCCGACCGTTTCGCCCTGATCATCCAGCAGGAACACCACCTGACCGGAAACGATCTTCTCGCCCGTCTCCCAGTCGCCGGTGAAGTTATCATCCATGTAGATCACGCCGGACACGGAGCCGTACTTGATCGCGCCCAGAAGGAGTCGCGCAGTGCCGGCATTTTCGACGCTGATATCATTGACGCTCTGCTCGCGACGGCCATCCCGGGGCGCAAACTGATTCGCCTCCGGATCACCGGGAATGTTCACGGAATAGGTGGTACCGGCAGGCAGCAGCGCCTTTACCTTGAAGGTATCGCTGCGGATGTTGCCGAAGCGGAAATAGCCGTTCTCATCGGAGGTCACGGTGCGCAAGCGCTTGTTGTTGCTCTGGCGGAACAGCTCCAGCTCCACGCCGGGCAGCGGCTTTTCGCCCTCATCCATGTAGCCGTTGTAATTCGCATCCAGGAAGCACACGCCCTCCACGACGCATTCCTTTACAAAGCCGACGTTCTGCTCGTCGATCGTTTCACCCTTTTCGAAGATCACGCGGTCATTGCCGGTGCGCTCAGCCTCCGTCGTCATGAGAGAGCGCCGCTGCTGGGGGCCGTTGGCCTTGAAGGTGAACACATAGCCGTCCGGGACATAGTAGGTCACGTCATAGGTGCCGTTGCGGATCTGGTCGATCTCGAACCGGCCGTCCGCATCGGTCAGGGTCTCGTAAACAAGGCCGTTGCGGACGCCCTCCGCCGTGATGCGGACATTGGCCACGCCGGGCTCCCCATCCTGCCAGAGGCCGTCTGCGTTATCGTCCTGCCAGACCGTGCCGGTCAGCGTGGCCATCTTCATCGCACCGATACCGACCTGTGCCTCTCCGGCTTCGGAAAGCACCACGGAGGCCAGCTCCTGCGTGCGCTCAACGTGATCCTCCATCATGTTGCTGGTCAGCGACTCCTTGCCGCCGGGCTTGGAATATCCATAGTCCTCCGGCAGCTCGCAGCGGAGGATGTACTCCCCTGCCGGGGCATTCAGCACGACAATGCCCTCTGCATCCGTCACGCCGGACGCATGGGCTGTTTCGACGCTGCCTTCACGGGTCAGCAGGGTGATGACCGCGCCCGGCAGCTTCTTCTCATTGGTGCCCCAGGCGCCGTTGTTGTTGCTGTCCTCAAAAGCCTGCACGCGCAGGGCCGCCGGATGCGACGCCTGCGCGCTTACAGAAACCTGATTGTCCGCAGCGGTCAGTACAGCGGCGTCAGAGGCGATCGCAGTGCCGGCGTAGGCATACATCACGGTATACGCGCCATCATTCAGGCCGCCCGCCGTCCACTGACCCGCAGCATCCGTCTGGGCGGAAGCCGCCATGCTGCCGTCCGCCGAGAGAATGCTGACAGCCACGCCGCTCAGGGGCATACCGGCCGCATCCAGCACCTGGCCGGAAACGCTGCCGGGGGTGCGGGGGGTGATCACCGGCAGCTCCAGCGCTCCGCCGGCCTCCACCACTGCAGGATAGATCGCCATCGTCACGTCGTTGGTATCCACGAAGGTCCAGCCCTCGCCGCTGTACTGCCCAGCCGGCAGCATGACCGTCACGCTGTAGATATCCGGCAGCAGCCCTTTCTGGGTGAAGCTGCCCTCTGCGGTAAAGCTGATGCTCTCCCGGCCGTTGAGGCTGATATTCACCGGGGCCTCAACGCCCTCGACGCGGCCGGAGACGCTGCCCGCGCCGGTCAATTCGAGCTCGTAGACGCTCTCCCGGCCGTTGGCGATGGTCACCAGCCACTGGGCCGTGCCGCGCTGCAGGCTGGGATAGCCGTTCAGGCCGGTCAGCAGCACATTTTCAGGAAGATTAACGGTAAAGATATAGCTGCCCTTGGAAAGCTCATCCACGCGGGTCTCCGCGTTGCCGGCAAGCTCTCCCTCGCCGCAGACCGCACCGCTGCTGACAACGGTGAAGGAGGCGGACACATCGTCGCCGGTGGTGCGCAGCACCAGCGTGCCGTGGGTGGGCACGGGCGTAGCGGTCGGCGTCGCCGTGGGCACAGCGGTCTCGACGGGCGCTTCCGGCGTGACCTCCGGCAGACTTACGGTCTGTTCAGGCGCTTTGGTCACCTGGGGCGCAGGCGTTGCCGTGGGCGCAGGGGTAGGCGTAGCCGGCTTCAGGGTAACGTCGGGATAGAAATAGTACTCGGCGTCGATCTTGACAATGGAGTTCGGGCCCGTATAGGGCAGGATGTTGATGATCTTGTCACGCCACTGGGTAATGGCCAGAGAAGCGCTCTCCATGCGCAGGGTATACTGTCCCGCAGGGATGGCCTGGGGCAGCGCATAATCGCCGCGGCTGTTGGTGGAGAAGGTCATCACCGTTTCGCCGCGCTCGCTGATCAGGGAGAAGGAGGCCACGCTCTCCGTATGCACAGTAAACAGACCCGCACGGGCATACACCACGACCGGGGCAATGTTGTTCTGGCCTGCCACGATGGCAACAGTATAGCCGTTTTCGTTGACAGGGATCTCCTCAGCAACGCTCTTTGCGGCAGGCACCAGCAGCACATTCTCCGCATTGGGCAGCGTCATCGGCGCACAGCCGTTTTCGTCCGCATGGATGGTGCCGAGGTAGGCATTATCCTGATAGACGTCGAAGCTGCCCGTCAGGTTTCTGGCGGTATAGCTGCCGTCGCTGTTGGCATACATGCCGATAAAGGTCAGCTGCAGCGTCGTTTCAGACGCCGCGGCGACGCCGGTCATGCACACAAGCAACAGTACGGTCATCAGCCCGGTCAGCACTCTGAGCATACGTTTCATCATCGTAATTCTACGCCTCCGCATCGGTCGGCCATGGCGGCCGACCTGCAAAATCACTCACTGTACATGGTAAAACAACTGTCCCCGATTGTCAACCTTCCGCCCTGCACAATTTACAATTATTCAGCATATTCCATGCCCCTTGGCCACCTTCCGATCCATCCGCAGGCCAACTTCCGCTTGTTTCTTTATTCTTTCGTAGCTTTTGCCTCTTTGCGCCTTGACTTGCCGAACGCGTATGTTATAATGAAAATAAGGATCGCTTCCTTCAAAGGAGGACTGCCACATGTTTACCATCGGTACAGAACGGGTCGCGCTGGTGACCGATTCCGCCTGCGATCTGCTGGACGAGCAGCTTGCACACTATGATATCCGCATCGTGCCCCTGCGCATCGCCACCAGCCAGGGCGAGTTCCGCGACCGGCTGGAGATCTCCCAGGAGCAGCTTTATACCATCCTGAGCACGGAGATCCCCAAGACCTCCCTCCCCCTGCCGGAGGATGTGAGCGCCATGTACCGTCAGCTGCAGGCGGAGGGCGCCACCCGCATCCTGCACCTGTCCATGAGCGGCGGCCTGTCCGGCACCTACAATATGGTGAGCATCATCGCAGAAGAGACCGAAGGTCTGCAAATTGACGTGTTCGATACGCGCACCCTCTCCTGCGGCCTCGGCCTCCTGGTGCTGGAGGCAGCGGACTGCCTGTCCCGCGGGATGGCTGTGGAGGACGTGCTGGACCGGCTGACCAAGCTGCGCAAGCACCAGCTGGGCACCTTCGTCATCCGCACGCTGGAATTCCTGCGCAAGGGCGGCCGCATCGGCCTGGTGGAAGGCGTCGTGGGCTCCCTGCTGCAGATCAAGCCCATCATCTATGTCAACGACGACGGCGTCTACGCCACCCTGGCCAAAGCCCGCGGGCTGACCAAGGCCATCAGCACCATGCAGGAGGAGTGCTTCAAGCGCTACCAGGGCCGCCGCGTCCGCATTGCCGTCGTTCACGGCAACGCCGAGGAGGACGCCCGCACCCTGCTGGATACCTTCCGCCAGCGGCTGGATGTGGTCTCCGGCTTCATCGCGCCTGTCAGCCCCGCCCTGGCAATCCATACCGGCCCCGGCCTGCTGGGTGCGATCATCCAGTATGCGGACTGATTTTCAGATAAGTAAACAAAACTGCGGCGCAGTTCCCCATTCACAGGGAGCTGCGCCGCTTGTTTTCAAGTGCCGTAAGGCTTGGGCATTCACTTTTCAGCATTACAAACAGATCTTGCCGTTCCACCTCTGACAGCATGAGCAGATTGACCGGGATCACTGCTTGGGACAGCGTGCACAGGAGCAGCATACCGCCATTCCTATAAGCGAAGCGCAGCTTCCGGAGCGGAACCACAAACACATCGCCATCATCATCGAGCCTGTGGATGCAGCCATCCTCAATCCAGCTGATATACTCAAGCTGCTCTCCGCCCCATGGATGCTGCTGTGCAACCGCACGGGGGATCACAAGCCTTGCAGTTACTGCAATCAGCAGGATCACAGCAACCGACACGCAGAGCAGCGTCACCGCTTCCTGCGGTCTTTCCCAATATAGCGTTATGCCGACTGTCAGCCCCAGGAGCAACTGTATGATCATGATTGCCCGCATGAGGCTCCAGGCATAAACGTGATGCGCATAGCGTCTGAGTGTCACTGCGTCATTCTGTGCAACGACGGCTTTGCTTTCAAACCTTTTCATATTACTCTGCAAGCCGCTCATTCTTCATCGGCTTTATCCGACGTCTGGTCTGTTTCGTCATCCGTTTCAACCGCCAGCCTGGTGACGAGCGCCGTTTCTATACGGTGATCCTCGATCTTCTCCACCCGGATGTGCAGCCCGCAGCAATCCAGCTCCGGGGTGCTGCCATCCTCAGGGATGGTGGTGAACTGGCTGAAGATCAGGCCGCCGAGGGTATCATAGTCCTCGTCCAGGGGCAGCTCGACGTCCAGGGCCTCCGCGACGTCATCCAGCTGTGCAAGGCCAGAGATCCGCCATGTTTCCTCGTCCACCCGGGTGATCTCCTGCTCTGCCTGCGGGTCGAATTCGTCGTAGATATTACCGACGATCTCCTCCAGCAGATCCTCCATGGTGACGATGCCGCTCATGCCGCCGTATTCATCCACAACGATCGCCATGTGGATCTTCTTTGTCTGCATATCGCGGAAGAGCTGATCAGCCTGCACGGTGTTGGGCACGAAGTATGCCTCGCGGAGCATCTCGCGCATCTGGCGGGGCTTCTCCGCCTGCATGTTGAGCAAGAACACACGGGTATTGAGCGTGCCGATGATGTCATCCATGTCCTCGTTGTACACAGGGAAACGGCTCAGGCCCGTCTCACGGATGGTCTGCAGGATCACGTCCCAGGATTCCTCCACCCAGATCGTGGTCACATCGGTACGGTGGGTCATCACATTTTCAGCGGTGAGGTTGTTGAATTCGAAGATGTTTTCGATCATCTCCTTCTCCGTCTCCTCGATCGCGCCGACCTCCTCGCCCATATCCACCATCATGCGGATATCTTCCTCGGTGACCTCCTCCTCATCTGCATGAGGATCGATCCCCAGCAGGCGCAGCAGCAGGTTCGTGCTGACAGAGAGGATCCAGACCACCGGTCGGAAAATGATGGAGCAGACCATCAGCACCGTCAGGCTCATCCGGGCCACCCGATCCGGGTCGTGCATACCCAGACGCTTGGGCACCAGCTCGCCGAAGACGAGGGTGAAGTAAGAAAGGATCAGGGTCACCAGCACCAGGCAGACTGTCTCAGGCAGCTTTGTCAGCGCGGCCATATCATCAGAGAATGACGTTGCCGCAAATGCAGAGCCCAGGAAGCCGGCCAGCGTGATGCACACCTGGATTGTCGAAAGGAACCGATTCGGGGATTCGTTGAGCTTCAGCAGCTTTGCGGCGACTTTATCACCCTCGTCCACCTCATGCCGGAGCTTGGCTTCGTTCAAAGAGAGGATGGCGACTTCCGTCGCGGCAAACCAGCCGTTCACCAGAATCAATACGAGCTGAAGCAGTAGCGGTCCCCATGGGTCACCAGACACAGAGATTACCTCCTTTTATTCATGTGCAGCATACGGGCTGCACCCCGTTCCGCCGCCGGTATGCAGGCGTGCGAAAATTCTGCAATATTTGCAGCATACCATTTTATAGTATAGCACATACGTCCCGGAAATGCAATGTCCCCCATGGAAAATCCTGCAGCAGAAAAGGGAGCGTGCATAACACGCTCCCCAGCTCATGCCCGGCGTTACATACCGGTGTTGCTCAGGCTGTTGATCAGATTGATCAGGCTTGCAGGCATACTCTGCAAGGCCGTCGCGCCCCAACTCTCCAGCTGGATCATAACGCTGACGAACCAGTTGATAAACTCGCTCTCCTCCAGCGCAGCCGGGCGGATCACATCGCCGTCCTTGATGGAGGCGCCGGGTTCGCCGCTTGCGATATCAATACAGAGGGTGCCGTACTTCACGCCATTGACCTCCAGGGTAACGGCGTCCTTCTCGGCGAAGTCCACTTCATCAAAGGTCGTCTGTGTGCTGATATATACCTTGAAGCTGGTTTCCGGCTCGGTAGTGGTCGTTTCGGTACGCTTGCCGGTGAAGCTGTTGTAGGTGGTCACGGTGGAGGTGCTTTCCGCGATGAACACATCCAGAACGGCATCATAGGCTTCCAGATTTTCGCCGCTCTTGTCCTCCGCCTCCAGGCCGGCGGTGAACTTCGTCTCGCCCTGGCTGGCAACGGCCAGATTCGCCGTAAAGCTGCACTCCTTCACCAGCAGGCTGAAGGTCACGTCATCGGTTCCGGCTTTTGCCACAACGCTGTGCGCAACGCCGTCGTTCATGGTCAGGCGGGTGTAATCCAGGGTGACGTCCATCGTTTCATTGACGGGTTCGTCTGCCACTTCAATAGTCCCGCACTCCTGTTCGCTCTGCAGGGTCGCAAAGAACTCATCAAAATCGACCGCTTCGGCGTCCTCCACCTCAACGATCTCCACAGCCGGCTCGGCTGTCTGGTAAACGGGCAGCACCGCGTTGATCGCAACCGGGGTGCCTGCTTCATCAAGATAGATGCGGATGCTGGCGTCCTTCGCCAGGAAGGTCTGCTGCTGCAGCTCGTCCTGGTACATGCGGATCAGCTCCTCAAAGGTGATGCTCTCGCCGTACACCGGGCTGTACATATCAGCAGTGTTCTCAAAATTCATCCGCTGCTTTACCGCCTCGGCAAAGGCAGGATTATCAAGCATGAACTGCAAGTAGCCCGCCAGCAGCCCCTTCAGATCCTCATTGGTAAGCTCCACGGTCATCATGGATGCAGCCATATCACAGTTGCGGGGCTGCATGGTCACCTCGGTCGTCTGCACCTTTTCCAGGATCGGCGTGATTGCATTCTCAAGAGCAGCGTAATCCAGCGATGCGGGGTCGAGCTCCTCCGCGGGCTCCTTCATCGCATCGGCAAGCATCTCCTCAAAATCGGCAAACGCATCGCCCAACTCGGCCTTCAGATTCCCTGCCTCTGCATTGCTGTAAACGCCCAGGACGGCAAGCATGTCGATCAGGCGCTCCAGCAGCGGCTGCACCTCGTCAGCAGCCACCACGATGGTATCGCCGAGCAGATTGCTGGCGATGTAGGTGTCCTCCCCCTCCTGCAGGGCGCCGAAGGTCAGGATGTCAGCGACAGCGCCGTCAGGCTGCACAGCGCCGAAGGAGAAGTACGCTTCATCCCCCTGGGCATAGCCGGTAACGGTCAGAGCGTTCAGCACGTCAGCGATCACACCGTCGATGGCGGGTTCCCCCGTGTAGCTCTGGGCAAGATCGCTCAGCTTGACCGTCATGGTGATGCGGCGGCCATTCTCCACCGCATTCTCAAGATAATCCGCAGACGTCATTCTGCCGTAGTCAAACGTTCCGGGTGCAGCATCCTCTGCCTGGCCGGCAACGGGCAGCAAAAGCATAAGGAATGCCAGCAGCATTGCAGTCAGTTTCTTCATGTGTGTACCTCCTGATGTCTTTATTGGAGCATATCTCCGATCCGACGTTTTCATTATAGAGCAAACTGCCCTACGCCGCAAGCAGATCTGCCGCAGCCATACATTTGTCTGCTCCATTCATACAATATTACGCCTGAAAGCATCAAAGCGTTTCATTGTTTGAGCAAAAAGTAAAAATCTATGATCTTCAAGTGATTTTAACCCTTGTGGCACGCACAAAAGTGTGCTACAATATCCGATGACCCCCATTATCGAAAGGAGATCTACACCTATGGAAATGCTTTACAAGCTGATGGGCATTGCCGCTGCCGTTGCCGAGAGCGGCGCGCCCGTGGAGGAACAGCTGCAGCAGCAACAGCAGCCCGGTCTGGGCGAGAGCCTCGTCGGCATCCTGTTCAGCCTGCTGCCCTTCATTGCGATGTTCGCCATCATGTACTTCCTGATGATCCGTCCCGAGAAGAAGCGCAAGAAGAAGGAGCAGGAGATGCTCAACGCCCTCAAGCACGGCGACCGCATCTGCACCATCGGCGGCATCTACGGCACCATCACCGGCATCAAGGATGACACCATCACCCTGACCGTCGGCCGTGAGAACATGACCATGGTCGTTGCCCGCTGGGCCATCCGCTCTGTGGAAGACGTGACCATCGAGAACGAGTCCGACGCCCTCAACTGATCCACAAGGCCTCTCAGCTCATGCTGAGGGGCTTTTTTCATGCACATCCCCTCCCCGTCTGCATAATCTGCCAGTGGACCCGGTCCCGTGCCCCAACGACGGATGGAGGTATGCTACATGAAAAACCATAACACCGTCTCCCTGATCGGCAGCTGCGATTGGCTCTGCGGCTGCGGATGGAACAGCACCTGCGGCAACGGCTGCCTGAACCCCTGCGGCAACGGCTGTACCAACGACTGCGGCTGTGCCAATGTCTGCGGCTGCATGAACTGCGGTTGTGCCAACGGCTGTAGCAACGGCTGCGGCAATAACTGCGGCTGTGTCAACGGCTGCGGCAACGGATGCGCCAATGGCTGCGGCAATAATTCCGGCTGCACGAACTGTGGTTGTACCGGCAACTGCGGATGCAACGCAAACTGCGGTTCTAACTGGTGCTGGGCCAATATTCCTCCGCTGGCAAGCGGCGGTATGCTGGTGCCCAGGATCATCGCCAGCGGCCGTGCGACCCAGCGCGCCACGAACGTGACGCTATGCGTGCAGGATATTCCCGAATGCGCCCAGCCGCCCTACGCACTGGCAGGCGTCAGTGCCAGCGGCCCCAGCGACTGGGAATTCATCACCAGCGACCGCTACTGCGCGACCCTGCGCGTCACCATTCCCCTGACCGCCCAGATCCGGGACTGCGCGGGCTGTGTCTATACCGGTCACAGCTCCGTGACCGTGGACGTTCCGGTGCGCATCACCATCCCGCAGGCTGACCTCGGCCGCGCCAATGTGACCGTGATGCCCAGCGTCCAGCTGATCTGCACCAGCGGCTGCAGCGATGACGGCTGCTTCACCGTGTCGCTGGCAGTGCTGGTGGACGTGTATGTGACCCAGTGGGAGCTTTCCTCCGACGGAATCACCGTGCCCTGCCGGCCGGATCTGCCCCTGACCCTGCCCCCGCATTTCAATCGCTGCTGCCGCTGACATGGCAAAGGGCGACGCACCGTGTGATGCGCCGCCCTCTTTGTCTGCTTATTCGCCGCCCCGGCGGAAGACGCACGTCAGCACGCCATCCTGCGCCATGACGGTCATCTCGATGGGGAAATCGTAATAGTTGATGAACCGGAAGTCCTTCCAGGTAGCCACCGCGCAATCATGGTTGCGCCGGGCATACTTGACCCCCGCATAGCTGTGCACATACCACTCGGTCAGCTCCACATTCAGGCCCTGCACAGCCTGGAAGATGGTGGTGCTCACCTGGCATACGCCGCCGGAAACGCCCACGCCGTCCCGGCTGATGTTGGGAGCTTTCTTGTAGCCGTTGTCATAGCTGTAGGGGGCGCACAGGTCGTTGAAGCTGAATTCCTCGCCGGGCATGATGACCGTGCCGGTGGTGCGTTCCACTCCGATCTCGATATTCTCCACCCGGCCAACGATCAGCTTGTCCTTCTCGTTGACCTGATACCAGGTGGTGAAGCCATAGAGCGCATCACCGGGCTTTGCGTCCTGCCAGGCCACAAAGGGCTCGTACCGGAAAGACTCCGCCGGGAGCTGCGCCATATCGCGGTTCATGGTGATCGTGCCGTCCTCGCCGACGACGGCCAGCATATCGCCGGGTTTGAGTGTATTGCCCTCATAGCCGTCCACGGTCACAAAGGCGTCCTCCAGCATCACCGCCATGCCCGTCATGGGCACAAAATCCGGCAGGGGCACGTCGGAGACCCGCCACATCTCATACAGGCGCTCCGTGGGCAGATAGCCGACGTCGCCCTCGTAGCCGCACAGGCTCCACTCCTCGCCGTATTCGTACACGTCCACCATCGCATCCTCAGGCACCTTGCCCAGCCAGTCGCGGCTGTTCATGTCCTGCACCTTGCGGATGCGGGTCTCCCGGTACATCCGGGCCAGGTAAATCGGCTCCAGCGGATCGCCATCCACATTTTCTTCGATATCTTCAGCAAAGGCCATCAGCGGCGTCAGCAGAATCAGCAGCAGACAAAGCAGCTTCTTCATTCGCGTTCATCCTCCGGTATTTCATTCTGCTCTATTATATGACTTTCCTTTGGGAAAAGCAATCATTACACGTGTAAATTCTCCGCACATGCAAACGGGAGGACGCATCGCGCGTCCTCCCGCTGGTATTCAATTATGTATGACGATCACTCGAAGCTGACGGTCATCTTTACAGGCGCCTGGCCCATCAGCTCGCAGGACACGGCGTCGGGCTGGCTCAGGCCGCAGTAGACGTCGTAGACCTTGCCGTCGGCGATGCGCTCGCCCTCGTCGTTGACGACGGTGAAGGCGTTCTTGTCCAGCTTGACGGCGATCTGCTTCTCCGCACCGGCCTCGACAGCCACGCGGGCAAAGCCGGCCAGGTGGGTGTTGGGCACCTCATGGACGCTTTCCGTATCGCGGACATACACCTGCACGACGGTCTCGCCGTCGATCTTGCCGGTGTTGGCGACGGTGGCGGTGACCCAGCCGGTCTCCGCGTCGATGGCGCAGTCCTTCACCTCGAAGGTGGTATAGCTCAGGCCGAAGCCGAAGGGGAACAGCGCCTTGCCGGTGAAGTAGCGGTAGGTGCGCTCCTTCATGCTGTAGTCGGTGAACTCGGGCAGCTCTTCCACGCCGTGGTAGAAGGTCAGCGGCAGCTTGCCGGAGGGGCTGACTTCGCCAAAGAGGATCTTCGCCAGCGCGGTGCCGCCCGCCTGACCCGGATACCAGGCCAGCAGCTGGGCGTCGCCCTGGGGAATGTTGAGGGCAGAGCCCACGGCCACGACGGTCACCAGGGGCTTGCCGGTAGCAACCAGGGTATCCAGCATCTTCTGCTGGGACTCGGGCAGCTCCAGATTCAGCTTGTCGCCGGAAGCGAAGGCATTGCCGGTATCGCCCTCTTCGCCCTCCAGGGTAGCGTCCAGGCCCACACAGGCGATGACCACGTCAGCGGCCTCGGCGACCATGGCGGTCTCGGCCAGACGGTCGGACTCAACGCCCAGGTTCTGCACACGATCCTTGAACAGGTGGCAGCCCTCGGAGTACAGCACGCGGATGCCGTGCTCCTTGGCGTAGGCGCGCACGCCCTCCAGGAAGGTCACATAGCGGCTGGAAACGCCGTTGTAGTTGCCCTCCAGCGCGGGGATGCTGTTGGCATTGGGGCCGACGACCGCGATGGTCTTGACCTTCGCAGGATCCAGGGGCAGCACGCCGTTGTTGCGCAGCAGCACCATGGACTTCTCCGCCGCAGCCAGAGCCAGGGCGTCGTGCTCGTCGGTGTCGCAGTCGGTATAGGGGATGGCGTCATACTCGCAGTCATCCGCGAAGCAGCCCAGCAGGTAGCGGCTGGTGAACATACGCTCGCAGGACAGGGTGATGTCCTCCTCGGTCACCAGGCCCTCCTGGTACGCCTGCATCATGTGCAGATAGGTGTTGCCGCAGTTCACGTCGCAGCCCATCTTGAGGGCCAGGGCGGCGGATTCGGGCGCGGTGTTGGTCACAAAATGGCGGGTATGGAAGTCGCGGATGGCCCAGCAGTCGCTGGTCACATGGCCCTCGAAGCCCCACTTCTCGCGCAGGATATCCACCAGCAGGGTCTTGGAGCCGCAGGCAGCCTCGCCGTTGACGCGGTTGTAGGCGCCCATGAAGGCCTCGACGTTGGCTTCCTTCCACGCAGCCTCAAAGGCAGGCAGATAGGTCTCCCACATATCCTTGGGGTTGGCCACGGCGTCAAACTCATGACGGATGGCCTCAGGGCCGGAGTGCACGGCAAAGTGCTTGGCGCAGGCAGCGGTTTTGAGGTACTTGCCGTCGCCCTGCAGGCCCTTGATGAAGCGCACGCCCAGGCGGGTGGTCAGATAGGGATCCTCGCCGTAGGTCTCGTGGCCGCGGCCCCAGCGGGGGTCACGGAAGATGTTGATGTTGGGGCTCCACATGGACAGGCCCTTGTAGATGTCACGGTCGCCGTGAGCAGCCTGAGCGTTGTACTTGGCGCGGGCCTCATGGCTGATGACGGAGGCGACCTCCTCCTGCATGTCCTCATCGAACATGGCGGCAAGGCCGATGGCCTGGGGGAACACGGTCGCCGTGCCGGCGCGGGCAACGCCGTGCAGGGCCTCATTCCACCAGTTGTAGGCGGGGATGCCGAGGCGCTCGATGGCGGGGGCGTCAAAACGCAGCTGGGAGGCCTTCTCCTCCAGCGTCATCTTGGACACCAGCTCATGAGCCAGGCGGCGGGCTTCATTACGATCCATCATATAAATCCACTCCTTCCGGATTTTTACCAGATTCTATCTGACTTTTTTAATTCCATTGTCATTCCTCAAATTCCTTCTGAGAATCTTGCAAATATTTGCCCACTTATGCTCAAATTTTGATTTACCAGTAGCGCAGACGGCGATTCTCTGCTATAATGGATGCTGATTCACTTTGCTGGAGGAACCTATGAGCATCCGCGCCATCGCCTTTGACCTGGACGATACCCTGCTGCGCTCCGACGGCAGCATATCCGGCTACACGGTGGACGTCCTGCGACGGGCCCAAGAGCAGGGCATCTTCATCCTGCCGGCCTCCGGGCGTACCTTCGGCAGCATGATGAAGGCTGTGCCGCCCATTCTGCCCCTGGCCAGCGCGCTGGCCTCCTGCAACGGCTCGGAGGTCTGGGCTCCCGAAGGCGCGCTGCTGATGCAGGAGCTGCTGCCGGTCGAGCTTGCCCATGAGGTCGCTGCCTTTGCGGCCGCACGCGGCGTTTACTGCCAGACCTACTCCCCTGACCGGTTCTTTTACACGGTGGAGAATGATTGGGCCGCCTCCTACGCAAAGCTGTCCTCTCTGCAGGGCGAATGCGTGGGAGACCTGTGCGCGTTCATCCGTAAGCCTGTCACCAAGCTGCTGATGATGGACAAGCCCGAGCGCGTGGCTGAGCTGCTGCGTGAGGCACAAGCGCTTTTCGCAGGCCGGGCGTCGCTGACCTGCTCCAAGCCCTACTTCCTGGAGTGCAATCCGCTGCTGGCGACGAAGGCCAATGCGCTGAAGTGGTGTGGAAAGCACTTTGGCTTTGATATGCAGGAGCTGATCTGCTTCGGAGACAGCCTCAACGACGTATCCATGCTGGAGGCCGCCGGAAAGGGCGTCGCCGTCGCCAACGCCCGCGAGGACGTCAAGGCGCTGGGCTTCGAGATCTGCCGCAGCAACGACGAAGACGGCGTGGCTCATTACATCGAAGATTATATATTGAACGACTGAGCATACTTGAGTTGGAGGTCGCTATGATTCAGGCTGCTGATTTTGCCCGGGCCCTGGACTTGATTGAGCTCTCCCCTTCCACGCGTACCGAGTGGGATATCCGTACCGCCGACCTGAACCGTCCCGGTATGCAGTTCTGCGGTTTTTATGAATACTTTGCCTTTGAACGGCCCCAGGTCATCGGCAAGGTGGAAATGACCTACCTGGAGAATCTTGCCCCCAAGACCCGCGCGTCGATGCTGAAGAAGTATTTCTCCTTCGACATCCCCTGCGTGATCGTCTGCCGCGGCATGAAGGCTCCGGAGGAGCTGCTGGAGGCCGCCGCCGCCCGCAACATCGCCGTTTATCAGACGACCATGCTGACCACGAAGTTCACCTTCGCAGCCATCACCTACCTCAACCGCTGCCTCGCGCCCCGCGTGACGCGCCACGGCGTGCTGGTATCGGTGGACGGTATCGGCGTGCTGCTGACGGGCGAAAGCGGCGTAGGTAAATCCGAGGCGGCGCTGGAGCTGGTGCGCCGCGGCCACCAGCTCGTGGCGGACGACGTGGTGGACATCTGCAAGGTGTCCGATAACCGCCTGGTGGGCGAGTGTCCGGAGATGGTGCGCCACTTTATGGAGATCCGCGGCATCGGCATCATCGACATCCGCACGATGTACGGCGTTTCCGCCGTGGCCCAGAGCCGCTCCATCGACCTGGTGATGAACATGGAGCAGTGGGTCTCCGGCAAGGCCTACGATCGTCTGGGCCTGCACGAGGAATATACCACCATCCTGGGCGTGAAGGTGCCCAGCCAGACCCTGCCTGTGCGCCCCGGCCGCAACATCGCCATCATCATCGAAGTGGCCGCCAGGAACCTGAGCCTGCGCCGCATGGGCTACTCCGCCGCCAAGGAGCTGGATCGCCGTATGCAGGAGATGATCCAGAAGCGCGCCGGTCAGGGCAGTGAGGAATGATCCTGTACAAACAACAGCACCGCAGACAAACGAGCTGCGGTGCTGTTATATTATTCATTTTACAGACATGCCGTACCATATCCAGAACAGGAGCGAGCCAAAGGCCATGAACCCGTTAAAGATGTTCAGCCGGATGAGCGCCATTCGCAGCCTGTCCGGCCAGTTTGCCCGCGCCGTCTCCGTGAAGCGGTACAGGAGCAGCGCCAGCAGCAGGAACAGACCGCTGCAGCCCAGCACGGCGCATATTGCCATGATCACAATAAAGATATACGGGAAGGCTTCATAAAAATCAAGCCCGGCGACCGATATGACCAACATCACGGCGATGAACAGCAGCAGCAGCGCCAGCGGCCCCACTGACAGCGTCACATGCAGCGCTGTCGCAAAGCGCGGATGCCTGCTGAAGAAATCGCAGAGCTTCTTCATGTGCATCATCTCCTTTCTACAAACGCTTATGAATTCGGTGCGTCCTTCCTCAACGTAAACCCGACCGTTCCAGCAGTATGTAGAGCAGCACCAGTAGGCACAACGCACCTCCGCACATGAGCTGTACCATTGAGAATACTGACAGTACCAGCGCCAGATACTTCCAGCTCCCACGCAGCAGGTTCCGTATCGTTCCGCTCAAATACAAAGCCAGCAGAGAGCACAGCGGCGATCCCAGCAAGGCAATCGTGAACATCTCATTTGCGATGGTAACGCTCAAAATCGATTCGTCGTATACTATCCAATTGTAGTAAAAACAGCGTGCCCAAAGCAGAAACGGCAGCAACAGCATCACCAGCAAGAATACCACGATCAACGCTACAACTATACATCTGCATACGGTCACGACCCGGCGTTCTTTTCTGATCTCAGCCATCCAGCTCACCTTCTTCGCAGGATTTCATATATGTTTCAAGTATAGGTAGCGCCAGTGGGGTTGTCAAGGAAACTGAACAACTTTTACACCTGCAACAATTTGCGCCGTCGTCACTCCAACAGGCAGGAAAATCATATTTTGAGGGCGAAAGATATAGATTGAAATATCAAATCTTTGAAATTCTAAGGAGGTCATTCCAGTATGGTATACATCGGTTTTGACGTAGGCGGCACCGGCGTACAGGTCGGCATCGTCAGCAAGGAGGGCGAGATCCTCTGCAAGGGCGGCATCGTAACCCGCACCAACATCCCCTTTGCCGATCAGATCAAGGCCATGGCGGACTGCGCGCTGGTGACGCTGGCCAAGTCCGGCTATTCCCTCGACGATGTGGCAGCGGTTGGCGCTGGCATCCCCGGCGTGGTGGATCCCCGCACGGGCCGCATTGCCTTCTGCCCGAACCTGGGCTGGAAGGACGTTGACTTCGCCGGCGAAATGCGCAAGCACATCGACAAGCCCGTCTATATGGACAACGACGCGACCGTCGCTGGCCTGGCGGAATCCGTCGCGGGCGTGAGCGCCGGCACCCACTCCAGCGTGTTCCTGACCCTGGGCACGGGCGTTGGCGGCGGCATCGTCATCGGCGGCAAGGTGTGGAGCGGCTTCCACGGCGTGGGCAGCGAGATCGGCCACATGATCATCGAGATGGACGGAAAGGACTGCAACTGCGGCAACCGCGGCTGCCTGGAGCGCTACTGCTCCGCCACGGCCATCATTCTGGCGGCCCGCGCGGCAGTCATGCAGTATCAGGACAGCGCCATCATGACGAAGGCCGAGGGCGACCTGATGAAGATCAACGCCAAGATCGTCTTTGATGCGGCCAAGGAGGGCGACGAGCTGGCCCTGCGCCTCTTCGGCGATTATGTCAAGGCCCTGGCCACCACCATCGTCAACATCATCCACTTCCTTGATCCCGAGGTCATCGCCCTGGGCGGCGGCGTATCGAAGGCCGGCGACTTCCTGCTGGACGCGGTACGCACTGAGGTGGCGAAGATGGTCATGTACAAGACCCTCCCCTACGCCCGCATCGAGATCGCAAAGCTCGGCCCGGACGCCGGCATCATCGGCGCGGCCATGCTGGGCGCATAAAACGCCTTTCAGTCCCGGGAGAATGCTCCTCCCGGGATTTTTGTGCGCAAAATCCCGGAAAAACAAGGATTTTCGTCTGTCTGTGTTGTATATAAGTAGATATACATCCACAAGATAAGGAGGCGTCAGGCATGACCATCCGCCAGCAGTTCGAGCAGGAGGAGCTGACCCGGCTGTCCCCCCGGGCGGCGAAGGCCGTGAACAGCATGGGTCGCGAGCATCCTGCCGAGCCGTGCCCCATGCGCACGGATTTCCAGCGGGACAGGGATCGCATCATCCACTGCAAAGCCTTCCGCCGGCTCAAGTACAAGACGCAGGTCTTTCTCTCCCCCGAGGGGGATCACTACCGCACGCGCCTGACCCATACGCTGGAGGTCGCGCAGATTGCCCGCGCCATCGCCCGCTGCCTGCGGCTGAATGAGGATCTGACCGAGGCCATCGCCCTGGGACACGATCTGGGCCACACCCCCTTCGGTCACATCGGCGAGCGCTCGCTGGACGAGCTGATGCCGGAGGGCTTCCGGCACAACGAACAGTCCCGCCGGGTGGTGGAAACGCTGGAAAACGACGGTGCAGGCCTCAACCTGACCTTCGAGGTGCGCGACGGCATCCTCTGCCATTCCGGCGCCCAGTTCCCCACTACGCTGGAGGGCGAGTGCGTCCGCCGGGCAGACCGCATCGCCTACCTGAACCATGACCTGGACGACGCCATCCGCGGCGGCGTGCTGCGGGACTTTGAGCTGCCCGCCGACTGCCTGAAGGTGCTGGGCTCGAGCCACGGCAACCGCATCAACAACATGATCGCCGACATCGTCGCCTCCAGCCAGGACAGCGAACATCTTCAAATGTCCCCCCTGATGCAGAGCGCCATGGACGGCCTGAGGGATTTCATGTTCGAGCGGGTGTACCGGGACTCCTGGCGCGCAGCAGAGGAAAACCGCTGCGACGGTGTGATGAAGCAGCTGTTTGCCTACTACAGCGAGCACCCGGGCGAAATGCCGGAGGAGTTCGTGCTGATCGGCTACCGGGAGGGCACGGCCCGCGCCGTGTGCGACTATCTCTCCTGCATGACCGACCGCTACGCCATCCGGACTTACCAGAAGCTCTTCGTTCCTGCCGGTTTTGCGCTTTTGTGACCTTTTTTTGCAGAGTTTGAAACAATATCCAAAAACACATGCAGATTTCAAGCAGGAAAATCCGTGAATGTGGCGAATAACGCAACTGATGAATTTCTTGCGCAGGTCCGGAAAGCTCCCGATTGGCCTGCGCGGCGCTGTTTCATCGCAGCAGCATTCGTTTGAGACAGGAGGGGGATATCCGTGGCATTGCGTTTTCCTCCTTCATGGCTTGACGAGCTCCGCGCAAGAGCCGATATCGTGCAGATCATCGGCCAGCATGTACAGCTGAAGAAGAACGGCCGCAAGCACTGGGGTCTGTGCCCCTTCCACGGTGAGAAAACCGCTTCCTTTTCCGTTGACGGCGAAAGTCAGCTGTATTACTGCTTTGGCTGCAAGGCCGGCGGCAGCGTGATCCAGTTCGTGATGGAGTACGAGCGGCTCGAATTTCAGGACGCCGTGAAGTACCTGGCGGATCAGCTGCACATGCCCCTCCCCCAGATGGAGGACGATCCCGATTACCAGCGCCGCCGCACCCAGCGGGACAGGCTTCTTGAAGCAAATAAGGAAGCCGCAAGATTCTTTCATCAGACACTGTTCACCCCGGCAGGCCAGCAGGCGCTGGACTACCTGAAAAGGCGCGGACTGACCGACAGCGTCATCCGCAAATTCGGCCTGGGCGCAGCGCCCAACAGCTGGGATGCGCTGACGAAGCATCTGCAGGACAAGGGCTATACCGTTGAAGAATTGAAGCTTGTGGGCCTTACCGTCATCAAGGAGGCCACGCCCGCAACGGAGGACAGCCCCGCAAAACCCCGCAGAGCCTTTGACATGTTCCGCAACCGCGCCATCTTCCCCATTATCGACCAGTACGGCAACGTTCTCGCCTTTGGCGGGCGCGCCCTGGGCGATGTGCAGCCCAAGTATCTCAACACCTCCGACACGCCGGTGTTCAACAAGCGGCTTGGCGTTTATGCAGCGAATCTGCTGCGCAAGGAGAGGCACCTGCAGCGCGTCGTGCTGGTGGAAGGATACATGGACGTCGTTTCCCTGACGCAATTCGGCGTTCCCGGCGTGTGCGCCACGCTGGGCACTGCCCTGACCCCTGAGCAGGCCAAGCTCCTCAAACGCTTCGCGCCTGCGGTATACCTGAGCTACGACGGCGACAGCGCCGGTCAGCACGCGATCCTCCGCGGTCTGGACATCCTGGAAAGCGAGGGCGTTACCGCCCGGGTGCTGGACTTCCCCGACGGGCTCGACCCGGATGAATTCATCCGCCGGGACGGCAAGGAGGCCTTCGACAGCCTGCCTGCCCTGAGCCCCGCCGCCTACCGGATGCGCCGCCTCCGCGCCGAGCACGATCTGAGCACGCAGGAGGGCCGCACCGAGTACGCCAAGGCTTGTGCGTCCATCCTCAGCAAGCTGGAGCCCGTGGAACGGGAGAATCACCTGCAGGAGCTGATGGTGCACACCGGCTTTACCCGCGATGTGCTGCTTGCACAGATCGGCATGAATGTACAGCAGCCCGCACAGGCTGCCCCAGTACCCGCCGCAGGCACGCAGCCGCGCTTCAGCCCCAGGCGCAACTCCCCCGCCGCGACCGAGCCCGAGCGCGACGAGGAGCTGCTGATCTCCCTGATGAGCACCGGCCGACTGCCGCAGGATATCGCCTCTGAGGAGGATTTCAGCGACCCGCTGCTGCGCAGCCTCTATGTGGAGCTGGCAGGCGGCGCAAGCCCTGCTGCCCTGGTGGAGATGCAAAGCGACGAGACCACCCGCGCCCGGGTCAGCAAGCTCCTGCTCACCCCGCCCAGCGAGGACAGGGATCAGCTGATCCGCATGGCCCGCGAGTGCATCGACCGCAACCGGCTGAAGAAGATGCAGGATCAGCTCAACGAGATCATGCGCAGCCTGAGTACCCTTTCCCCCGCCGACAAGACTGCCGCGCTCACCCGAGCCAAGCAGCTTTCTGAAATGATCAACAGGATCAAGAGCAGCAAGTAGTACCCCTTTGGCCGCCGGAGGGATTCCGGCCGCCCCGTGTATGACAGAAGGAGAGGATTCCATTTGACGCTTTCACCCGATGCCCGTCAAGCCAAGCTCAACGAGCTGTATGAGTACGGCAAGTCCAAGGGAACGCTGACCTACAAGGATATCATGGATCGCCTGATGGAGATGGACATGGATCCGGAGCAGCTTGACAAGGTGCTTGAAACGCTGGAAGCGCTGGGCGTGGAGGTCATCAACGAGAATGACCCCGTCGCCGCACCCGAAGCCGCCGAGGAGCGCGAGACCCGCGAGGAGCAGGCAGACGTCTCCGTTCCCGAGGGAATCAGCATCGACGATCCCGTGCGCATGTACCTCAAGGAGATCGGCAAGGTGCCCCTGCTGACCGCCGAAGAGGAGATCGCCATCGCCAAGCAGCTGGAAAGCGGCACGCCCGAAGAAAAGGAAGAGGCCAAGCGCAAGCTGAGCGAGGCAAACCTGCGTCTGGTCGTTTCCATCGCCAAGCGCTATGTGGGCCGCGGTATGCTGTTCCTGGATCTGATCCAGGAGGGCAACCTGGGCCTGATCAAGGCGGTGGAAAAGTTCGACTACACCAAGGGCTTCAAGTTCTCCACCTACGCCACCTGGTGGATCCGTCAGGCCATCACCCGCGCCATTGCGGATCAGGCCCGCACCATCCGCATCCCCGTGCATATGGTGGAAACCATCAATAAGCTCATCCGCGTCAGCCGTCAGCTGCTGCAGGAGTACGGCCGCGAGCCCACCCCCGAGGAGATCGCCAAGGAGATGGGCATCAGCGAAAACAAGGTGCGCGAGATCATCAAGATCGCGCAGGAGCCGGTTTCGCTGGAGACCCCCATCGGCGAGGAGGAGGACAGCCACCTGGGCGACTTCATCCCCGATGACGACGCCCCCGCCCCCGCCGAGGCCGCTTCCTTCGCCCTGATGAAGGAGCAGCTGCTGGAGGTGCTGGACACCCTGACCCCCCGTGAGGAGAAGGTGCTGCGCCTGCGCTTCGGCCTGGACGACGGCCATCAGCGGACGCTGGAGGAGGTCGGCAAGGTGTTCAACGTGACCCGCGAGCGCATCCGTCAGATCGAGGCCAAGGCCCTGCGCAAGCTCCGTCACCCCAGCCGCTCCAAGAAGCTGAAGGACTATATCGACTAAGGAGGCTTCGCCTCTTTTCCCGCGATCGAGTCGCTTTTCCCCTTTTCGACCTACCGCGTGAGGCAATATGTATAAGCCCTGTCTGAATAAGGCAGGGCTTCTCTTGACCGGAGGCGCATATGCTCGAAGCTTTCCAGCGTCTGGCCAGCCAGGGTGCAAACCTGCAGCGCGAGGCTATTGCAGATGCGCATCCAGCCATGCTGCGCCGGCACATCACGGACACTCTGCGGCGTTGTTTGCCCACATCTGCTGTTATTCCCGAGCTGACGGAAGGCTGTTTCCTTGCCGTCCAGCCGCTTTCGCAGGACACAGATCCGCTGCACACCGGTGCGATCTTAGCCTATGCAGGACAGTACCTGTTTTCCGTGGCTCCGGCGGATGACCCACTGCTGCAAAAGCTGCATCGCTCAGCCAAAAGGCTTCTGCCGCCGGACAGCCTCGCCACTCGGGACGACCTGCGGCTGGTCGCGCTCGACGCGCTGTATCATCCGGGCGTCCTGCCGGACGGGGTTCACAACGCCTACATCCGGCATCGGCTTGGGCTGAACGGTCATCGGCTTTCCAATGAAGAGATCGCCGCCCGTATGCACATGCCGCTGGTCGCTATTCACGAGCTGGAAGCAGCCATCCTGACTGCCTTATCATACCATTATGACGGAGGTTCCCATGCTTGACGAACGCCTGGCCCTTGCCGCTTCCCTCTACGAGCCCTGCGAATGGGGCGCGGATATCGGCACAGACCACGCTTACCTCCCCTGTCATCTGCTGACATCCGGCATTTGCCGGCACATGATCGCCGCAGATGTGAGCCCCGGTGCGCTGGGCCATGCCCGCGCAAGCCTGACCCGCGCAGGACTCGCCGATCGCGCCGAGATCGTTCTGGCGGACGGACTGGAGGCTCTGACGCGTCCCTGCGGCTGCGTTTCCATCATGGGCATGGGCGGCGAAAACATGGCTGACATCCTGCGAAAGGGGCGGGATCGACTCCATGGCGCCGTGCTGGTCCTTTCAGCCCATACGGATCAGCCCATGGTGCGCCGCTGTCTGGCAGAGATCGGCTACGTCATCGTGCAGGAACGCCTATGCCACGCTGCCGGGCGGTATTACGTCATCTGGCGGGCAGAGCAGGGCCCGAGTGCCAGCAGCGAAGCGGAGATCCTCTACGGCCGCCTCCTTTGGGAAGAGCCCGCCGCATTGCTGACAGGCTATGTGCAGCACCGGCTCCAGGTACTCATCGGCATCCTGCGCGGACATGAGGCAGCTGCGTCACCCGATCAGAAGGCGATCCGCGAGCTGAAGGAGGACATTGGATTCTATCAACACAAGCTGGAGGTGCTTTCATGCTGACCGTGCAGCAGGTTTACGATTTCATCAACGAGCGCGCCCCCTTTGAGACCCAGGTGGCCTACGATAACTCCGGGCTGCTGGTGGGCGATCCGGGGGCTGAGGTACACGGCGTCCATGTGGCGCTGGACGTGACGGACGCCGTCATCGACGAAGCCGTCGCAAATGGCGCTAACCTGATCGTCACCCATCACCCGATGATGTTCTCCCCCATCAAGCGACTGGTGGAGACAGATCATCAGGCCCGTCTGCTGTGCAGGCTGATCCGCGCAGGCATCAGCCTGATCTCTGCCCACACCAACCTGGATCAGGCCATGGGCGGGATCAACGACGTGCTGGCCGCGCGCATCGGCCTGACGGAGGTACAGGGCGAGGGCTTTCTGCGGGTCGGTCAGTTGGGCGTGCCCATGCAGGCTTCTGCCCTGGCTGAACACATCAGCCGCTGCCTGGGCGATGTGGTGCGCGTAATGGGTGATCCGGAGAAAATGATCACCCGGGTAGGCATGTGCTCCGGCTCCGGCAGCGACGAATGGCCTGCCGCAGCCGCGCTGGGCGCAGAGGCCTTCCTGACCGGCGAAGCGAAGCACCATCACGCCCTTGAAGCTTCGGCTGCCGGCGTCGTCCTCATGGAGGCCGGACACCACGCCACCGAGGCTCCCGGGATTTTTGCCCTGGCGGACGCTTTACAAAACTGGCAGGATATAGTACAATGTAATGTACGCGTCACCAAATCCGTGGTGCGCGCCTATGGGATATCCGTGCGGTAAAACGCACTTGAACATCAGGAGGTAGACAATGGATCAGCTTACCATGTTGTGGGAGTATCAGACGGAGGACATGAAGGCCGACCGTATGGCCAATGACATCCGCCGCAGCCCGCTCCGTCAGAAGATGGAGAATGACCGCAACCTCTATATGGAGCGGCAGAAGCAGCATAAGCAGATCGAGGAGCAGGTCGCAGTGCTGGCAGACCGCAAGGACGCCGTCCGCGATGCGCTCAACCGCAGTGAGGAGCAGCTCAAGGCCCTTCAGAATCGCTTTGAGACCACGCCCCCCGCTGATCTGGACGCCGCCCGCGCGCTGATCTCCGAGGTCAGCAAGTGCCGCGAGACCATCATCCAGTATGAGCAAGAGATGAAGCGCCTGGCCAACGAAGCCCGCGAGCATGATCAGCGCGGCAACAGCATCCGTTCCGACGCGGCCCGCCTGCGCTCCGAGTTCGAGCAGCTCAAGGCCCAGTATGACAAGGAGATGCCCGCCAAGAAGGCCGCCATGGAGGCCCAGCGTGCCGCTGCGGATCAGAAGGCCGCCGCCCTTCCCGCGGAGCTGCTGGCCCATTATCAGCGCATCAAGAAGCACATCACGCCTCCCCTGTCCCGGCTCATGGGCGATCAGTGCTCCGGCTGCAACACCTCGCTGCCCTCTGCGGTGCTGCACAAGGTTCGCAACGCCAGCGACACCCTGGTGGAGTGCGAGAGCTGCGGCCGCATCATCATCAACATCCGGTAATTGCATATCAAAAGGCTGTCCGGCACTTTCGTACCGGACAGCCTTTTATATTGCTTCTCAGCCCAGCAGAATATACAGCAGCGCTGCCGCCGTCAGCCCCGCAAGGCCAATGAGGAACATCCGCTGGCCGTTCCGGATGGTCTCCTGGGCCACGGCGCGCTTGTCGCCCCTGCGCCAAAGAACAGGTACCAGGTCGGTCACGCGGTACTTCGCCTTTCCGAACCAGGGCGCAGGCAGCGTACAGTCCACATGCAGCACGTCCTCCTCTACATTGAGGGTGAGCACCGCATGAACGTCTCCGTCTTCCTGCATCTGCATCTGCCGGATAACGCCCTGCAGCTCCATCACATCGCTGGCAGAGGCATTCATGCGCTGCATATCGATCAGGCCAAAGATGATAAACCCCACGCTCACCAGCGCTGCCGCGCCCATCAGCAGGGCTGCAAGCATTTCGATCTCCATATCCGTTTCCTCCTTTGCAGCGGGCGTCAGGCACATGGTTCATCCGGCACACCGCTGCACATCCGTCGTATCGCCTATCTCCGCACTCGTCATGATCCACCACATTGTACCACGTTTTTCCTTTCTTCACAAGCATGAAAAGGACTCGAAGGCAGCCTTCGGCACGCTGATCATCCATCACCTCCCGGGTTACCCGACGATGCTTCCATCCTGCATCCGCATCACCACATCGGCATATTCCGCCATGGACGGATCATGCGTTACCATGATGACGGTTTTGCCATCCTTCTGCGTAATACGGCGGAATATTTCGGCGATCGTTTTTGCATTGGCACTGTCCAGGTTTCCGGTGGGCTCGTCTGCAGTGATCAGCGGCGCGCCGGTACAAAGCGCCCGGGCAATGGCCACCCGCTGCTGTTCTCCGCCGGAAAGCATAGCCGGCATACGGCGGAAATAGCTCTCGTCCAGCCCCAGCGCCTCCAGCTGCTGCTTTGCAAGCCGGACAGCCTGCTCTTTTGGCATTTTCAGCAGACCGCAGGGGTAGGTCACATTCTCCATGACTGTCATGAAGGGCAAAAGGCAGAAGTTCTGATGGATCAGGGAAACGTATTTCAGCCGGTACTCCTTTGGGCTGATCTCCCCGATCGGCCTGCCCCCATAGCATATCTCACCTCTGGTTGGCTTTGCCAGGCCGTTGATCAGCTGCATCAGCGTACTTTTCCCGCTGCCGCTGGGACCCATCAGGGTATAGAAAAGCCCGCTTTCAAAACGATAGCTGACGTCCTTCACCGCGTCGACACGGACGTTTTTGCCGATATAGCTGTAGGATACGTTTTTGAGCTCCAGCATCGCTTATTCCTCCAATTCCCGTATCTGCCGAATCAACGGAGTTCCCGAAAAGAACAGAATCGCTCCGGCAGCGCCCAACATGAACGCACCCCAGACTGCAAGTCCGGTCACAGCCCGCGACCCCGGCCAGATGATGAACGCTGTCAGCGTAAGCGGCAGGCAGAGCAAGGTGTTTTCCAGCAGGCAGCTGACCGCTGCACTGATGCTCCCCGTACCAAGGGATCTGAGCACCGCCAGCTCCTTTTTGCGCCCGCGCATCTGGATCACCGCCAGCATCACGCCGGCTCCCATAGCACAAGTGTACAAAACCGGCTGAATCAATTGCATGATCTGCAGGCTACGGGCGGCTTCACGGGTAGCCTGCAGAAAATGAGCATCGCGGAACAGGATGCCGAACTGCCTACGGGAGTCGGGCTGATTCTCATCGATCTGCGCATACACCTCCCCGATGAGAGTGCGGAACTCATCAATGCGCGAATTGTCCCTCACCTCAAAGGAAACCGCATCCGCATACAGCAGCAGATCGGGATACCCGGTATCCCGCGTGTGCCGAAGGTAATTAAAGGGGCAATAGATCGTCTTTTCGCCCAGCGCCATGCCGGCAACGCGAAGCGTCAGGGGCACAGAGACGTTTTTTTCCTGCTTGAATCTGCCCGAATTGGGGAGGCGATCAAAAAGGCCCTGTACATCCATCCAGCGCATACCCGTACTGTCCAGGCGGGTCAACTCCATCATATCTGCCGTGATCACACATACCGCTTCGTTCGAATGCCAGAGCGTACCATCCCAACCTTCATCATACACAACGCCGTTGTACTTTGTGCTGTGATCCGCCTGCTCCGAGGTCATACCAATGAGCATCCCTGTGCCGCCGTTCACCTCGTACCCATTGGCAGAGCGAAGGCAGACATTCCTGATATAGGGCGTGTAGGGGCATTCCTCCACAAAAGCATAGTAATAGGTTTCCGACATTTGCAGGTCATCGGCTTGTTGGCCGGCCGGATCGGTGATAACGCACTGCACGGTCATTGAGGCCACCAGATCATCCATCGCAGCCCGCCGGGAAGCCATTGTCTGCTGCAGCGACATCAGCAGCACGAATATGACCGCATAAGCTCCCATAGTAATGACCGTGTTTTTCTTGTCCCGCAGCAGATGCAGCACCGCATATCGCAGCAGCCTCATGATCGTTCACCTCCTGCATGGGTCAGGGTCAGCAGCAGTGCCGAACCAAGTGCCGGCAGCGCTGCCGCGCCAACACTCCAAAGCGGCGGGGATGGCATTATCCCGGTCCGCAGCAGGTCGCTGGTGTCTGTCAGGTTGGAGAACGCGGGAGGTGCCATGGTATACCAGCCCGATACCGCCTCGATCAGCTCCGGACAGATCATGCAGCACACGCCATACGCCTCAGCAGCCGAAAGCAGCACCACCGGCAGCATACACCCCAGCATATACCGCTGCACATGAAGAGCTGATGCGCCAACCTGCCGCATGATCACCGCATCCTTCCGCAGCTGAACTGCCACAAGGTACACCGCCGAAACCGAGGCGATAGCATTCACGAAGGCTGCAGCCGTCCAGGCTGCCGCTGTATCCTTACGCATCGCACCCAGGCTGGCCATACAGGCCGAATATCCGTCTTCGATGATGGTGAATGCATCCGCAGGCAGTCCGGCCGCCTCAGCATCCAGAAGGAACTGCTCCTGCATACCGTTATGAAGGATCACACTATCAGCATAGGCAACGCCCTCTGCCCCGCCCGCCGGCAGGGACGATTGTGGCACAAAAACCGTGTTGGGCGAAAATCCATGACGTATCTCCGTCCATTCAACGGTATGGTAGATTCCCGCAATGGTATATGTGATTTCTTCGCTCCGCTGCGGCAAAGGAAAAATCTGCTGCAGCTTGGTGTGGCTGCCCGTCAGGCTGGCGTCTTCAAAAAAATCCGTCTCATGCAGGGACAAACACAGCTCCTGACCCACGCTCAGGCCGTTCGCTGCCGCCAGGGTATCGCTGATCATGCAGATTCTCGCACCCTCGCGGCACTCCCCGACCGTCAGCATCCTACCATCCATGACCTGCGCATCCCCCTGGGCGAACAAACGGATCGCCCGAACGTCATCCACACCGGTGACCCATAGCAATTCCCGGTTGAAACGCACCAGCTCAAGCATTGCCGGCAGACGTTCATCCCCCGCCGGCATGTAAAGCGGATAGGCCGCCTGCTGGCTTTCGAGCAGCCGCCAGTTGCCCCGTTCATCCTGCCAGATGTTCTCATCTCCACGGTAGCCGTCCATCTCCAGCCGGAGCAGACCATGAAAGCCTTCGGCGTTCCTGAAGGCATAATCCATGCTGCCCTTGCTGATCCCGGATACGATCATCTCCGGCTGTGCAGGTTCATACCGGCCAATGACAATGTACTCGCCGCCCGTTTTGAAGGGGATGCTGCCATCCGGCTCGACCAGCCAGCCGTGCACCTGGATTCGTTCCGGGGCAGCATAGCCCGTATTCAGCGACAGCACCCGTGTTACCTCCGCGTCCAGCAGATACACGTCGTAATGGAGCAGCTGCACCTGCCCGTCAATGATCTTTCCGCGGGAGCCGGGTAGGATCTCAATTGTGTTCACCCGCACCGCAAAGGCCGCTGTATTCTCAGCATTCAGGTAATTCCCGGAGGCCCGCCACAGAGCTTCATGGGTTTTCGGAACCACCGGTTCGACGCCTGCTGCCCATCCTGCAAAGCTCCTGCCGGAATGGATCTGCTTCACCGCAGGAGACGCCAGCGCCTGTCCGATCCGCGCGGCATCAAGCTCCTGTCGCACCAGCGCCGCATAACCCTTCTCGTGCTTCTCCGCCTGCCAGGGAGACCGCTCTACCGCCAGGGTCATAGATTCCCGTTCGATTCGCTGCGCACTCGCCACCGTCTGCAGGTATACCTGGCCCGTCAGCAACCAGAGCAGCATGGCCATCATCAGCGCTGCAAACAGCAGTAGAAAGCGTCGCCCGTGACGGTGCAGTTTTGCCAACGTTGCTCGCATAACACACCTCCCGAAGCATCTTTTACTAATAATGACACTTCAGGAGACGTGTTTGTGACATTCTTCTCCCGCCCTTGTTCCTCTGTGTCCTTGACGGAACAGGTTGGTTTTTGACAAGCGAAGGCCCTCCGTCCGGATGGACGGAGGGCCTGACTGGTATTTTGATGTTTACTGGGCAGGAGCCTCGGGCACGCCGATGATACGGCCCTGGCCGTAGGGATCGGAGTACTCCTCGCCCACAACGCCGCCCAGCTCGGTGGTGATGTAGGTAATGAGGACCTGGTTGTCGATCAGGGTCTCGTCGATGAGGAGCTTGGCGCCAGCGAACATGGCGTAGCCGTCACCGGCGGACTTGAGCATGTAGTTGTGGGAAGCGAGGGTGTAGGTCTTGTTGACGTCCAGGGGCTCGCCGCCAACGGTGACGTTCTTGACGCGGTATTCGCCGGTCACGCCGGTGAACATGCCGTTCTCGTCAGAGGTGCAGGCGGAGGGCACATAGGTATGGATCTCGTAGGTCAGACCGGAGACCTGCAGGAAGCCGCCGTTCTCACCGGGGTTGTTGCGGGCGCCCCACTCCAGAGCGTCCAGGATCTGCTGGCCGTTCACCTCGACCATGCACATCACATTGCCGAAAGGATGGACGGAGAAGATCTGATCCAGGGTGATATCACCGGCAGGGATCTGGGCACGGATGCCGCCGCCGTTGACGAAGGCCACGTCAGCGCCGGACATCGCACGGTAAGCGTCGGCACACAGGTCGCCCAGGTTGGTCTCGGCGTTGCGGATGATGCGCACGTCGGTCGCTTCGGGATCGTAGATGTGCAGGGTGGTTTCGGTGCGGGCCACAACGGTCTGACGAACCACTTCCAGCTCAGCGATCTTGGCATCGCAGGCGTCAGCCACGGGGCCGGTCAGCTGGAACAGCTCAGCGGGAGAAGCGGAGTTCTTCCAGGTCAGCAGCTCACCGGAGACGGCGCCGTCGGGAGCGATGGTCAGCACGCCGATGTTCTCCAGCTTGGTGCCGCAGGCAACGCGGACGACTTCCTTGCCGTCCTTACCGGTGACGACGTTGGAGGGCATGACCTCATGGGCATGGCCGTCCAGCACAGCGTCGATGCCGGAGACGTTGTAGATCACGTCGATGGAGGTGTAGGGCTCGCAGGTCTCCTCGGTGCCCAGGTGGCCGCAGATGATGACGTACTGGGCGCCCTCAGCGCGGGCAGCGTCCACCGCAGACTGGATGGCAGCGTAGAACTTCGCGCCGGTATCATCCTGGCAGAAGCCGTAGACGTAGTTGCCATTCTCATCCTGGAAGTAGGTGGGGGTGGAGGAGGTGATGGTCTTGGGGGTGGTGACGCCCACGAAGCCGACCTTCACGCCTTCAAACTCCTTGATGATGTAGGGGGCGAAGACGGGCTCGTCGTTGTAAACAAAGTTGGCGGAAACATAGGGGTACTGAGCGACGTCATTGGCCAGGGACAGGAAGTTGTCCATGCCGTAGTCGTACTCATGGTTGCCGGGCACAGCCACGTCATAGCCGACCACGTTCATCAGCTCGACCAGCGCCTTGCCGTCGGTCATGGTGCCGATGGTCTCGCCCTGGATGGCGTCGCCATTGTCCACCAGGACAACGTGGTTGTTCAGCGCGTAGCTGTCACGGACAGCGGCCAGGCCGGTGTAGCCCCAGCCCTGATCCAGACCGGCGTGCACGTCGGAGGTGAACAGGATGACGATGTTCTTCGTCAGGCCTGCGGGGGCGGCTTCCTCTGCCATCGCGGTGCAGCCAAGCAGCATCATCGCGGACAGGAGCAGCGCAAGAAACTTCTTCATGGTGAATTCCTCCTTTTGTTCTTTGGGGAATCAGTTGCCAGGTACATTATACCAATTGGACGTATTCTTTTCAAGACGAACAGGGAGGTTTTTGACACAATTTGTGCATCTTTTTTACGGCCACACATACAGGTATCTTTTCCAGCGACAGGACATAGCTTTATCACACAAGCGCGGAGGGGAGGCATGGGAGATGATCAGAAAACAGATCGTCCTTTTCTCCCTCCTCGCGCTGATCCTGTCCGTACGCTGCGCCGCAGCAGGGCAGAGCGAATACGTCATCCATATCGATGTGGAGCAGAAGCGTCTGACCCTGTGGCGGGAGGATGAGCTCATACGCACCTACACGGTGGCCACCGGCGCCTGGGATACGCCCTCCCCCATCGGCGTATTTGCCATCACCCACCGTTTCAGCGGCGAGATGGGCGGCTTCGGCACCTGCTTTCTGGGGCTCAACGTCCCCTGGGGGAATTTCGGCATCCACGGCACGAACAAGCCTGAGTCCATCGGATACGACGCATCCCACGGCTGCATCCGCATGAAGGTCAGGGATGCAGAGGAACTTTTCGCCCTCGTCCCCAACGGGACGACGGTGATCATCGAGTGCGGCCCCTACGGCGAGCTTGGCGGCGCGCTCCGGATGCTGAAGAACGGCGACCGTTCCAGCATGGTGCGGGCCGTGCAGCGGAAATTGAAGGCACTGGGGTTTTACTCCGGCTGGCCGGACGGCATCTTCGGCGAGGGCACGCAAAGGGCCGTGGACGCTGCCCGCAGCGCCTACGGACTCTCCCCCAACGGGCTGGTGGACTGGGCGCTCTACCAGGCGCTGGGCATCACCTTATTTGAATGAGCAGGAGGATATGCACATGACATGGGAGGAAACGCGTGACTTCCTTTCCCCCTTTTTTCCCGAGCAGGTGCAAAGGGAGCTGGAGCTGATGCAGCCGGGCGAGCTGCGGGAGATCCGCATCCGGGCGGACAGGCCGACGGTGATGCGGACGGCCACGCGCGTCGCTTCCCTTGACTGGCAGCCCGATCAGCATCAGCTTGAAGCGCTGGCAGAGGCGCTCTCCGGGCACAGCCTCTACGCCCGGACGGAGGAGACCGGCCAGGGGTATCTGACCCTTCAGGGTGGGCACCGCATGGGGCTTTGCGGACGGGTGGTATTTACAGGGGATCAGCCCGTGCTTGCGGATATCGGCTCCCTCTGCATCCGCATTGCCGCCCAGTGGCCGGGCGCAGCGGACGCCCTCATTCCCCTGCTGCACCGAAACGGCCGCCCCGCAAGCGCGCTGATCATCGGCGTACCGGGCAGCGGCAAGACGAGTCTGCTGCGGGATATCTCCCGGCAGCTGTCCGGCAGCGGAAAAGCAGTACAGACGGCCGTCATCGACGAACGGGGCGAGCTGGCCGCCTGCGTCAGGGGCGTCCCGCAGCTGGACGTGGGGCGATCCGCCGATGTGCTGGACGGAATGCCCAAAGCACAGGCAGTTCCCTGGCTGATCCGCGCCATGAGCCCGCAGCTCATCGTGACAGACGAGCTTTCCGGCAGCGAGGACGCCGCCTGTGTGCTTGACGCCATGGCCTGCGGCGCGGCCGTTTGTGCCTCCGTCCACGGCGGCAGCCTGAAGGAGGTCGCTGCCCGCCCAGCCCTGGCTGCCCTCATGGCCCGCCGGGCCTTCGACTGCTATGCAGTGCTTGCAGAGGAAGGCGGAGGGCAGATCGACGCCGTATATGACCGCAACGGAAGCCCGGTGGAAAGCACATGACCAGAGCCGTTCTGGCCGTGATGGCGGGGCTCCTGTGCGGCCTGGGCGGCCTGAGGCGGGCTGCAGGAATGAAGGCAGAAGCCGCCCGTCTCCGCCGATGGGAGACTCTGCTGAAGCAGCTCGCCCTCATTCTCGGCGAAAAGACCGCATCCCTGCCCGAAGCGCTGACCACAGCAGCCGATTCACCCGATCTCATGCCCGACCGGCTGATGCGGGAGGTCGCCGAACATCTGACCCGCACCCCCATGGCGGCGCTGGAGGAGGTCTTCGGACAGCTCTGTCCCCCCTGCACAGAGCGGACAGCCCTATGCCGCATGTTTTCCGGCCTGAGCCGCGGCAGCCTCTCCAGCCGCCTTCTCGCCGTGGAGCAATGCGCCCGTGAGCTTGCCCTGACCGCCTCGCAGGCGCAGGCGCGCGCCGACCGGGATGCACGCCTGTGGCAGACCCTTGGCTGGACCGGCGGCGCCTGCCTGACACTCTTGCTACTATGACCCCACGGAGGATTGGACAAATGCAGCTGGAGCTCCTGTTCCAAATTGCCGGGATCGGCATTCTTACAACGGTGGTATCCGCAGTTCTGGCCGGCTCGGGCCGCAGCGAGCTGGCCAATCTGGCAACCATCGCCGGACTGGCGATCGTACTGCTGATGGTGGTGAATCTGCTTGCAGAGCTGTTCACCAGCGTCCGGACGATCTTCCAGCTCTACTGACGGTGCGGCTGAATGGATTATGTAAAGCTGGCCGGCTTTGCGGTCTGCGCCGCCCTGATGGCCATGCTGCTGCGCAGGATGCGGCCCGAGGCAGGCCTCGCGCTTGCCCTTGGCGGCGGGGCTCTCCTGGCCTGGATGCTGACGCCGACGCTCCAGCAGGCCATCGGGGGCATTGCGGACATCGCCCGCGCCGGCGGCGTACCGGACGGCTATATGACGCAGCTGCTGAAGGTGGGCGGGATCAGCCTGCTGATGGACTTCTCCGCCCAGACCTGCCGCGACGCGGGCGAAGAAGGCCTCGCCATGAAGGTGGAGCTGGCAGGACGCGTGATGCTCATCGCGCTGGCGCTGCCCTTCATGCGATCGCTCCTCACGCAGATCATGTCGCTCTCTGTCTGATCGTACTGCTGTTGCTGCTGCCCGCCCCCGGTCGCTGCGAAACGCTGACGGAGGGCGTCGGGCAGATCGTCAGCGGCCTGGACGTCGGCGCGCTGGAGGCCTCGCTGGGGCAGACCGATCCCTTTGCGGCCACCGGCGGCTTCCGCAGCACGCTGGCAGCCATCGCCCGGGGCGAAGTGACGCTGGATTTTGACGCCGTGCTGGAGCTGATCGCCTCCGGGCTGCTCCGGGCCGCACGCACGAGCCTGTGGCGGCTGACGCGCCTGATGGCCCCCGCGATGCTGTGGAGCCTGCTGCGCCGCCTGAGCGGCAAGGGCAGCAGCGCCGGCAAGGTCGTATGCCAGCTTTGTGTATGCGTCTTTCTCACCCAGGACCTGACCGAGCATATTACCCTGGCCACAAGCGCCGTACGGCGGATGTCCGAGGGGATGCAGGGTCTGTTTCCGCTGCTGCTGACGATGATGGCAGCCGTGGGCGGCTCCAGCGGCTCGGCACTGATGCAGCCCGCCGTCGTGGCTTCAGCCAGCGCCATGACGACCCTCATCTGCGAGGTCACGGTACCTCTGGCGACGGCCGGCGCGATCCTCACCATGCTCTGCCATCTTGGCGACGGGCTCCGCCTGCAGCGGCTGGCGTCCTTTGTGCAGAGCTGCGCCACCTGGTCGCTGGGCATATGCTTTACGGTGTTCATCGGCGTGCTGACGACCCGGGCCGTCACCGCAGCCGCACTGGACGGCGTCACGCTCCGGACGGCCAAATACGCCCTGAGCAACTTCATCCCCGTGGTCGGCGGCCTGTTCGCTGATACGGTGGATACCCTGGTTGGCTCGGGTATGCTGGTGCAGGGCGCGCTGGGCGTAACGGGGCTGATGCTCATCGCCTCCTACGCCATGTCGCCCCTTTGCCAGACGCTCGTTTCCGCAATGATGTACCGCCTCGCCTCCGCGCTGATGCAACCGGTTTCAGACGGGCCGCTGTCGGGCTGCATCCATGACTTTGGCCGGGTGCTGATGCTGCTGTTCATCATCCAGCTCTGCGCGGCTGCGATGTTTTTGATGCTCATCGCCCAGCTGATCGCCGTGAGCGGCATGACCATGATGCTCAGATAGAAAGGAGCCAAAGCGATGATGTCCCTGCTGAAGAGCTTTGCTGCGCTCTCCCTGACCGCGGGTCTGCTGATGACGCTCCTGCCGGAGGGCACGATGCGCAGGACGGCGGGCATGGTCGTCGGATTGCTGATGCTGCTGTGCTGGATGGACGGCGTCAGTCAGCTGCTGGAGACCGCCGGGTTTTCCCTGCCGGAAGTGGCAGCGCCGGACACGCTGCTCTGCCCCACCGGCGCAAGCCTCGAACAGGCCGCCCAGGAGGCTTCCGGAACGCTTTACCCTGCTTTGGAGGCGTTGCAATGAATCATGAAAGGATCCGTGAATACCTGCGAAAGGACGGCTGGCTGCTGGCTGCGCTGGGCGTCTGCGTAATCCTTTGCCTCCTGCTTGGCAGGGAAAGCCCTGCCGCCACGGAGGAGGAACGTATCAGCAGCGTGCTGTCCTCCATGGCGGGCGCAGGCGCAGTCGAGGTCGCCGTTTATTATGAGGAAAGCGTCCCCTGCGGCGCGGTCGTGGTAGCCCAGGGAGCAGGCGATATCGCCGTGCAGCTGCGCCTGACCTCCGCCGTTTCTGCCCTGCTGGGCATCGAGCCGGGGCGCGTTGCCGTTTATCAGAGAGAAGGAGGGACCCTGCCATGAAACGCTTCGGAGATTTTCTGACCAGGCACCGGAACCTGTTTCTGCTGACGCTGCTGCTTTCGACCCTGTGCATCAGCAGCGCAGCAAACCAGCGCAGGCTGGAGGAAGCATACCCTGCCTCCACCCTGCCCGTCATGTCCGTTACCGGCGATCCCGTCCAGACGGTCGGAGCCTATGTCCGGGAACGGACGAGCCTCTACGAGCAGGAGCTCATCGCCCTGCAGCGGCTGGTCGATCAGGAAGGCCTGGACGGTCTCACGCGTCAGGACGCCGCGGAGCAGCTGCAGGAGATCATTCGCAATCATGAGGCTCAGGAGGCCATCGAAACCGCCCTGACCGGCAGCAGTCTCGCCCCCTGCGCAGCGGTGGTTCAGGGCGGCAGCCTGACCATCGTGACGGAGCAGCCCGCCTTCACCGACGCAGAGGCGGCCCTCGTCATGACCCTTGCAGACGCCCATGCAGGCATTGCGCCGGCGAATGTGCAGATCATTACGGCCCAATAGCAATTTCGATGTTTCAAATGCGTGTATGCCGGGTATCATGTAAATGACCGGAAACACTTCCTTTCCTGTGAAAAGTGTGGTATACTGGTTGTATCACATCGATAGTCAGGAGCGAAAAGCCTATGGAAAGAACCGGCGAGATCAAATCCGTACAGGGTGAATGGCTGGAGATCGAATTCTGCCGCCCGAAGGACTGCGAGAAGTGCAACGCCTGCCACGGCGGCCAGAAGGTGATGAGCCTGCGCCTCAAGGGCAAGGGCCAAGTGGGCGACAAGGCCGTGGTATCCCTGCCCGATCATGCGGTAACGAAGGCGTCCTTCATCGTCTATCTGATCCCCGTGCTCGGCCTGTTTGCAGGTATGCTGCTGGGCGATAAGCTGGCAGGCGCAGAGAGCTCCCTGGGCAGCGCGATCGGCGGCATCCTCGGCGTGGCAATCCCCGGACTGATCCTCTTTCTGACGGAGCGCCGCCGCACGAACGATCCTCGCTGGAAGCCCCAGCTGGTGCGTGTCATCCCTGCGGTTTTTGAAAGCGACAACTGATATCCCCGATCACAATCAAAGGAGGACAATCTCATGGCAAAAGAGATCATGACCGAAGAATTCAGCACCTTCATCAATCAGGAAAAACCCGTTCTGGTGGACTTCTGGGCGCCCTGGTGCGGCCCCTGCCGTATGCTTGCCCCTGTGGTGGAGGAGGTCTCCGCCGAATACCGCGACAGCCTCGCCGTCGGCAAGGTGGACGTGGACAAGTGCCCCGAGCTGGCCAAGCAGTTCCGCGTGATGAGCATCCCCACGCTGATCCTTTTCAAGGATGGTAAGGTCGTTGACCAGAAGCTGGGTTTCATGCCCAAGGACGCGCTGGAAGATATGATCAAGAAGGCGCTTTGATATCCTTTTCCTGCAAAAGCAGTCCGTTAGGGCTGCACTGCGTGTCAAAAAAGTGGCTGCGGCCACTTTTTTGAGTGGAGGTTTTGCATTTTTTGCTGTCAGCTAACGCTGACGGCCGCAAAAAATGTAAGGAATGGTTTCGGCGAAAGCCGAAACCGCCCCGCCCGCGCGGCAAAGCCCCGCGATACGATTACAGTCAGAGAGCCTGCGGGCCCTCCGACACCTCCCGTGGAGGTTTTTGACAGGTCGAGCGTCCTGTTAGGGCTGCTTTTTTCATTCCCGCACTTCCCTTTGCAGCCAATCAATGCTATAATAGTAATGTTCCGCTGCTTTTTCATTCCCGGCGGGACAAAAAGCGCAGCTTGCTCCGTTTATGTAATATACACCATTCTTCAAAGGAGAACACACGATGAAGAAACTGCTTTGCCTGCTTCTGGCCCTTGCGCTGATGCTGCCCTGCTTCTCTGCCCTGGCTGACGAACCCAAGCCCATTGAGATCATTCCCTATGAAGAGCTGCCTGAGACCCGCGACGGTATGCACCATTATCTGCTGCTGTGCGTGGATCAGTGGAAGGGCAAGCCGCAGAACCTGGGCAACACTGACGGCATCATGCTGCTGACGCTGGATACCCGCGCCAACCGCATCATGCTGACCTCCCTGATCCGCGACGCGCTGGTGGTCCGCCCCGACGGCGTGATCGGCCGCGTGACTTACATCGCGAAAAACTACGGTCCTGAGGAGCTGTGCAAGGTGCTCAGCCAGCATTTTGGCATCAGGATCGAGAAGTATGTGCTGTTCGACTTCCAGCAGGTGGCCAACATCGTGGACTATATGGGCGGCGTGGAGATCGACGTGAGCGCCTCCGACGCCCGCTACCTGCGGGATTATCCCCTGGACGCCCATCAGACGACGCCGAAGATGAACCGGGCGGGCACCTATCTGTTCACCGGCCGTGCTGCGGTCATCTACATGCGCATCCGCAAGAGCGGCGGCGGCGGCGACTTCATGCGCACCCAGCGCGCCCGCACGGTGCTTTCCACCCTGGCGGACAAGTGCCGCGTGATGACCTATGACCAGGCCCGGGCGCTGGTGGACTCGATCTCCGAAAACACGACGATGACCAATATGTCCCTGGATGAGATGGTGCAGGCGATGGAGATCGCCTACAGCCTGCGCTCCTGCGTGATCGAAGAGCTGCGCATCCCCCAGGAGGACGCCGTTTCCCCGATCAAGTATGCCGGTATGTCCGTGCAGGAGATCGACTGGGTGAAGAGCCGCGAGGATCTGAACGATTACATGGAGTGCGGCTGGCTGGTCATCGACGACGAGGATTATGACGACTGATAAGCGCGGAAACGCGCAAGGAGTAACCGCATGAGATGCCCGAATTGCAACCAATGGAACCGCGCTACGCTGCCGCGCTGCATCCGCTGCGGCACGGAGCTTAGCACGGATCGGCCCGTCGAGCCCAGCTGGCGCTCCCAGCTGAAGGACAGCAAGGCCGGCAAGGCCTACATCCGCGTGGACGAGGACGGCGAGGTGGATATCTCCCCGGATGACCGCGAGGTGCTGGCTGCGGAAATGATGGAGCTCAAGGCCCGTAAGGACGACGGTCAGGCCCGGCTGGATCAGATGAAGGCCCGCGCCTTGCAGCGCAACGCCCCTGCCGCCCAGCGCGAGCTTCCCGCAGAGGAGGCCGCACCGGCGCCGGAGGAGGAAAAGCACAGCGCCCGCGTATCCGTCAGCGGTCTGTATGACCAGGAGCCCGCGCCTGAGACCCCTGCACAGGAGGCGCCCCAGCCCGTGGCCCGCAACCCGCGCGGCACCCGCATCGTTTCCGCGCCTGCCCAGTGGCAGGATACCCGGGCGTATGATCCCATCGTCGAAGATATGCGCCAGAACAACGTCTTCAAGCAGCCGCCGAATCTCCATGAGCTGCCCCAGACGCCCTCCCGCCGCAAGCGCTCCCGCCACGCCATCACGGTCATCACCACCGCGCTGATCCTCGTCGTCATCTGCCTTGCAGCGGTGATCGGCGTCACGGCCTACCAGAAATATCAGGAGGCCTACGCCCGGGATAACGGCGCGCTGGTCTCTGCTTCGCTGCTCAACGACCTTGCTGCCCACACCATCCTCATCCCCGGCGAGGACGGGCAGATCATTTACATCAACGAGCTGCACGACCGGTATGAGGTCATCGGCGGCTTTGCCACCATCGTCATCGAGGATCATGTGTGGTATGACGAGCTGGACGTCGTTACGGACGAAACCATGACCGTCACCCTGACGCCGCTGCTGCTCACATCGCCGGAGCTCCTCAAGCCCCTCGCCCCCATCCAGTACGATATCTCCATCCCCCTGAGCCCCATTGAGCTGGTGACCCCCGAGAGCCTGCGCACCGAGGTCACAACGCCCATGTACTCCATGCACTTCAAGGTGCGTGCCGGCTCGACGGTGAAGATCAACGGCGTGGATATGTCCGACGCAGTGGATGAAAGCGGTCTGCTGATCTACAACGCAACCGTGCAGCCCATTGGCGACAACGTCTACAACGTGGAGGTGCGCAGCCCCTACTGCCGCAATAACTCTCTGGCTGTCACGCTGTACCGCGAGGTGCAGGAGATCCCCCTGGATCTTGCAGCGACCACCTATACCTCCACCAATGAGGACAAGTACCAGATCACCTGTACCACCGTCCCCGGTGCGGAGATCGACATTCTCTCCCCCCATTCCGATCTGAACATCACCAACCTGGATACGACGGGCGAATTCACCTTCTACGCCATCTTCGACAAGATCGGCTATAACACCGTCTCCATCCAGGCCTCCTACCCCGGCAAAAAGACCTCCCAGGTCGACTATGTGATCTATTACCTCCCCAATCAGGATGTGTATACCCGCAAGGCCTGGGATCTCGGCAAACCTGCCGATTATGCGGAGCTGGTGGGCAACATCAGCTTCCGTGCCTCCCGCGCACAGATCTATCTCGCCCAGGGCCAGGTGGATCACTTCGTTTCCGAAAGCCCGCAGATGGCGGTGTTCTACTGCTCTGTGGACGGCAAGAGCCAGCCGGTTTTGCTGGAAAATCAGACCAAGACCAAATGGAAGGAAGGCGTTTACTACAACATCTATGCGGACGTCTACGGCTCCTACAACGGTATGCCCTGGCTCGTCGCCCGCTACACCTACCTGCAGTAACCGCCCCATGAAGTAAGGAGCTGCCTATGTCAAACTGTGATCTGCTCATCATCGGTTCAGGCCCCGCAGCGTGGAGCTGCGCCCTGACCGCCCGCCAGCGTAATCTGAGCGTTACGGTGGCTGCCGCCGCCTCCTCGACCGGATGGCTTCAAAAGGCGGAAAGGATCGACAACTATCCCGGCCTTCCCCAGGTTTCCGGCAGGGAGCTGCTGCACATCTTCCGCCGGCAGGCAGAGGATGCAGGCGCGCAGGTCATCGACCAGCTGGCCCGGCAGATCATGCCCAACGGCAGCGCAGGCTATATGACCCTTGTAGGCAACGATATCGTGGAAAGCCGCGCCATTGTGCTGGCCACGGGCGCAGCGCGGCCCAAACTCCTGCCCGGCGAGGAAGCCCTCATCGGCATGGGCGTCAGCTGGTGCGGCACCTGTGACGGCATGTTCTACCGGGATCGCGAGGTAGCCGTCCTCTCCGCCTGGACGGGCGGCGTCGAAGAAGGCGAGTTCCTCGCCGGCCTCGCCAGCCATGTGGACTACTACTTCCTTGCCCGGCATGATCAGCCCGCCCATGTACCCTACACCCTGTGCGAGGGCACACCAAAGGAGCTCATCCGCCAGGAGGACGGCCGGATCGCCGTGAAGACCAACCTGGGCGAAAAGATCTACGATGGCGTATTCATCTTCCGCCCGGCTGTCGCCCCGGACAGCCTGCTGCCCGGTATCGACCTGAACGGCGCATTCATCCGCGTTGACCGCCGCATGGGCACCAATCTCCCCCGGGTGTATGCCTGCGGCGACTGCACCGGCCATCCCCTGCAGATTGCCAAAGCGGTAGGTGAAGGCAACATCGCCGCCATCAGCGCGGCAGAGGATCTGCAAAACGCCTGACCCGCGCCCCTTTCCGCATTCCATTTCCAAGGAGGACGCCATGAAGCACACCCTTCTCTCCCTGCTGCTGGCACTGGCGATCTGCCTCGTGCCCGCGCTGGCCGAGGACGCACCTGTCACCTTCGCTGAAGATATCACCGGCGTATATGTGTACCCGGAGAACAGCACCGAAGCCGACGCGCAGTACGTCTACCGCTATTGCTATCCGCAGCTGGCCGGTGACAGCGACCTCGCCATGATGTTCAACACGACCTATTCCTACGCAGCAGAGGATGCGTTGGGCTTTGAAGCCCCCATGCAGGCCTCCGACCTTCAGCCCGGCGATCCCCAGAAGAACGTGGACGTCTCCTATGAGATCACCTGCCTGCAGGAAGATTATCTGTCCGTCAAGATCATCAAGCGCACGGTGATGGGCGATGACACGACCCTCGTTATCAGCGGACACGTCTTCCCCCTCACCAGCAGCGGCGCAGGAAAGATCACCAATCTGCCCACCCTGCTGGGCCTGCTGGACGTGCAGGAAACCGACGAGTGGCTGCAGACCCGCCAGACCAACAAGGCGGACCGGGTAGCCCGCGAGCTGGTCTGGGATAAGCTGCAAACGGGCGGCTATCCCCTTTGGGCGGATCTCACCTTTGAGGAATTCGAGGCCAGCTTCTACCCGGAGGAAGACTTCTACCTGGCGGAGAACGGGGACATCGTTTTCTTTTTCCAGCCGGGTGTGATCGCCCCGGAGGAGCACGGCGAGCTCCAGGTACCCCTCACCCGATGGGAGCTGGAGGACGAGATGTAATATAGTCAGGGAGCGTACAGGAATGTGCGCTCCTTTATTTCGATTCTTCAAGGAAAGCTATACAAACAAAGGTCTCCGACGGCCAGGGGCTCTGCCCCTGAACCCCGCAAGGGATTTCACCCCTTGCCCCTTCCTGCGATCGTGTTACTGCTCCTCGTTATAGCTGAGCACGCATGGATATTGTGGGAACGAAATCATGTGTTTCCTTGTTGCGCACGCTTTAGCTCGGCTCCCCTGCGGTCGCCTCGCGTCGCCCAAAGCCGTCTGCTTTACCATTGTAGTGAGAGGCGGCCCCCACCTACGGTGGGGTACGGGAGTTACAACGGCTATTTCGCTGCATCCGGCCGTTTCCTCCGTTTTCCAGGAAGAATCTTTATTACCCGCTTCCGGTCTGGCAATTTCCGTCGAAGCTGTGACCTTTTCCCGTCCATTTGACAGGATGCAGCACTTGACAGACGCGGATCATGCCGTATAATAGAGGATACGAAAGCAAGAGGGAGGTGGAGCCGTTGCTCCGGGAAGCGAACGTCAAGCGTCTGCACTGGGCAGACAAAACCATGAGCCTGCTGCGTCAGCAACAGCTGGAGGCCTGCGAGAAGCGGCTGACCGCCCTGCCGGATTTCAACCTGTATACCTACGATGACAGCCTTCGGGTAGAGGAGCTGTGGCAGGTATCCTTTGACGGACAGGAGCATCCGCGCATGAGCCGCCTGCACACCACGCAGGAGCTGCGGGCACTGGTGCTGACCCGCCTGCCTGCGGAAGCCGCGCTGCTGACAGTAGAAGAGCATCACCTGGTGGAGCGTCTGCTGACCCTGGCGGGCGAGGCCGAGCTGCTGGACTGGGAGGAAATGAGCGCCGCGGAATCCCTCGTGCGGCGGATGTGGTGCTCCATCACCCATGAAGAGAACCGATTTGTGCTGCATATGCCCCATGCCCTGCTGACGCCGCTGACAATGGTGCTTTCCAGCCGCAAGCACGAGGAGCTCCGCGTGAGGCTGATGCACCACGATGCGGTGATCCGGGCGCTGCTGTACATCGGCGGCCTGCTGCATTACGAGGAGCCCCTGTATCATCTCCTGGAAGATGTGCTGGAGGGCGGCGGCGAGGGTGAACGTACCCTGGCGATGCGTTATCTGCGCTCTGCATATGACTACACCTACGACCAGGACGGCGAAATGCTGCTGCTGCATCCCGGCCTTGCGGAGCCCGAGCAGCTGCTGGGCTGCACAGCTCCCCGGGAAGGGATCTCCATCGACCTGGACGAGGAGACCATCCGCGGCGCAATGGAGGGCCTGATGCCCGAAGAACGCCTGCTGTTTGAGCAACTCTACGGCCTGCTGCTGGGGGCGACACGCCCGGAGATCATCGAGGAAGAGGCCGTGGAGGATCTGCGTATGCTGGCCAAGCAGGGCGTGCCGCTGGCAGTGATGCAGGAGGTGCTGAGCACCATGCTGACCATCCAGCCCACCCAGGAGATGCTTGCGGCTGTGGCCGACCTGCACCGCCTGACCCCCCGCTGGGGCGACATGCGCATGACCAGCCTGCAATAAACCGGAGACTGAGTATGAAATACGAATTTATTACCGATCCTGCGGCGGAGGGGCAGCGCATCGACGCTTGCATCCGCCGCTTTTTCCCGGAACTTCCCCAGCGGACGATCCAGCAGAGCTTTGCAAGGCGCGATGTGAAGCTGGAGGGAAAGCGCGTGAAGCCTGATATCCGCGTTTCTGCCGGACAGAAGGTGGAGCTCTTCTGCATGGAGCAAACCGCGCCCCTGGTGGAGATCGTCTACGAGGACGAGGACGTACTGCTCATCAACAAGCGGGCGGGCATCAGCGTGGAGCCGGACGAAAAGGGCGGCGTGACCCTGACTGACCTGGCCCTGCGCCATGTGCGTCAATCCACCCCTGACGCCGAACCGCCCCGCGCCTGCCACCGCCTGGACAACCAGACCTGCGGCCTGGTGATGTTCGCCAAGAATGACCGGGCAGAGGAGATCCTCACCCGCGCCTTCCGGGACCGGACGATGGACAAGCGCTACATCTGCCTGGTGCGCGGCATGATGAAGCCGCCCGCCGCCACCTGCCACGCCTATCTTCTCAAGGATGCAAAGGCCGCCCGCGTGACCATCGTCGACCATCCGCAGCCCGGCGCAAGGCCCATCGCCACCGGCTACGAAACGCTGGAGAACGGCCCCGTCAGCCGCCTGCTGGTGCACCTGATCACCGGGCGCACGCACCAGATCCGCGCCCACATGGCCGCGCTGGGGCATCCCCTTTTGGGCGACGACGTATACGGCGACCGGGCCTTCAACCGCCAGCAGAAGGTGCAGGGGCGTCTCTGCCTGTGCGCCGCCAGCCTCACCATCGACACTGCCGGAGAACTGCCCAACCTGGACGGCCGCACCTTCACGGTGAAGTGTCCCTTCTGATGTGGAGCGCGGCCCTTGCACCGTAAGGTAAAGAAAGCGTCCACGCAGCAGAAGAGATGGGAAGAGAAGTGTTATCCTTTATACCAATAGCGAACCCACAAGTCTTGGTCGGCGTGCGGTTCCGTGGACTGCTGTGTTAGACTGAAAACGATATTCTTGAATTCGGAGGTCAGATAGCTGTGAACAAGCGTTTTAAAGGTTTATGGAATACAACAGCAGAAAAGAGATATAAGCATTTTATCACATATGCAGTTGACTATGAGAGTGCTTGGTTGCTTTCTAATGAAGATGGCTTTGCTACCATTGATGTAGATGGATACATTCATCTATTGGTATGGCCCTCAAAAGAATTTGCGGAAGCATATAGCAAAGAAGATACCCCGGTAGAAATGGATATACATGAATTCTGCGAACGTTGTGAAGATATGTTGACCGATGAAAGCATTCGCTTCATGGTCTTTCCGACAGATAAAGATGCGTGGATCATTTCTACTGAAGATTTGTTGCGTGACTTGACCGAAGAATTAGAACGAGTGGAATGATTTTCCCTCACGAAACAGCTTTTTTCGGAGCATAAATTCCAACTTTATCGAGCAATCAAAAACACGAGCCTTCCATATTCAGCGGGCGCAATTAATTGCATTATACCAGTATATTGAATTGTGCACCCACATAACCAAACGAGCATCCGAACGCCGGATGCTCGTTTGGTCGTCGAAGGAAAATTGTTTCTCAGAAAACTCCCCCAGAGGGACGGTTTTCCTATTCCGCCAGAACCGCAGCCCGGAAGCGGATGACGTCGCTGTACAGGCCCATCGCCTGCTGCTTCAGCGCGGCGGACAGGTTCGTCGCAGAGCCGGCAGCAGCATTCAGCTCCTTGCGCCGGGGCGTCCAGGCCTCCATGAAGCTCTGCAGCTGCTGCACCAGCGCAGGCGCCTGGCGGCCAAAGCGGCTCCGGGCTGTTTCCATCCACAGGCTGATCTGCCCGTCGATGTCCCCGGCTGCAGCGGCCGCCTCTGCCGTCGTCAGCTGCCCGGCGTCCAGGAGCGTCGCGGTGTCCCGCAAGCGCACAGCGCTGTCCAGCATCAGAGAAAAGCCCGCCTCCACCACGTCAAGCTGCCCTGCCATGCCGGTCAGGCGCAGCCGCAGCTCCGGACAAGTCCAGCAGTACAGATACGTTTCTACCCGCTGCTGCTCCCCCAGGCGCTGCCGGACCGCAGAGGCGTCTTCCTCGCTGCCATAGCTGGCAATGAATACCCGCCACTTGCTGCCCTCTTGCACGACGGTACCCGGCGCGCCGCGCTCCGTATAAGCCTCCGCCTTCTCCAGCGCCGCCTCCTGGCTGGAAAACACACCGGTCTGTATGGTGTACCACCGGGTCTCCGCCAGGGTGATCTCCCGCGTCTCCATCGTGTGATCGTAGTCGGCGGTTACAGGCGTCGGCGTGGCGTCCTGCAGCAGCTCCGCCTTCAGGCGCGGCGAACGCCCCAGCCAGATCATCAGCCCGACCGATATGCAAAGCATCGCTGCCGCCAGCAGGAGCCTTCGCTTGCGGGCAGCCCGCTTCCGCCTGCGGTACATCCTCCGCTCCACCTGCGCCATCCCATCACCCCCGTTTACGGTGCATCCTATGCGCCGGGGCGTCTGGATATGCCCACAAACCCCTTGCCATTTCCGTCCGGATATGCTACCATAACAGGTAGAAAATGATTCCGGAGGCTGTACGATGAGATACCAGCTGATATTTCATCCGTTTTGCTGAACCCCTTGAAATATCTGGGCTGCGGGCACTTCGCAAATCGCTACTACACCACTGGAGCCTTGGTCTGACAAACCGTCTCAGCGGCATAATACCGGCTGTGTATTCTCCTGTTTTCGCGAATCAGCAGCTTACTCAAAGCAGTGCAGATTTATGCAGAAGACTGCCGTTGATAGACACTGTCCCGCACCGGGACAGACACAACTGAATGTGAGATAACCACGATGTATCACCACAATGCACCGTGGTTTTTCTATTTCCCTCAAAGGAGGAATGTCCCATGCACCGATATGGAGGCAGCCTCGCATTCGAAACTGCCATGCATGAAAACCCCTACTCCCAGTATGACAGTGGCGAAGACGGAATGTTTGAGGAATGCCGTTCTTGCAGATTCCATCGTCCTCACGGTACAGACCGTACTTGTGTGTTTCTCCGCTGTCCATACTCCCCGACTAAGGAATCCACTCCCCGTTCAAAGCCAAAGAAGCAGTGGAATTGCGCCTATGTAAAACATAAGGAGGAAGCACGAGATGGGATACATATCACTGCCGCATTGTCTTACCAGACAACTCCCCATACAGCGGCGTAGCAAGTCCAAATCCGCCGGATACACTGAGGATCTGCCCGGTGGTGTAGGCGGATTCATCACTGGCGAAGTAGACAACTGCGGCGGCAATCTCCTCCGGCAGACCGATGCGGTCCAGCGGGATGTGCCGGAGAAACAGCGCACGGAAGTCATCGCTCAGGTGCTGGGTGACCGCCTCAGTTGCCGTCATACCGGGCAGCACAGCGTTGCAGCGGATGTGATGTTTGGCCTCATGCACCGCAATCAGCTTGGTGAGGTAGTTGATTGCTGCCTTGCTGGTGCCATAAGCAATCTGTGAGATATCAGGCACTGCGCCGCCTACGGAACTGATGTTGATGATGCTGCCGCCGCCCTGTGCTGCCATGTGCTTTGCGGCGGCCTGACTGGCCATGAACACGCTGCGCAGGTTGAGCTGCACGGTATTCATGAATACCTCTGGGCCGGTGTGGGCGAAATCCAGATCCTTTCCAGGATTGGAGGTGCCGAAGTTGTTTACCAGCACGTCAATACGTCCGGCCTGCTGCACCGTTTCTTCCGCCATGGAAACGAAGGTTTCCGGTTTGGTGGCATCGTTGTAGACGCAGTATACCCGGCCGCCTTCGGCATTGAGCTTGTCTGCTTCCTCCTGGGCCCGTGCAAGGTCGCGGGCTGCCATATAAACGATGCCGCCCTCTTTTGCGCAGGCCTTCACGATGGCCAGACCGATGCCCCTTGTGGAGGCAGTAACCAGAATCACCTTATTTTTCAGCCGCATGATGATTTCTCCTTTCATGATGGATGCGGGGCAGCATCAGCACCACCAGAATTCCTGCTGCCACACAGATGATTTCAATGATACCCAGCGTGCGGATGGCACGAACGGCAGCGTCCGTTGCTGTGACGCCTTGCGCTGTATAGCCCGTGATGCTGTTGGTGAAAAAGGGCACCAGCACTGCTACACCAAAGGGGGCGGTCAGGTCACGGAACAGCCCATAAGTGCCGGTGGCTGCGCCCGCCCTGTCGCCGGGAAGCCCACTCAGGGCCACCTTCATGAAGATGGTGCCGTTGCCGCCAAGGCCGAAGCCCAGCAGCCCCAGGGTTGTCATCAGCAGCAGGACGGAGGCATCAGCCGTAAAAAGCAGCAGCAGCGCACAGCTGATACCCGTCAATAGCAGCGAACCGGTCAGGACTGTGCGGGGTTCAAATCTGTCTGCCAGCGGCCCCAGCAGCACCGCTCCCAGCGACATACCCAGGTACATCACCGAAATGGCATAGGCAGAGATCACGTCGTTGCCCGGTTGTGTGTAGTTCACAAACACGATGGTGTTGGTCATGTTGGCCTGCATCAGCCCCTGTGTCAGCGTCAGTGCCAGGACGCTCAGGATAAAGGCCCGTCGCGCCATGAAGCTGCCGGGCAGGATAGGCTGCACGGCGCGGCGTTCCACCAGCATGAGGGCGATGAGGGCGACGATCGCAGCGCTCAGCACGCTAAGAAACGCTGAAGAACCCCAGCCGAAGTTCTGCCCGAAGGAAGGGATACACAGCACTAAGCTGAAGAAGATCATTACCAGCACCGCGCCCAGGCCATCGAAATGCTGAAACGGCCTGCGGGGCGGTGCGTTTTCATCTTTGAGCAGCGCACAGGGGATGAACACTGCCACACAGATAGCCACGCACACCCAGACCATCGCCCGCCAGCCCCAGGTGCTGATGATCAACCCGCTCAGCGCAGGGCCGAAGATTACCGATACGCTGGAGATAAGCATGTACAGTGAAAATCCCTTGGCGACCCGATGGGGCGGAAAATCCGTCACGATGTAGGACAGCACCACCGGCGCCACGGCTGCACTGCCCACGCCCACGATGAACCGGGCGATCAGCATCACCGGCAGCGACGGCGCAAGGGCCGCCAGCGCATTGCCCAGCGTATAGACGATGATGCCCGTCAGCAGCGTGACGCGTCGGCCCAGAACATCG
>JAFQEB010000127.1 GCA_017399225.1 Clostridia bacterium | reverse complement strand
CTGCACATTGTAAAAACCCTACACCCTCTGGATAAATCAGCAGAAGTATGCTATAATGTAATTGAGCCATTCAGGATAGGCGGCGAGCGTTACCGTGATATCCTGGTGGTGATAGAATATTGATAGCAAAAGTCCGAATAGGCTCTATCCCAAGGATAGAATGCTTCAAACTGGCCCACCACAAGCAATAAAACTTAAACGTACTGCGTTAAGTTCTGATTCAACTGGACGAGTGGGAGTAAGCAGTATGTCACCTTTCACCCGACTTTATCCACTTTTGAGTAAAGTCGCTTAGCCTCAATGACATAGCAAAAAGCAGATCTTGAAGGACAAAATCCTTCGAGGTCTGTTTCTTTGCTTATAGAGCGCAACGCCTTGATATCACTGGCTTTCGAGCACTTAAAATTCCAATTTCATGAGGTGATTCAGGTCTGAAAAGCACCTGAAAACAAGGCTGTTTTCATTTTGGGCTGAGGATAGAAATCCTTGCTCAGAACAGGATAAACCGCTTTGCTAATCGACAAGAATTTTTCCATCCGCCGCTGACCCGCTTGAAAACACTGGGCTTGACGGCATTCTGGATGGCAACTCTGCCCGATTTGATAGCAAAATGATAGCAACCATCAAAATGTGAGTCCATTTTTTCATTGCACCAGTGAACCGGTGGCTTGCAGGTGGCTGTCACATAGCCTTACAGAAAAGGCCTTACCGACTTTTGCATCGGTAAGGCCTTTTTCCCTGACATCAACTTACCCCCTTATGTAGTTGTGATCCTACATAAGGGGGCTTTTTATCTATTGTTCGTTTTTACTGGTTCGGCCCATTATTCCGACCCGGCTGTTGGAATCACATCACCACGGTGATCTGGCAGTCATCGGTCAGCACGTCGTCAGTCAGCACGCCGCAGACTTCCGTGCCGTTCACCAGCACCTTGGCGGGCTTGCCCTCCTTGTGGGCGCTGTTATCCACGGTGATGTGGAGACGCTTGCCTCGGAAGGTCTTGTCCATGGTGAAGCCGTCCCACTCGGCGGGGATGGCGGGGCTGATGACCAGGCCCTCGGGGGTAGGACGCAGACCGAGGATGCCCTCCACGCAGCCCACCATCACGGTGGAGGCAGTGCCGGTCAGCCAATGCACATGGGCGCGGCCGGGCTGGGGGGACTCATGGCCCTCGATGAACTGGCCATGGACGTAGGGCTCGATCTCGCGCAGCTCGGCGCGGTCGTTGTAGGATGCGGGGCAGCTCTCGGTGAAGTACTGGAAGGCGCGTCCACCGTGGCCCAGCAGGGATTCGGCGAGGATTGCCCAGCCCTGAGGCTGGCAGAAGATGCCGCCGTTCTCCTTGGTGGTTGGGTTGAACAGCTTCATCAGCGCGCCGTCGAAGTAGTGCTCCTTGTAGCAGGGCCCCATGACCTCTACGCCCCAGGGGGTGTTGAGCTTGTCATAGACGGTCTGCATGGAGAGCTCCGCCTGCTCGGGGGTGGACATGCGGGAGATGACGCCCCAGCATTGGGGATTCATCCACATCGCGGCTTCAGGATCGTTCTTGGAGCCGATGATGAAGCCTTCCTCGGAGTAACCGCGGCGGAAGCGGTCATCCTCCCAGAAATGCTCGTTGATCAGCTGCTTCTGCTCCGCACCTTTCTCGCGCAGGTAGGTGCGGTACTCGGCGTTTTCGGCGGTATCGGGCATCAGCTCGTCCAGCACGCGGGTTGCATAGTACAGCTGCATGGCCACGAAGGAGCTTTCGCCCGCAGCGCGCAGCCAGGTGCGGTACTCGGCGTTTTCGGGGGTCTCGGGCAGCAGCTCGTCCAGCACGCGGGTGGCGTAGTACAGCTGCATGGCCACGAAGGAGGATTCGCCCGCCGCGCCCAGGCGCAGGCAGTCGTTCCAGTCGGCGTGGAGGCCGGCAGGCATACCGTGAGCGCCCAGGTGGTTCATGGAGAAGTCGATGGCGCGCTTGAGGTGATCCAGCACGGTGCCCTCGTCGAAGTCGGCGTAGGGGATGACCTCGTTGAGGAAGTCCTTGTTGCCGGTCTCGGCGACGTACTTATACACGGTCGGGAACAGCCACAGAGCGTCATCGGCTCGGTAGTGGGGATGGCCGGTGGCGCGGACGTAGCTCTCGTCCTCGGGCTTGTCCTCATGGCCGGCATTGTGGTTGAACTTCACCAGGGGCAGGCCGCCGCCGTGGTGCACCTGGGCGCTCAGCATGAAGACCAGGCGCTCCTTGGCCATCTCGGGATCGAGGTGGATGATGCCCTGGATATCCTGCACGGTGTCGCGGTAGCCCAGGCCGTTGCGCTGGCCGCAGTAGATCAGGGACGCCGCACGGCTCCACACAAAGGTGGTGAAGCACTGGAAGGCGTTCCAGGTGTTGATCATGGTATTGAAGTTGGCGTCGGGGGTGTTGACCGTCAGGGCGGACAGCTTGCCATGCCAGTAAGCGATCAGCTCGGCCAGCTCAGCGTTGACGACGGCCTCGGTGTCGGCGTAGCGGTCGATGATCTCGCGGGCCACGGAGGGGGCCTTCTGCATCAGCAGGAACGCGATGGTCTTCGTTTCGCCGGGCTGCAGCACCAGCTGGGCGTGCAGGGAGCCGCAGGGGTTGCCGTTGAAGTTCAGGACATTTCCCAGATCGCCGTTGATAACGGCCTGGGGATTGCGGAAGCGGTTCACGCCCACGAACTTCTCGCGGCGGCCGCAGTAGCTCTTCACAGGAGCGCCGGCCATGGCGAACACGCGCTCACGCCAGTTCTCGCCCTTCTCGTTCACGCCGCAGAAGCGGTTGATGTGCTGCACGATGCAGTCGCCCTCGAAGGTGGTGTTGGTGATGAACTGGGTGTACTGCAGGTTGACCAGATCCTGCTCGTAGTTGCTCTCGGTGGACAGCTCGCAGTAGGACATGGCGGAGATGGTGCGCACCTTATCGGACTTGTTGGTGACCTTCACGCGCCAGACCTCGTGGGTGGCGTTCATGGGCACATAGTACAGCACCTTCGATTCGATGCCGCGGTACTCGCTCTCGATCTCGGTGTAGGAGGTGCCATGACGGGTGATGGTCTTGTACTCATTCAGGTCCTTTTCCACGGGACGCCAGGAGGCAGACCAATAGTCGCCGTCCTCATCGTCGCGCAGGTAGACGTAGCGGCCGGGCTCGTCGAACTGGTTGAAGGAGTAGCGCAGGATGCGGCCATGAGCGCCGGACTTGACGAAGGAGTAGCCGCCGGCATTCTGCGTCACGATCGCGCCGTACTCGGGGCTGCCCAGGTAGTTCGCCCAGGCGGTGGGGGTACGCGGGTCGGTGATGACGTACTCACGCGCCGCGTCGTTGAAATAACCATACTGCATGGTTCATTTCCTCCTTAAGTGATGTACTGGCTAACATGTAACTGTGCGGGAGCTAAATCGTTTTCGGATGCAGGCGCAGATCCGGCCTGCCCAACGTTTATCTCTTGCCTGCATTGTAGCATATCTCCCAGCAGATTTCAATGCGTTTACAAAGGCTAACAGACAAGAAATTTGCACGGGCTGCAAAATGTGCCGCTTTACGAATCCGCCGCGGTCATGTATAATGTTCCCATACCCCGGCAACGGTATGGAGGTGTACTGTATGAAATGTCTGATCGTCGTGGATTATCAGAACGACTTTGTCACCGGCTCCCTGGGCAATCCGGCCGCCGCCGCGCTGGACGAGGGCATCGCCGCCCGCATCCGCAGCGCCCGCGCAGAGGGCTGGGACGTTATCTTCACCCTGGATACCCATGAGGACAACTACATGACTACCCGCGAGGGGAAATACCTGCCCGTGCCCCACTGCATCCGCGGCACCCAGGGCCATGCCCTCTACGGGCAGACCGCCCTCGAGCAGCACCCGGAGGATGCGGTCTTCTGCAAGGAGACCTTCGGCTCCAAGGGGCTTTTTGCCCACCTGCGGGAAAAGGGCTATGAGGCCGTCGAGCTGTGCGGCGTGGTGACCAACATCTGCGTCATCTCCAACGCCGTCATTGCCAAGACTGCCCTGCCGGAGGCCGACGTCGCCGTCCATGCGGCCCTTTGCGCCTCCAACGACCCTGCGCTGCATCACAAGGCGCTGGAGGTCATGGCTTCCTTCCAGGTGGAGATCATCTGACGAGAAGACCTCATCTGTCACTGGGCAAGCCCGGCGACACCTTCCCCAGAGGGGAAGTCAAAGCTTGTCCAGCTATTGTCCCCTTCCCCCGCGGATGAGACCCGCCGCCAAATCATCAGAATAAAAGAGGTAATGTGCGATGCCCATGTCCGAACGCAACCTGTCCATGCTCTGCGATTTTTATGAGCTGACCATGGGCAACGGCTACTTCCGCAACGGCTTCTACAAGAAGAACGTGATCTTCGACGTGTTCTACCGCAGCGTGCCCGACGGGGGCGGCTTTGCCATCGCTGCCGGTCTGGAGCAGGTGGTGGAGTACATCCGCCAGCTGCATTTCTCCCCCGAGGATATCGCCTACCTGCGCGACCGCCGCATGTTCGACGAGGGCTTCCTGGCGTATCTGGCGAACTTCCGCTTCACGGGCGATATCTGGGCCGTGCCGGAGGGCACCCCCGTCTTCCCCAACGAGCCGATCCTGACGGTGAAGGCCCCAGCCATCGAGGCCCAGCTGATCGAAACGTATGTACTGCTGTCCATCAACCATCAGTCCCTGATCGCCACCAAGGCCAACCGGATCGTCCGGGCCGCCCAGGGCCGCACGGTGCTGGAGTTCGGCTCCCGCCGGGCCCAGGGTGCGGACGGCGCCATCATCGGCGCAAGGGCAGCCTACATCGGCGGCGTCAACGGCACGGCCTGTACCCTGACCGACACCATGTACGGCGTGCCCGCCGGCGGCACCATGGCCCACGCCTGGGTGCAGATGTTCGACAGCGAGTACGAGGCCTTCCGCACCTACTGCGAGATGTACCCCCACAACGCGACCCTGCTGGTGGATACCTACAACACCCTCAAGTCCGGCGTGCCCAACGCCATCCGCGCCTTCAAGGAGGTGCTGCTGCCCCAGGGCATCACCAGCTGCGCCATCCGCCTGGACTCCGGCGATATCTCCTACCTCTCCAAGAAGGCCCGCAAGATGCTGGACGAGGCCGGGCTGCACAACTGCCGCATCACCGCCTCCAACAGCCTGGACGAATACCTCATCCGCGACCTGATGATGCAGGGCGCGCAGGTGGACGTCTTCGGCGTGGGTGAAAGGCTCATCACCAGCAAGTCGAACCCCGTTTTCGGCGGCGTATACAAGCTGGTGGCCGTGGAGGAGAAGGACGGCACTATCGTCCCCCGCATCAAGGTATCCGAAAACACCGCGAAGATCACCAACCCCCATTTCAAGCGCCTCTACCGCCTCTACGACCGGGAGAGCGGCAAGGCCATCGCGGACGAGCTGACGCTCAGGGACGAGGTGATCGACGAAACGAAGCCCCACACCCTCTTTGACCCCGTCGCCACCTGGAAGACCAAGGAGGTCACCGACTTCACCGTCCGGGAGCTGCAGGTGCCCGTGTTCGAAAAGGGCGAGCTGGTGTACGACCTCCCCGCCCTCAGCGAGATCCGGGACTACTGCCGCCAGCAGGTGCACACCCTCTGGGACGAGGTCAAGCGCTTTGAGAATCCCCACACCTACTACGTCGATCTTTCGCAGAAGCTCTGGGACGTCAAGCACGGCCTGCTGGAGAATGCAAAGATACGGTGACATATCAAATGCGGTGGGAGGATTCTTCAGGATGAATTTGACCCCACAACGAAAAGACGAGCATCCGGTTACTGCCGGATGCTCGTTTGCATATGTCGTTGTTTAAACGCAATGCACTGAAGCAGTGCATATAATTGCACCCTTCTGAGAGAGTGGGAATCTGTTTTCGTTGGCTCAACAAATTGAGAGTTTGTATAATATGGATCTCTTGGAGGCTGTCTGTAGAGCGGCTCACGCGTGCTCCCTCAGTCATCGGACTGCGTCCGCTGCCAGCATACGCCTCCGCTTCGCTCCGGAACCTTTGCCCGTACCGGGCAACTCCCCACTGGGGAGCCGGTTCCTCCCGGAGGGAGCCTTTTGGCCTCCTCAAGCCGCAGCCTGCAAAGGAAAGTACAGCGAGCATATCGCCAGCCCCCAGCGGCTGCAGTACAGCCCCCAAAGGAACTGTTGCGGCGAATTTGCAGAGGTTTGCTTCCGCGTTAGCGGAAATTCAGAGCAAACCTCTGCAACCCGAGCCGCCCAGCACCGCAGCCGCAAAACAGACAACTCATAGGGAAGAGAGGGGGGACCGGGGGGAAAGCACCATTTTGCTTTCCCCCCGGCGACTTTGCGCCGCTTTCGACGCGCGAAAGCGGCCACCTGCGGTAAGCCAATCCAGCCTTGCAGAAGAAAAGAATCTCCACAAATTCACGTTTATCGCTTTCATTCTACCACAGCAGCGCGCGAAACCGCAAAGCAGCAAAGGCTTACGTTTTTTATTTGCACGATGGCAGACGAAGGCTAACTCCAGCCTTTCCATCAACCCACTGTTTTTCTTTTCCGTCACTGCCTTGCAAAGGCCTCCAGGTCGATCACCTGTCCGCTATGCAGGCGGGATTCCTCTGCCGCCAGGGCGACGTAGTGGCTCTCCACGCTGCGGGCGATGGTCGTCAGGGCATGGGTCGCGGGCTTGCCCTCCAGCAGGTCGAGCAGATCGGCGATCATCCTGGCGTCGCCGCCGCCGTGGCCGGAGAAATCCTGGGCCAGCTTTTTCACGTCGATCTCCCGGGGATCCTGGCCAAAGGGCATCAGGCGGATCACATTGCGCTCCATATCCGCATAGACCTCGCCCTCCGTGCCGCACAGGCGGATGCAGCGCCCGCCCGTGGCGGTGAAGGCCGTCATGGTGAAGGCCACCGTCACCTCGTCCTCCAGCTGCATGGATACCACCTGATGATCCACCACGTCGTTGTTCATGCGGTAGACGCAGCGGCCATAGTCCCCGGTCTTCAGCGCGTGCAGCAGCTTTTCCTCCGTGGGCTCGGGGGCCACCACGTTCACCGGCCAGCTGTCGCCCTTGCGCCGGTACACATCCAGATAGTAGCGCTGAGCATTGTAGACACATTTGTCCGCCCGGGGGCATTCGGGGCCGCAGCGCTCCGGTGCGCCCGCAGGCATATTGTCCCTTGTAAAGTGGCTCAGATGCCCGAAGGAGGATACCCGCTCGCAGCGCTTGCCCGTCAGCCACAGCAGCATATCCATGTCATGGCAGCACTTGGCCAGGATCATCGGCGTGGTGTCCGCCGCCACATGCCAGTTGCCCCGCACAAAGGAATGCGCCTGATGCCAGTAGGCCACGCGCTCAATGCCCTCCACGTTCATGATCTGCCCGATGCGTCCCTCGTCGATGATGCGCTTGAGGGTCTGGTAGAACACCGTGTAGCGCAGCACATGGCACACGATGACGTGGCGCTTCTTCTTTTCCGCCAGCTCCGCGATATGGCGGCACTGGGCGACCGTCCGCGCCGCAGGCTTCTCCAGCAGCAGGTGATAGCTCAGGTTCAGCGCGTCGATGGCAGGCTCGTAGTGCAGATCGTCCGGCGTGCAGATGAAGAGGATATCCGCCTGCTTCGGGGCACGCAGAAGGCTCTGCACGCTGTCAAAGCACCGCTGGGCCGGGATGCGGTAGCGCCGGGCCGCCGTTGCCACCCGGTCGGGCCGGATGTCCGCCACGGCGGTGATCTCCACCCGGCTTCCATACCGCTCCAGGCATTTGGCGTAGGTATCCAGGCCCCGGGAGCCCAGCCCGGCAATGGCCACGGTGATCTTCTTCATAGCAGGCGCCTCCTGTGTACAGATCGTAGCTTCATCATGGAAATTCGCCATCCGGGCCCGCATCCCTGCCGGATGGCAAAAAAAGTATGCAGCCGCCTCCCCCGCGCCGGCTTGCCATGCCCCGCAAAATATGCTATGATGAACTCCATCAATCCGTCAGGAGGCCGCCCATGCCCCATGCTGATCTTCGCCTTGCCCCCATGGAGGGCGTGACCGACGCCGTCTACCGCCGGGTGCATCACCGCATTTTCGGCGGGGTGAAGGCGTATTACATCCCCTTTATCACCCCTTCGCAGCACCACGTTTTCACCACCCGCGATCTCAGGGCCATCGCCCCTGCCCAGAATGCGGGCGTACCGGTCATCCCCCAGCTGCTGACCCGCGACCCAGAGCTCTTCCTCTGGGCGGTCAGAGAGCTGGCCGACCTGGAGTATGACGAGGTGAACCTCAACATCGGCTGCCCCTCCGGCACCGTGACCAGCAAGGGCAAGGGCGCCGGTATGCTGCGCGACCCGGAGGCGCTGGACGCCTTTCTGGACGCCGTCTTTGCCGCCTCCCCGCTGCCCATCTCCGTCAAGACCCGCATCGGCTTCGAGACGCCCGGGGAATGGCCCGCCCTGCTGGATATCCTGAAACAGTACCCCGTCCGGGAGCTGACCATCCACCCCCGCACCCGCAGCGAGTTCTACAAGGGCGGCGTGCATCTGGACTGCTTCGACCTGGCCCTCACCTGCGGCATCCCCCTGGTGTTCAACGGCAACCTCTTCACCCCGGAGGACTGCGAGGCGCTGCAGGCCCGGTATCCCGGCGTGCCCATGATGCTGGGGCGGGGGCTGATCGCCAATCCGGCGCTGTCCCGGCAGCTGTGCGGGGGCGCACCTGTTTCCGCCGGAGATCTGCGCGTCTTCCATGATGCGCTGCTGGCCGAATACAGCCGGGAGTACCCCGCCGATCAGGCCCACAGCCGTATGCGTGAGCAGATGAAGTATCTCTCCGGCTGCTTTAAGGGGGCGGAGAAGGCCCTGAAGGCGATCCGCAAGTCAAATCCCAATACCTACCCCGAAGCCGCCCGGCGGATGCTGGAGCTGCCCCTGGCTGACGCGCCGGGGTTTGACGCCTGCGTCTACGCCAAATGATCCGCACACACGGAGCGACCCCTCTACCGCACCGGCAAAGGGGCCGCTATTTTATACATTTTGAGACAGATCTCCGTTCCTCCGCAACAAACCTTTACAGCACCTTGACCAGCTCGTCCCGCAGCGCATCCCAGTAGGGATCGCCCAGGCCGAAGTCCATCTGCTTGTAGCTCCAGGCCGCCCGGGCGATGCCGTGGCGCTCAAAGACCGCGTTGATGGTGCGGAACCACTTGAGGGCGTCCGCCGCGGGCACCACGTCGATCACGCCGTATTCACCGCAGTAGAGCTGCGTGTGGTTGCGTTCAGCCGCATCGATGGCCGGGGCGAAGATCTCCTCGAACATCGCCTCGGTAGCGCCGCTCTCCTCAAAGGGGATGCGCGCCGTCTGATCGAGGATCTCCACCCAGGGCGCGCCCTGATGGGTATAGCTCAGTGGCTCGTAGCAGTGGAAGTTGTAGATCACCCGGTCATCCAGCGGGGCCGCCAGATCCTTCACCGCATGGGCGGCGTTGTGGTGATAGCTGCCCAGCAGGATGAGGGTATTGGGCGCATAGACGCGGATACGGCGGATCGCATCGGCCGAAACCCGGTTCCAGGTGTCGATGTACTTGGACTTCGTCACCTCGTTGAGAAGCTCGAACACCACCCAGTCGGAATACTGGCCGTAGTGCCGGGCGATCTCCTCCCACAGGCGGCAGAAGCGCTCCTGATACGTCTCGCTGTCAAAGAAGCCCGTTTCCTTTTCGCCCTGATCAAAGGAGAAGCCCGCCGTCTTGTGCAGGTCGATGACGACCTTCAGGCCGTGCTGCTTCGCCTGCGCCAGCGCAAAGTCCAGGCGCTCCCAGCCGGGGGCGTCGTAGCCGCCGTGCACGTCCTCCAGCACGTTGTAGTCCACCGGGATGCGGATATGATCCAGCCCCCAGGAGGCGATGCGGGCAAAGTCCTCCGCCTGGATAAAGCGGTTCAGGCGGTCGGCAGAATAGTCGCACTGGCTCAGCCAGCCGCCCAGATTCACGCCCCGCAGGATCCCCATCTGCTTCAGCATATACATTCCTCTTTTCCGGCCCTTGGGGCCTGCATGACGTTTTTACTCCACCGGCTCCAGCCGGACGTTGGTGATGTAGATCGCAGCCGTGGAGCCGCGGTGGCCCATGTTGAACTCCACGCGGCCGTTGTTGTCGTCCATGTCCTTCATGGTGAACTCGTAGGTGTAGGTGGTTTTCTCAGGGGTCAGGTTGACGACGGTATCGGGGAAGTAGCGGATCCAGCCTGCGCTGGGGGCAGATACTGCCGCGATGATCTGCCGTTCCTCGTCAGCCCAGGCGTCGAAGCTGAAGCGGTACTTCGTGCCCTCAAACATGGGCAGGTTCGCCTGATACAGCTGCACGGAGTAATCCAGCGTGCCCTCCGTTTTGGTGTCGATGACGATCATGCCGTCCCGGATGGCGACCGCCGCATTGCCGCCGCTGCACTGGTAGTAGACCCAGTTGGCGGAGTCGTTGACGCTCTCTGCCTCGGTGAAGCTGCCGTTGTAGAGGAGGTTGCCGTCCTCGGCCGCCTCGCGGTACTGCTTTTCGGGCTTCTTCACATTGGTGTCGTACTCAGGGCGCTGGTACACGCGGACGTAGTCGATCTCGAACTCGGCCTTGTCAAAGTCGGTGGTCTCATCCGGGTTGCCGGGCCAGTTGCCGCCCACCGCCAGGTTCAGCTGGATGTAGAACTCCTTGTTGAAGGGGGCGGGATAGGGGCGCTCAGAGGCGCCGGAGCGGCTATACCAGTCGTTGATGGTGTGGAAGTGGTTGCCGTCCACATAGAAGCGGAACTCGCCGGGATCCCACTCCACGGAGAACACATGGAAGCTGTCGGTGAAGGTCTCCCCATTCTCCAGCGTGTACACGCCCTGCTGCTCCGCATGGGGATCGCCATAGTGCAGGTTGGCATACACCGTCTTCACGTCATGGCCCAGGAACTCCATGATGTCGATCTCGCCGCCCCGGGGCCAGGAGCCGTAGTGATCGCGGGTGGGCATCATCCAGATGGCCGGCCACAGGCCCTGACCGGCGGGCACCTTGGCCCGCACGTCAATGCGGCCATAGAGGAAATTGTGCTTGTCCAGCGTCTGCACCTTGCCGGAGGTGTAGACGGTCTTGCCGTATTGATTGACGCTCTTGATGGCCTTGAGCACCAGCTTGCCGTCCCTGAGGAAGATGTTGTCCCGGGAGGCATTGTAGGCCTGCAGCTCATTGTTCGTCCAGCCGGCGCGGCGGGTCTCCCAGTTCCAGTCGTCGAAGGTGAACACCTCGCCGTCGAACTCATCGTTCCACACCAGGTTGTAGCCCTCGTATTGCGGGATCTCCTCCGCAGCGGCGCAGCCCAGCGCCAGCACCAGCATCGCCAGCAGAGCCAGCATCAGCAGGATGGAAAGCAGCTTCTTCATCGGATCGCTTCCTTTCCGCAGTCATGTTCATGTAACGTATACGGCTTTTCAGCCTCTGCCTGTATGATACTCTCTCCCCACGCTTGCAGAATATCATATTTGTATCATATTTGTCGTTTTTGTGCTTGATTGATTGGAAATAATATGATATCGTCTATTCAGAAAGGCGGTGAAGCCCATGACCGATATGCGCCGCGCCCTTGCACGAACCGAGTACGACAACCGCGAGCAGCTGATCAGCCATCTCCACTACGACCGGGAGGCGGCTTTCTACCGCTCCATCCAGCAGGGGGACCAGGAGGGGGCCCTGCGGCTCTTCACCCCGCTGGGCCAGGAGGGCTTCGGGCGGCTGAGCGACGATCCCCTGCGCAGCCTGCAGTATCATTTGACGATCACCGTGGCCTTCATCACCCGCTACTGCATGGCGGGCGGGCTGGACGCGGAGACCGCCTTCAACCTGAGCGACCTGTACATCCGCCGCATCGACGTCTGTCGCAGCGAACACGAGGTGCATCAGCTGCACCGGGAGCTGGTGATCGCCTACGCCGGGCGTATGCGCAGTCTGAATCGCCGCCCGCGCTATTCCCGGCCCATCCTGCACTGTACGGAGTACATCCACACGCACCTGCATGAGAAGATCCCGGTGGAGGCCCTGTGCAGCGCCAGCGGGCTGAGCCGGGCGCACCTTTCCCGCCTGTTCCGCCGGGAGACGGGCATGAGCATCGGGCAATACATCACCGCCCGGAAGCTGGACGCCGCCCGGGAAACCCTGGAGCTGACCGATCAGCCCGTATCGCAGATCGCGCATGTGCTGGCCTTCAGTTCCCAGAGCCATTTCATCAGTGTATTCCGGCAGCATGTGGGCATGACGCCCGGTGAATACCGCCGTCGCGCCCCCCTCACGCAGACAGAATAAACAAGGGCAGACCCGTCGCGTTTACGGGCCTGCCCTTTGATGTCTTTGGAGGGATGGGATCTGATTCGGATCTGATGTGGAGGTTCAGATCACTTCTTGCTGCAGCTGCAGCCTTCCGTCCCTGCGTAGGGACAGCCGATGCACTTCTTGCCGCTCTTCTTGGCCTTGTAGACATAATAGCCCGCGCCGCCGAGGATGAGCAGCAGAAAAATGATAAGAATGATGTCGATCATAGAGGTATCTCCTTGCGAAGGGGGGATTACGCCTTTGCGCCGGCCTTCAGCTCATACTCGGCCTTGAGGTTCTTGCGGGTGTTCATGATGATCGCCGTGATGATCGCCGCGAAAGCCGCCACGGCAATGCCGCCGCAGATGGCGCCTCCCACGTTCAGGCTGGCCGCGTCCGTCAGCAGGGTGCCGATGGTGTACACCAGGTAGCCGGCAGTGAAGCCGGTGGCCAGCTGCAGGCCGATGCCGCCCCACAGCCACTTGGCGCTCTTCATCTCGGAGTTCATCGCACCGATGGCTGCAAAGCACGGGGGCGTGAACAGGTTGAACATCAGGTATGCCAGGGCCGCAGAGGCCGTCATGGCCACGCCGGTATTTCCGCCAAAGGCCAGGGCCACGGCGCTGACGTTCTCCGTCGCCAGCTCCAGCGCGTCAACGTCGATCAGGTTCGTCACCGCGAAGCACACGGCCAGCGTGCCCACCACGTTCTCCTTGGCAATGAAGCCGGTCACCGCAGCGGCAGCCAGCTGCCAGCAGTGGTAGCCGATGACGGGGATCAGCACGTAAGCAAAGGGATTGGCGATAGAGGCCAGGATGGAATCGGACGCCGCCTCATTGGCAGGCGTGAAGCTCCAGGTGAAGGACTGCATCACCTGCACGACGGTGTTGCACAGCAGGATGATGGTGCCGGCCTTGACGATGTAGGCCCAGCCGCGGCTCAGCATGGACATGAACGCACGAACCAGGGAGGGCACCTTATACTCGGGCAGCTCCATGATGAAGTAGGACTTGCGCACCTTGTGGCCGGTGATGGCGTTGATCAGCAGCGCGCCGAAGAAGATCAGCGCAATGCCCACAAAGTACATCAGCGGGCCCACCCAGCCGGCGCCGGGGAAGAACACGCCGGCAAACAGGGCGATGACGGGCAGCTTCGCGCCGCAGGGCATGAAGGGCGCCAGCATGGCGGTGGCGCGGCGCTCGCGCTCGTTGCGGATGGTGCGGCAGGCCATGACGCCGGGGATGGCGCAGCCGGTGCCGATGACGAAGGGAATCACGGACTTGCCGGAGAGGCCCACCTTCTTGAAGATGGGATCCAGCACCACAGAGGCACGGGCCATGTAGCCGCAGTCCTCCAGCAGGGCGATGAGGAAATACATCACCATCACCAGGGGCAGGAAGCCCAGCACGGCCGCAACGCCGCCCACAACGCCGTCGACGATCAGGGACTGCAGGATGGGCGAAGCGCCCTCCACCAGGCCGGCGACCCATTCGGTCACAGTTTCCATCCAGCCCTCGAGGATACCCGCCAGCCAGATGCCCAGACCGCCCTCAGCCTGAGAGATCCAGAACACGCCGAACATGATGGCTGCAAAGATCACAAGGCCCAGCACGGGGTGGGTCACAATGGCGTCAATCTTGTCCTGGCTGTTCTTGTCAGCAGTCTTCACAACGCGCTTTTCGACCTTGGCCACCACGCCGTTGACGAACCTGAAGCGCTCACGGTCGGCAGTCACGACCACTGCCTTGTCCGTCAGGTCGATATCGCCTTGCACATAAGGGGCTTTCTGCTCCTTGCCGATCTGCTCGACCGCCTTGGCAATGACCTCCTTCAGGCCCTCGCCGGTGGTGGACACCGCCTCGACCACCGGGCAGCCCAGCTTCTCAGAGAGAGCAGCCACGTCGATGGTGGTCTTCTTCTTCTCGTTCACGTCGGCCTTGTTCAGCGCCACCACCATGGGGATGCCCAGCTCCAGCAGCTGCGTGGTGAAGAACAGGCTGCGGCTGAGGTTCGTGGCGTCGACGATGTTGATGATGACGTCGGGGTTCTCGTTCTTCACATAAGAGCTGGTGATGGACTCTTCAGAGGTGAAGGGGGACATCGAGTATGCGCCGGGCAGGTCAACAGCGATCAGCTCGTCGCCGCCGGGGCAATACTGCTTCTTGACGGCATGCTCCTTGCGCTCGACCGTCACGCCCGCCCAGTTGCCGACCTTCTCGTTCCGGCCGGTCAGGGCATTGTACATTGTCGTCTTGCCGCTGTTGGGATTACCCGTCAGTGCAATTCTCTTCATGGTAGGATGCTCCTCCTTCTATCCTCGCAGGCTTTCTTCAAATGCCGTCCACTCCAAGTTAATCAAGACTAACCCTTCGACAAAAGTAATCAGCTGACTGATTACTCATCATTTTACACAACGATGGCTCCTGCCAGCTGATTGTCAATGCTGTACCGGGCGTCCTTGATGGACACCACGCAGCCGCTCCTGCGCCGGGACACGACCGTGATCGGCTCGCCGCTGTAGCAGCCCAGAGAGAACAGGAACGCTTCCATCTCCTCGTCATCGGCTTCGATGGCCTGGATGATGTACTCCTTCCCTTCCACTGCTGTCGTCAGATTCATCCTGATCACCTGATCTTCGTTTGATAGTTAGCTTTCACTAACTGCATTGGTACTATACCACCAGGAGTTCCTTTTGTCAACCCCCTGTTTCCAGAAAATTTCCTGTCTTTTTCCTGTGTTTTTCCGGATTCTGTGGTATAATGAGGCAAAAGCCCCGCGTTATTTGCAGGAGGATCGGGAATGATGAAAGCGTTTGACAACAAGGTCGTCGTCGTGACCGGCGGCGCAGGCGGCATCGGCCGCTGCATCTGTGAGGAATTCGCCAAGGAGGGCGCGAAGGTCTGCCTGATCGACGTGCAGGAGAACCCGTATTTCGTCGGCGACATCGGCGACAAGGAGACCCTGGAGCGCTTTGCCGCCCGGGTCATTGCCGATCACGGCCATGTGGACGTACTGGTCAACAACGCCCCGCCGATGATGAAGGGCATTGACGAGTGCAGCTACGAGGACTTCACCCGGGCCCTGAACGTGGGCGTAACGGCGGCCTTCTACCTCACAAAACTCTTCCTGCCCCATTTCGCGCCGGGGGCCTCCGTGCTGAACATCTCTTCCAGCCGCGACCGGATGAGCCAGCCGCAGACCGAATCCTACACCGCGGCCAAGGGCGGTATCGCGGCCCTGACCCACGCGCTGGCCGTGAGCCTTCGCGGCAGGGTGCGGGTCAACTCGATCTCCCCCGGCTGGATCGACACGGCCTACACCGTCTACGAGGGCCCGGACGCCACCCAGCAGCCCGCCGGACGCGTCGGCCATCCCCTGGACATCGCCCACATGGCGCTCTTCCTGGCCTCGGACAAGGCCGGCTTCATCACAGGCGAGAACATCTGCATCGACGGCGGCATGACAAGGCAGATGATCTACCACGCTGACCACGGCTGGAGGCTGGATGAATAAGCTGCGAGCCCACATAAACAAATCGAAACCGCAGGCCAACCAAGGCTTGCGGTTTCTTGTTGCGGTAATTGGATGATGGCGTTGAACTTGAATTTGGCGCACCAAGAGGCGCGTCTGCGGACGCGCAGAACCCTCTCACCCGCTTGCGCGGGAGCTCTCCCAAAGGGAGAGCCTTTTGGCCGTCTTAACCTGCAGCCAGCAAAGGAAAGCACAGCGAAATTGTTGCCAGCCCCCAGCGGCTGCAGTACAGCCCGCAAAGGAAATGTAGCGGCGAATTTGCAGAGGGTTTCTTCCGCTGAAAGCGGAAATTCAGAGAAACCCTCTGCAACCCGAGCCGCCCAGCACCGCAGCCGCAAAGCAGACGACTAAAAGGGAAAAGAGGGGGGACCGGGGGGAAAGCACCATTTTGCACTTTAACATTCACCTGCCACTTTCGCCTTTGGCGAACTCCCCACTGGGGAGTCGTGGCACGCGAATGCCCCGGCGGCTTTGCGCTGCGCGGGTCGATGACCCTTCGACGCGCGAAAGCGGCTCTCTGCGGCAGAATAAGCCTGCCTCACAAGAAAAGTGTCTCACAACCCCCATTTGTCAAGCCAGCGAAAGTTCTTCCGCATACAGAGGGGCTTTCCAATCCTCCTCAGGTATCAATCCTCTCCAGCGCATGGATGCTCCGGTTGCGGTACACCAGATCCGTTCTTTCCTCAAACCCGATGCGCTCCCAGAAGGCATTGCCCAGCGCATTCCGCTCAAATACCACCAGCGCCGCCTTGTGGATGCCCTCCTTTTCCAGCGCGTCCATGGCGTGCTCCACCAGCTGCGTGGCGATGCCCTGCTTGCGGCATTCCGGCCGCACCGCCGTGTGGTAGATGAACCCCCGCCGCCCGTCGTGACCGGCGATGATGACCCCCACGATGCGCCCGGCCTCCTCCGCCACGAAGCAGGTGGTGGAATTGCGGCGCAGGTACCGGGCGATGCCTTCGCGGCTGTCGTCGGTGGTGTTCAGGCCCATGCCGGGGGTGCTGATCCACAGGTCGTAGACGCCGTCGTAGTCGGCGATGGTCATGGGGCGGATGGTGGGCATTTGAGGGGCTCCTTTCCTTTGGGGGGATGTTGGGGTGTGGGAGGTTGGTCTGTTCCTTTGTTGGTCGGTTGAACTGTTTGAACGATCGGGAGATCGTTCAAAGGCGTTGTGGGAGGGTTGCGCTGCGGCGCGGAGGTCTCCGACGGGGAGGGGCTCTGCCCCTCCACCCCGCGAAGGACCTTCGGCCCTCTCGACACCCTTTTTTTCGCTTCCTTTGTTGATCGGTTGAACTGTTTGAACGATCGGAGATCGTTCAAAGGCGTAGTGCGAGTTTTTGCGCTGCGGCGCGGAGGTCTCCGACGGGGAGGGGCTCTGCCCCTCCACCCCGCGAAGG
>JAFQEB010000126.1 GCA_017399225.1 Clostridia bacterium | reverse complement strand
GTCATCGCGAGGGCGAAGCCCGTGGCGATCTCCTGGTACGATGTACAAATTTCAAACGCAGTACCAGGAGATTGCCACGCCCTGACGGGCTCGCAATGACAGCGGTAGACGGCAGATGGTTTTTCCGATCGACTCATGCATAACCCGAATCCTTATTCAGGTTTCTTTACAGCTCCCTGTTTTTTATGATATCACTTGTGCAGGGCCTTGCGGATCATGGGGACGATGAGCAGGGCCACGGCGCCGCCGATCAGGGCGGTGAACAGCTGGGGCCAGCTGAAGGTGGCGGGCAGGGCCTTGAGCATGGGGGCTTTCAGGGTACCGGCCTCCATCAGGGCGGGAGCCATGACGCCGCAGATCACCTTGACCACGATCAGATACAGCGTCACGAACTTGGCGGCAGCGGCGGCCAGCCATGCGGTGGCCTGCTTCAGAAGGTTCCTGCCCTCCCGGTCGGCCAGCAGGTACAGCAGCACCACATACACGGTGTTGCCGGCCATGATGGCGGGGACCGTCAGGATCTGGGGGGCGATGCCCAGCACGAAGGCCAGGACCGGGGAGATCAGGGCCACGGTGACGCCGCTGGCCAGACCGCCCACCAGGACGCTGACCGCCAGGATGGCGTTGACGCAGGAGCCGGTGACCAGCTGACCGAAGCCCTTGGTCAGGGCCTGGAGGGTGACCAGCAGCGCCAGCAGCAGGGCAGTTTCGGTGATGAATCGGAGCTTTTTGTTCATGATGATACCTCGTTTCATTCGTCGCTGCTGATCACGGCGGAATAGGCAGTCTTCACGTGAAGCCCCTTCAGCCCTCCCAGCTTCCCCGCCAGGGCGGCGATGGTGTTCTGGGGCGCGTCCAGGGCCACGGAGATGATGCTGATGTTGCGCTTGCGGTAGGGGATCCCCATCCGGCCGATGATGTATTCGCTGTACTCATGCAGGACGGCGTTGAGCCGCTCCACGGTATTCGGGTCCTCCACGATGATGCTCATCACAGCCACTCTGGTCTCCATAGTCAGATCCTCCCATAACAAAAAATGCCGCACCGGCTCCGGCACGGCGCGACAAACGGACGCCCCGGGAAACCCACGGCGTCAGCGTATCCATGTTGCACCTTTCACGCAGCGTCATCCGCTTAATGTCAGAAGCGTAAGACCATTATACGCCCCCGGAGACGAAAAATCAAGGCCCAGAGGGGGCCGGTTCAGTCGAATAGTACAAATAATTCCTCCATCTTTTTACACAAGAGAACCTGACATTTTCAGTAAATTATGGTATACTTTGTCCAAGGGCATTCCGTCGTGCCCAACTGTCCTCCGGGACAACATCTTTGCCGCAAGGCAGAAACGAGGTAATGATATGAAGCACACCCATCGTCCCCAACGCATCCTTGCGCTGCTGCTCGCGCTGGTCATGGTGATCACCATGGTCCCCGCCCGGGCTTTCGCAGCCGAATCGACCATCGTCGGCAGCCCTGAGACCGTCAAGCTGGGCACCGACGCCGCGGCCCAGCGGGAGAATGACTTCAACAAGGGTTGGAAGTTCTACCTGGGCGACAACGCCAGCGCCTCCAACCAGAGCTTTGATGACTCCGGTTGGGACAGCGTGGATCTTCCCCACGACTTCTCCATCACCCAGCACTTCACCTCCTCCGGTGAGGCCGAGTCCGGCTTCCTGCCCGGCGGCACCGGCTGGTACCGCAAGAGCTTTGTGGTCAGCGAGGAGCACGCAGGCAAGACCTTCCTGCTGAACTTCGACGGCGTTTACATGGACTCCTATGTCTATGTCAACGGCATCCCCGTCGGCGAGCACCACTACGGCTACACCAACTTCGCCTTCGACATCACCGACTACCTGGTCTGCGACGGCGCGACCCAGAACGTGGT
>JAFQEB010000125.1 GCA_017399225.1 Clostridia bacterium | reverse complement strand
GAGCCAGACGCAGAGCCTCGCGGGCGACTTCCTCGGAAACGCCACCGATCTCGAACATCACCTTCTGATTCTTAACGACTGCGACCCAGCCTTCAGGAGCGCCCTTACCGGAACCCATACGGGTGCCCAGGCCCTTCTTGGAATAAGGCTTGTCGGGGAAGATCTTGATCCAAACCTTACCGCCACGCTTGGTGTAACGGGTCATGGCGATACGGGCGGCCTCGATCTGGTTGCCGGTGATCCAGCCGGGCTCCAGGGCCTGGATGCCGTACTCACCATAGGCAACAGTGTTACCGCGAGTGGCGGTGCCGGTCATGCGGCCGCGCTGCACCTTGCGGTACTTCGCTCTCTTGGGCATCAGCATTAGCGGTTACCTCCTTCACGGTTGTAGTTTCTTCTCTCGCCACCGTTGCGGCGATCACCACCGCGGCGGTCGCCGTTGCGGCGGTCGCGGCGCTCGCGGCGCTCACGCTTCTCGGGCTCGGGGGTGGCGGCGCGCAGGGTGGTGTTCAGGACCTCACCCTTGTAGATCCACACCTTGATGCCGATGCGGCCGTAGGTGGTGGCAGCCTCAGCGAAGCCGTACTCGATGTCGGCGCGGATGGTCTGCAGGGGAATGGTGCCCTCGTGGTAGGACTCGGAGCGGGCGATCTCGGCGCCGCCCAGACGGCCGGCGCAGGTGACCTTGATGCCCTTGGCACCCAGGCGGGTGGCCTGCTGCATGGCCTTCTTCATGGCCCGGCGGAAGGAGATACGCTTCTCCAGCTGCTGGGCGATGTTCTCAGCGACCAGCTGAGCGTTCAGGTCGGGGCTGCGGACCTCGACGATGTTCAGGGCGACAGCCTTGCCGTAGCGGTTCTCCAGATCCTTGCGCAGGTTCTCGATCTCGGCACCGGCCTTGCCGATGACGACGCCGGGGCGGGAGCACCACAGGTTGATCTTGACCTTACCGTTGGAGCGCTCGATCTCGATCTTGGCGACGCCAGCGGAATACAGCTTGTTCTTCAGGTACTTTCTGATGTTGTAATCTTCAACGACCAGATCGCCGACCTTGTCCTCGCGGGCGTACCAGCGGGAATCCCAGTCCTTGATAACGCCAACGCGCAGGCCATGGGGATTAACTTTCTGTCCCATAGTTACCTCCTGTTAAGCCTTCTCGCTCACACCGATGGTGATGTGAGTGGTTCTCTTATTGATACGAACGAAACCACGGCGGGATGCGATGCGGCCGCGCTTCAGGATGGGGCCGGGGTTGGCGATCACAGTGGAAACGTACAGGTTCTCAGCGTTCAGCTGGTTGTTATGCTCCGCATTGGCGACAGCGCTCTTCAGCAGCTTGGCCATGGGCTCGCAGGCAGCCTTGGAGGTCTGGCTCAGATAAGCGGCGGCAGTCTTGACGTCCTTGCCCCGGATCATGTCAGCGACCAGCTTGACCTTGCGGGGAGACATGCGGACGTACTTCACATGTGCAAAAACTTCCATTTCAGTACCTCCTTACTTGCTGTTGGCAGTCTTGCTGCCGGAGTGGCCACGGAAGGTTCTGGTGGGAACGAACTCGCCCAGCTTGTGGCCGACCATGTCCTCGGTGATATACACGGGAACGTGCTTGCGGCCGTCGTGGACAGCGATGGTGTGACCAACGAAGGAGGGGAAAATGGTGGAAGATCTGGACCAGGTCTTCAGAACCTTCTTCTCGCCAGCCTTGTTCAGCTCCTCAACGCGCTTGTACAGCTCGGGAGCTACGAAAGGGCCTTTCTTGATACTTCTGCTCATTTCATTTCCTCCTTACTTGCTGTTTCTGCGCTTGACGATGAACTTATTGGTGGGGTTCTTCGTCTTGCGGGTCTTATAACCCATAGCAGGCTTACCCCAGGGGGTAACGGGACCGGGACGGCCGATGGGAGCGCGGCCCTCACCACCACCGTGGGGATGGTCGTTGGGGTTCATGACGGAGCCGCGGACGGTGGGACGGATACCCATGTGACGGGTACGGCCGGCCTTACCGATGTGGACGTTCTCGTGATCCAGGTTGCCGACCTGACCGATGCAGGCGGTGCAGTTGGTACGGACGTAGCGGACTTCGCCGGAGGGCAGACGGACCTGAGCCAGGTCGCCTTCCTTAGCCATCAGCTGAGCAGCGGT
>JAFQEB010000124.1 GCA_017399225.1 Clostridia bacterium | reverse complement strand
TATGGCTGGACCAAGTACATGATCGAAAAGATCCTGGAGGGCGTGGTCAACTCTGATCCCGAGTGGAGCGTGGTGCTGCTGCGCTACTTCAACCCCATCGGTGCTCACGAGTCCGGCCGCATTGGCGAGGATCCCAACGGCATCCCCAACAACCTGATGCCCTACATCACCAAGGTCGCAGCCGGCCAGCTCAAGCAGCTGACGGTCATGGGCAATGATTACGCTACCCATGACGGCACCGGCGTGCGCGACTATATCCATGTGGTCGACCTGGCCTGCGGCCACGTCAAGGCCTGTGAGTACGCCATGGAGCACGCGGGCTGCGAGATCTTCAACCTTGGCACCGGCGTGGGCTATTCCGTGCTGGATATCGTCAAGGCCTTCAGCAAGGTCAATGAGATGGAGCTGCCCTATGTGATCGGCCCGCGCCGCCCCGGCGATGTGGACGCCTGCTTTGCCGATCCCCGCAAGGCCCGCGAGGTGCTGGGCTGGGAGGCGACCCGGACGCTGGAGGATATGTGCCGCGACGCATGGAACTGGCAGAAGAACAACCCCAGGGGGTATCACGACTGATGGGTCATTATGCAGCGCGGAGGCCGATGACAAGGGGCTTCCGCGCTGCTTGCAGTATTGCCCGATGACCGGTATGGAGGGAAGGGAACGATGAAGCGATATGTGCTGCTCGTCGGCGGCAGCGGCGCCCGGGTGGGCGAGAGCCTCCTGTGCGCGGCCTGCGCAGGCGTGTTTCAGGCGGAACAGCTCCGGGTGCTGCTGGCGGATACGGATCACCGCGGGCTTCGCAGCGCCGAGCTGCTGCGGGCGAAGTATGCCGATTATGCCCATGTGCAGTCCGCCATGGCAGCGAGGGAGCAGCAAAACGCCGCGGTGCGTCCCTTCCGTACGGCGATGACCTTTGCTGCCTGGCCGGAGCGGCTGACGGAGAATGCCGCGACGCTTCAACAGTGGACGGACGCCTTGGAGGCGGACGCTCTTCTGTGCCAGGCACTGTTTGACGAGGAAGCGGCGTCCCTGGATCTCCGCGAGGGCTTCCATGGCCGCCGGATGCTGGGCAGCACGGTTTTTGCCGGGCTGCTGCGGCGATCGGCGGAGGAGCGCTGCGACGCGCTGGCGGAGATGATCGCTGATATGCAGGCGGCGCTGGAAGCGGGCGAGGAGGTTCGCTGCGTTGCGGCGGGCTCCGTCTGCGGCGGCACGGGCGCGGCGGGGCTGCCGCTGCTGATCCGGCATATCCGGGAGACCCTGGGCGACAGGGTGCAGATCGGCGCGGTGCTGCTGGCAGCCAGCAGCGATCAGGAGGATCCTGCCTGCGCCCAGGAGACCATCAGCGCCTATGCCCGGGAGGGCCTTTGCGAAACGGTGTGCATCCTTGGCCTGCCCAGGAGCAGCTGCGTCAGCGCTCCGGCGGACTACGCACACCTCACGGACTGGCTGGCGGTTTACTGCATGGATGTGCTGCTGCACCGGCCCCAGTGGCTCCGGGGCGTGTTCAGCGTCAAGGCGGAATCCGGCCCGATGGCATGGTCGATGTTTGGCAAGGCGGGGGCACGTTACCGCGTGGCCTACGGCGGGCTGATCAAGGCTGCCGCCGCGTGGACGGGCGTCCTGGGCCCGCAGGTGGAAAAGCGCCTGAAGCATCCCAGCTTCCTGCGGGATCATCTGCCGGGATGGTATGCCCGGTATTTCCGCCATGCGGGAGAGCAGCGCGAGCTGCTCCTGGCCGAGAACGCGGAGCTGACCCGCCTGATGAGCGTGGTGCTGCTGTGGCTGGGCGGCCTCTGCCGCACGCTGCCGCCGGAGATGCGCTGCGCGGGCGAAATGCAGCAGGCCCATCAGGAGGCCCGGCACCATTATGATGCGCTGACGGAGCTGGTGAGTCAGCTGGCGGTGATGGACGCGGAGGCGCAGCAGGCGGAGAGCTATGAGCAGAGCCTGGTTTACCGCCAGCGTTCGTCGGAGATGACCGACGCGGAGCAGACCCTGCGCCGCATTGATGCAGTGAAGAAGGAAATATCCCGCCAGGAGGAGGCGCAGGAGCGGCTCAACCGGCGGATGGGCGGCGCGGCAGCGATGCAGCTGCTCCAGGAGGCTTTGGAGGCCGCAGAGGCGGAGAGTGCCGAACTGCACGCCCGGTATGAAGAGGCGAACCGCCGCATCGACCATGCGGAGCGTATCGCCGCGCCGGAGGATCAGTATCGGATCACCGACGCCCGCACGAGGCTGACGCGCATGGAGCGGCATCAGCGAATGCTGGACGCCCGGGCGGCAAGGATCCGCGAGGATGTGGCGCGAGCCACGGGGCAGGCCATGCGCTATGAAAAGCCCCAGGTACAGACTGACCGTGCGGAGAGCGGGCTGTTCAGCGCCGCGCTGACGGAGCGCCTCCTTTCCCAGGAGCGCCGCCTGACCCGCGCTGAGGTGGAGGGCATGTGGCCGTCCATCCTGCCGGACGCGCAGGGCGTGGCGTGGAAGAAAACGCTCAGGGCGATCCGGCGGGAGAGAGCAGCGCACGAATCACCCGTTCACAGCCTGATGTATGCGCTGATGATCCATGCAGCAGAGGAGGTGTAAGCATGAGGGATCTGGTATTCCTGCCTGACCGGGACGGCCGTGATACGCTGACGGACGCGACGGGCTTTGTCCGCTGCGGCGCGGACGAGCAGGCACTTGCCGGCCTGGCGGCGCGGCTGCGGGCCCCTGAAGGCGCGGCTGCCGGACAGGATGATACCCTCTGGCGGGGCCTGCTGTGCCTGGCGCTGCTGATGGATATGTGGCAGGATTGCGGCGCTGAACTGACGCTGCTGACCATCGATCAGGGCACCTCTCCCTTTGCTGCCATGGTACTTGCGTCCCGCCCTGCTGCGGAGCGCGGGGAGCCGGTGCGGCTGTTGTTGCTTGAAAAGAACGGAAAACGGCGGCTGCTGGGCATTGCAGACGCCGCCTGCGGGCTTCGGCTGCCTGCGACCCGTTCTGACCTGACGGAGGTCGTCCCGGAGCGGGCCGGGTGGATCGACCGGGAAACCGGGGCGGTCAGCGACCCCGTTCCCTATCTGAACGAACGCGACCGGGCCATCCTGCTGAGCCGCATGGCGCTCTTGGCCCTTGATACGCCGCAGGCTGCTGCGCTGACGGAGGCCCTCCGGCAGGCGGACGAAGCGGAAACCGAGGCCGTATGCCGGAAGGACGAGGACGCGCTGGAGCGCCTGGCCATCCGTGTGGAGGCGCTGCACGGCCTGAAGGATTTCGAAGCCTTCGCGGAGGAGAAAGCGGCGTACTGCAAAACGGGATGCAATCCCCTGATGCAGTGCCTGGCCGGACAGGATGCAGATCTCCATGCGGAATTGGGCGATATCCGCACCTGCCGTTGGAACGGCGTCCCCTTTGCGCAGACCAGCAGCAAGCTGGGCCTGACGGGCGTGCCGCTGGCGGAGGACGGGGCCGTTCTTGCGCAGATCGCCCAGGAGCTGAGCCTGATGTCGGGCAGCTCTGTCCGGTGGAACCATGATACGGCGGCGTCACTCAGGCAGTGGCTGGCGGACGCCGGGAGCCTCATCCCCCAGGCGCGGGAGCGGATCGAAGCCTCCTGCAGGGTGATGACCGAAAACGGTCGTCAGGTGCAGACGACCATCACCCTGACCTGGCCCTGGGATGCCGCCTCCGGCGCGGTGCGCGCACTGCTGGAGGAGGCACTGGGCGAAGGCTGGATGCAGGCTGCTGCATCGCCCTTCGCCGACCGGCTGACCAAACTGACGGGGCATGTTCTGGGAGACAATGTGCTTCAGGCCTGCTGCGCCTGTGCGGACGGCGTGCTGCTGCCCCCTCTGTCCCGGGAAATGGCCGGGTGCGTGGCAGCTGCGGCCGAGGGAGAGGGGCTGGCGCCGGATACGGTGCGCTTCCAGCCCCGGGAGGATGGCGGGATCACCGCGTCCTTCCTGCTGCGGGCCAGGGGCGAGGTGCGCATGGTGCGCAGCTATGGTGTTGACGAGATCCTTGTGCTGGGGGAGGAGGATTCCCCTGGCGTTGCGGTATGGCCCTGTCTGCCCATGGCGGCCTGGCGGGCATACCATGTCTTTTCCCGCGGCAGGGCTGAGGTTGCTGCACTGTGCGGCGGCACATGGAAAGCGGCGTTCGTGCCGGTCAGCCCGGCGGAAGAAACCGCGGATGCGTCTCCGTCGGAAGCGGGTTGGCGCTGCCTGCGCGTGACGGAGTATCCCGCCTGCCTGTCCCTGATGATGGAGGGACTGTGTCTGGGAGCGCTGCCGAACATGCTGCCGGCATTCCATGCGGAGAAAAATGGCGCTGTCGTAGCCGCGATCGACCTGGGCAGCAGCGAAACGGCGGTGGCCTTTGCCTTTGGCGGCCAACCGCAGGTGCTGGAGGGTCAGGCGCTGACCCGTCAGCTGGTCATGCCCCAGGCGGAAGGGGAGGACTCCTTCCTGAACAGCCTGACGCCGGCCAGCGTGGTTCCCACGGCGGTGGTCGTGACCGGTCCCGGGGAAGAACTGTTTACAGACGGCTATGCGTACCGGCCTGCCAGCCTGGAGGCGTTGGCCCGGCAGGATGCGCAGACCCTCCGCACGGCGCTCAAGTGGCGTTCGGACAGCGAGTCCGTCCGGGCAAGAAAGCTGCTGCTGCATCAGGTGATGCTGGGCGCTTCCCTGACGGCGGCGCTGGCGGGAGCCGAGAGCATTGCCTGGCGCGTCGCCATTGCGGACGAAATGGGTGACGAGGGCCGCGAGGCCATGCTGGGCCTGATGAACGAGCTGTCCCTGTGCGTGGCGGATGAGACGGGCCTGCCCCTGACCAAGGGGGCCGCGCCGGTCGCCTGGGCGGAGGAATCTGCTGCCCTGAATACCTGCCTGCGCAACGAGGGCAGCGGCCGGGGCAGCTACGCAGCCCTTGACCTGGGCGGCGGCAGCACCAAGCTGCAGCTGTGGCTGCAGGGGCAGCAGAAGCCTGTTGCCGGCGCGGTGCTGCTGGAGGGATTGCAGTCCCTGCTGGTATCCGCCCTGAAGCAGCAGCCCCAGCGCTTGCTGGACGACTTTGCCGACTGCGGAGACGAGGCGCTGCTGCAGGGTCTGCTGACCCTTTGTGCGCAGCTGCCCCGGGAGGAGGCGTCGCAGCGCCAGACGGACAAGGCAGCCCTGATGCTGGATCAGTGGCTTGCGGCGTTCCGCCAGCCTGTCGCGCAGCATATGAGCAACCGGCTGAATCAGCAGCGGCCCACCTGGATGCAGTCCGTGCTGCTGGAAACGGCGGCGGCGCTCGTGTTCACCGTCGGCCTCATGTTGCGCCAGGCCTGTGATGACCCGATGATCAGCCATCGCCTGCCGGACGATCTGCCCGTGTGCATAACGGGACGCGGCGCATGGCTGCTGGAGAGCCTCACGCCCCAGATGCGCAGCGGACTGCAGCATCTTGCCCGCAAGCCCCTGCGAATCGATCATCCGGTACGTTTTGTGACGCTGCGCACCGCTGCCCTTCCGGCGCAGAGCGTAGCGCTGGGCCTGGCGGCAGCCTGCGAGCTTGAGCAGCTCTCGGCGGCGCCGCCGATCCGTACGCGGGAGTCCTTCTCCGGGCTGATGCGTATGCTGATGCAGCAGCTCTGCGCGGCATATCCCCAGCAGATGTGGCTGCTGCATGAGGGCCTTTTTGACTGGCAGGGCGGGCTGACCCCGGCTGGGGAAGAGGCCATCCGGCGCATCGCCTCCCGCTGCTACGGCGACGGAGAGGATATCCCTGCGTCGGTCATGGACTTCGTCCGCACCCTGCGGGAAACGCCTGTGCAGCCTGCGCTCGTATACTGATCCCCAATGAACGCTGAAAGGCGGATGACGATGAAGAATCTGCAAAAGCTTCTGAAGGAATATGCCCTGCTGACCTTTGCGACGCTCCTGATGGTGGCCGGTATTTACTTCTTCAAATTCCCCAACCACTTTTCCACCGGCGGCGTCAGCGGTATATCCGTGATCCTGGGGCACTATTTTCCGGAGATCACCCCCGGCAGCTTCGTGCTGGTGATCAATGTGCTGCTGCTGATCGTGGGCTTTGTCGTGTTCGGCAAGGGCTTCGGGGGGAAAACGGCCTATGTCAGCCTGCTGATGAGCGGCGCGACCTGGGTGCTGGAGCGCGTTGTGCCCATGACGGCGCCGATGACCGCGCTGGCGGACCCTGCCGCAGCCCAGCCTCTGGTGGAGCTGATCTTCGCGGTGTCGCTCCCGGCGGTGGGCTCTGCGATCCTCTTTAACCTGGACGCCTCCTCCGGCGGAACGGATATCGTGGCCATGGTGCTGCGCAAGTATACGTCCCTGGATATCGGCAAGGCGCTGATGTGCTCCGACCTGATCATCACGCTGATGGCCTTCGTCGCCTTCGGCCCTGTGACCGGCCTGTTCTCCATCCTCGGCCTTGTGATCAAGAGCCTCCTGGTGGACATGGTGCTGGAGAACATCAACACCCACAAGTACTTCCACATCATCACCACCAAGCCGGCGGAGATCGAAGCCTACATCACCGGCACCCTCAAGCGCGGCGCGACGGAGCTGCACGGCGAGGGCGTGTATACCCATGAGGATCGGACCGTGGTGATGACGGTCATGTCCCGTCATGAGGCGGTGCTGCTGCGTAAGCATGTGCGCCGCGTCGACCCGCAGGCATTTGTGCTGATCATGAACACCGGCGAGATCGTGGGCAAGGGCTTCCGCGGCGTGAGCTGAGCGACCGGCGGCGAATCCCATATGCAAGGAGCCAGAGAACGATGGAATATATCACGAGCCTGAAAAACCCGAAGATCCAGACCTGGAAGAGCCTCAAGGACCGTAAGGGCCGCCGGGAGACCGGCTGTTTCCTGGTCGAGGGGCGCAAAATGGTCGAGGAAGCCATCGCTTCCGCCTTTTCGGTGGAGGCAGTGCTGGTGGATGCTGACCGGCAGGCAGAATTTGTGCTGCCGGATGGCGTCTATACGGTAACGATGCCTTCCCATGTGCTGGCGGCAGTCTGCGACACCAAGACGCCCCAGGGCATTGTAGCGGTGGTGCGCCTGCGGGATACGCCCGTCACCGGTTCGCGCCTTGTGGCCCTGGATGGTGTGCAGGATCCGGGCAATGTGGGCACCATCATCCGCACGGCGGATGCGGCGGGATTTGAGGGCGTGCTGCTTTCCGGCCAGTGCGCGGACGTATTCAGCCCCAAGGTGCTCCGGGCGACCATGGGCAGCATCTTTCGCATGGGCGTGCGCGTCACGGAGGATCTGCCCGGGCTGCTTTCTTCGCTGCGGGATGAGGGCTTCAGCATCATTTCTTCCCAGCTGGACGGCACGCCTTTCTACGGCATGGCCTCCGCCGGGGAACGGTATGCGCTGGTCATCGGCAGCGAGGGCAACGGTGTGACCGACGAGGTAAAGGCCCTTGCCACCCACCGGGTGAAGCTTCCCATGCGCGGCGGCGCGGAGAGCCTCAATGCTGCGGTGGCGGCGGGCATCATGATGTATGAGCTAACCAGGGAGCTGGAGTGAAGAAACAGCGGCACGGCGGTGGGCTGTGCCGCTTTTGCGTGGCAAAAATGCAGAAACAGGAAGGTGATCGGGCTGGGAAGGGCGCGTTGTTTGGTAAATACAGATCGTTGAGGGTATATTACCTTCGTGTTTCTTGCCAAGGCCATCGTGCTATGATATGGGCTGGCTTTTTCCCGTCATCATCGCCCATACAACTTAGTTGCTCTTGGACATAAAGAAACCGCCAGCATTCTCCCGTTGAGAATACTGGCGGTGAAGGCCTCGGCTCTTGCATGCTATCTCGGCGTGCTTTTTTTGTCGAAAATTGGTGCAGAATTGGTGCATCATTCGGCGTTTCGGAATCAGACGATTTTCGTCAACCCCAGCCAAATCAAGCCTTTTCGTATTCGGCCATCACCGGGCTCAAAGCCCGGCACTGGCTACGCTCGGGCAATGCAAGCATTGCCTGTCGCTAGTCGGCCTGACGGCCTCCCTCATTCCTCTGCTTCCTCTTCCTTCTTACCCATGGGCTTCATGGTGGGGAAGAGCAGCACGTCGCGGATGGTGGCGGAGTCGGTCATCAGCATAGCGCCTTCGGCGCTGGATGGGAGAGTTTTAAGCCGGAATTGACATCAGCGATGACGGTGAGGTTCAAAACTTGACCGCACCAGCATCTTTGAAACCCTGCTATATCAAGGGGCTTAAACCAAAAATGGTTTAAGTTTGGTTTAAGTTGGTTTAAGGTGCGCCCGCCCCTGCGCCTTCAGGTAGTTCTCAAAACCAGCGAAGGCGTTCTTTTTCATATCTCTTGTCGCATCAGCGTAAATGTTCAGAGTTGTGGAGACATCTGCGTGCCCCAATGTGTCCTGAATGACCTTGATATTGACGCCCGCTTCACACATGCGTGTGGTAAATGTGTGGCGCAGGATGTGACAACTGAACGGTGGGAGAAGAACTGGATTGCGCTTGCCTTGCTGTAAGACTTCATCATTACAATCACGGATGATGCGACGCAGTGCTTTATTCAGCGTGCCTTGATGCTGTGGCTGTCCGAAACGATTGACAAAGATGAAATCACTATAGCCGTCTATGGTTGCTTCGCAGCGGATACCATTTTCCTCTTGGTAGCGTTGTTCTGTGAGGAAGGCATCTTTGACAATGCCGAGCATTGGGATGCTACGGATGCCCGCTTTTGTCTTGGGGGAATGAACATTACAGTAACAGCCATTGGTGGCATGATAAATAATAGATAATTTTCGCGTCAGTTCAATCGACTGCGTCGATTGAAGACGCGGACAGATGATGATAAGGCCGCATTCAGTCTTCCCAGTCATAGTCGGAGGGAGAATAGGGAGGCAGGTATGTAGGGTCTGCATCTGCTGGCGGTTCGGAGGCGGCAGTGTCAGAGATGACGGGTTCCGCCGCCGCTTTTTGTCCATCGGTGACATTGCCAGTCGTTTGAGGAGAAGTGTAGAAGTGGAAGTCGTGCTCGTTCTTGCCAATGGTGATATAGCCCTTCGCTTGTAGACTCTTGACTGCCCGCCGGTAGGTACTGTCAGAAACGCCAAGTTGTTTCTGGACGTCAGCGGAGCTGAGATAAAACTCATAGTTGTTCTGGTTGCCGCAGAGGTAGAGATACAGGCCGAAGTCGCCCTTGTTCAGGTTCTGATATGCGGCCATCCAATCGGCCTTGCTGACCTGTAGGAAATGTCCCTCAAATGGGGGCTTGTGCGTAGTTACCTTACGCTGATTAGGAAAAGAAGTCATAGAGATATTTACTCCTTTATAATTATTAAAGTCAAAGGCACAGCCGCCATTATAGGCAGCGTCCCACAGGGAAGCACTTGTGAAATTTGGCGGTTTCGTCCTTCGCTACTTATATTATAATATAAAATTTGAAACAAATCAAATTTCGCCAGCGGTGAAAATCTTCCGCTGGCGAAAATCTGTTATTGAATTTCCTGCTCCAACGCATCAAACACGGCAGCTGAGAAGAACTCACCCAATGTCATATCCAGACCGTCGCAGAGCTTCTTCACCAAATTGACCGATACCTCTTTACGGCGCAGATAAAGCATACTATGTCCATGTCGAAAGACATGCTCATTCCTTCACTCCTCGACATTCTCTTGACAGAGGTGCTATAATACCAGTAGGAATCTGACGATTCCTGCCGGCAGTTCTCCTGCCAGCAATCCAGCAGAAAGGGGGAAGCAATATGACGAAAACAGCCTTTACCTATCGCGTGCAAAATCGGCGTTTGATTTGTGCGTTGCTGGCAGTGATGTGTCTTTGCACGAGCGGACTTGTACATTCTCACAGTTGTCTGGAAGAATCCAGCGCACCACATTTCCATCGCTGTACAAATGACTGCTGCACGGTGTGCGCGTTCAGAAGCCTGATCATCTGTGCATTGCTGTTTGTTTCCAGCAGGGTTGCTGTTCGCTGCCTGATTGGGTATCGTATTGAACGTCGTGGCGCATCCCCGGAAGCATCCGAGGAAAACCTAGTTCTGCTGAAAGTCAAGCTTTCAAATTGATGCGGTCAGAGAAATAACTGACTAAACAATTTGAAAGGATATGACAAGGATGATTGAAATTAAAAATCTGGTAAAACAATTCCAGAATGAAACGGAGATTGAATATCGCGACATTACATTTGAAACGGGTAAATCCTACATGCTGCTGGGCGCATCCGGCTGCGGCAAATCCACATTGCTGAACATGATTGCCGGCGTGCTCTCACCCACCCGGGGCGACGTCCTCATTGACGGAGTGAACATGAGCGCCGCCTCCCAGAAAGTGAAAGATCGCTTCCGCATTGAGAAAATCGGCTACATTTTTCAGGACTTCAAGCTCATCAGCGATATGACTGTTGCGGACAATATCGGTATCCTTCGACTGGAGGGCGTGGATATTTCCCGGATGGACAGCATGCTTCAAGCGCTGGATATCCAGGACAAAAAGAATGCCCGCATCAAGCATCTTTCCGGCGGACAGAAGCAGCGCGTCGCCATTGCCCGCGCACTGGTTAAAAAGCCCGACATCATCCTAGCTGATGAACCCACCGGCAACCTCAATTTCGCCATCGGCGAGCAGGTGATCCGCAAGCTGGTGGAAGTCTCCAAGGGGAAAACCCTCATTGCCGTCACCCATGATGACCGGCTGGCGAAATACTTTGACGAAGTGATCGACATGAATGAAATGACCTCCGGGATGCATGATGCCCCCAACGCAAAGGAGGTTGAGTGAGATGCTTAAGTTTGCATTCAAAAACATGGCGATCAAGAAAGTCCAGATCCTCCTGATCGTATTGTCCATCGTAATCTCTGCAGGCATTGCAGTATTGGCCTTCAACGTGGCAAACCAGGTGGACGAAGGCATCACCAGTAATGCGGGCTACTATTCTGTGATCGTGGGCCCTGCCGGCAGCAACACGCAGCTGGCCATGAATTCCATGTATTTCACCGACGAGCCCATTGGCACCATTCCCTATTCTGTGACGTCTGCCCTGCAAAAAGATTCCCGGGTGACAAAGGTGATCCCCTTTGCCATGGCGGATAACTACAATGGTTACAGTGTTGTAGGTACAAGCCCTGACTTCCTGGCTGAGAAGGAAATCGCCCAGGGCAGCATGTTCGGCGCCTCTGATACGATGCAGGCTGTGGTGGGCTCCAACATCGCCCGCTACAATTCGCTGAAAGTCGGCGATGTAATCTACACCAGCCACTCTGCTGGCGGCACCGATGTGCATACCAAGGGCATAACGGTTGTGGGAATCCTGGAGACAAGCCACTCTTCCTACGACAATGTGGTATTCACCCAGATCAAAACCCTGTGGGATATGCACGACCACGGCGAAGAAGAGGTTCATGACGAAGCATCTGGTGAGGAGCATCATCACCACGGCACCGTCTGCGCTGTGCTGATCAACACGAAGAACCCCGGCTATGCCATGCAGCTGGTGGAAGAATACGATGGCAAAATCATGACCGCAGAGGATGGCGACAGCGTAACGCTTCAGGCGATCGAGCCTATGGCTGTCGTCCGCAATGTGCTGCGCGATGCAGATGATACCAAGTACATCGTTTTTGTCTTGTGCGCAGTCATTCTGGTGATGAACATCATGATCATCTCCATCATTACGCTCCTGAACATGTACCATTCCGCTAAGGAAATTTCTCTCATGCGCCTGATTGGCATCAGCATGAAGAAGATCAATCTGCTTTACATCATCCAGAACAGCGTGATGGGCCTGTGCGCCGTGATTCTTGCCTTTGGCGTTTCCCGGTTGTGCATGCTGATGATGAATGATTATGTGGAATCCATGGGCGTGGTGCTGAACATGGGCAAAACCTACCCGATGGAGTTTGTGATTCTGCTGGCCGTATTCCTGATCAGCGTTCTGCCCACAGTGGTCTGGACCTTTGCCATGTCCCGCAAGGACAGCATAGCAGAGTGAGGTGACTGACATGAGCAAACGCTGTATGAAAACCATCGCCCTTCTGCTCCTGCTGACCATGGCTGCCTTTGTGATGTGCGGCTGCGAGAAATCCCCCGAAGCGCCGATCAAGCTGAGCTTCAAGGCGGCTTCCGGCTATGATTACCTCAAAAGCATCAATGGGAAAACCGTTACCATCAGCGGCTATATGGCCACCAGCTCTCCCGTGGATGGTTCCTTCATGTTTCTGATGAACCTGCCCTATCAGAGCTGCCCTTTCTGTGTACCCAACACCTCTCAGCTCTCTAACACCATGGAGGTATACCCCAAGGATGGCGATGCCTTTGG
>JAFQEB010000123.1 GCA_017399225.1 Clostridia bacterium | reverse complement strand
TCCTTCGCGTAAGGAATGTTTTTCGCAAAGCGAAAAACGCCCCGCCCCGCCGGGAAACCCGGCGGATACGAATTGAGTCTGCCGACGGCAATTATGGTGTGACGGGTAATTCAGCGCTGTATGGCTTCGGTCATGCAGCTTTTTTGCCGGAAAAGGCAGATTTGACCGAAAAAAATGAAATGGGATGAAGTCACCCTCTTGCGTTTCGGTAAAAGGTGTGATAAAATAGCAGAGCTGACTTACCGAGGAGGTATTTTGAAATGGCTATTTTTCTGGGTATTGTGATTGTTCTTGCCGCGCTGGTCATGATCTGCACCGTTCTGCTGCAGAGCAGCAACGTGAAGGGTCTGGGCGCTGTGGCTGGTCAGCTGGACAGCTACTTCAGCAAGAATCAGGCCAAGACCGTTGAGGCCAAGCTGGCGCTGGGCACCAAGATCGCTGCGACTGTGTTCGTGGTGGCTTGCCTGCTGTTCGTGCTGCTGGGCTGATCGGCTTGCGCGATAACGGATGACGTGATGAGGACTGTTCAAGACTGGACAGTCCTTTTCGTCTTATCAATGTGCAGCATTTTGTTTGCAGAGAAAGGATGGTTGGTATGAAGAAGTTGACCTATGTCTGGCAGGATCGCAAGCGCACCTTCCTGGGATTGCCCTGGTCCTTTACCAAGTACATGCTGACGGAGGACCGCCTCTTTGTGGAGAAGGGCTTCTTCACCAGCACGCTGGATGAGGAGAACCTCTACCGTGTCCGCGACGTGCGCGTTACCCGTACCCTGGGCCAGAAGCTCTTCGGCCTGGGCACCGTGACCGTCTACTCCACCTCCGCCTCCAATGGCGAAACGGTGCTGAAGTCCATCAAGCACCCCATCGAGGTCAAGGAGGAGATCGTCCGCCTGGTGGAGGCCGCCCGCAAGAAGCACAACATCCGCGCCAGCGAGATGCTGATGAATGGGCCTGATCCCCACGACTGCGACCACGACGGCGACGGCATCCCGGATATCCACGACGATGACATCAGCATGAACTGATAACAACATGCGCCCGGACGGCTCAATGGCTGTCCGGGCGTGTCTTTTATTCGGGGATGGTCAGGTCGAAGTGCAGCAGTTCGCCGGTGGAGACGGTGAAGCCGATGCGCTGCGGGAATACCTGCAGGCCGGGAAGCTCCTCCTGGTACTCCACGAGCCACTGTCCCTCACGGCAGGAAACATTGGGGTACATGCTGTACATGGTATCCATGTCGCTGTATACCACCGGCTGCCCGGCGTCGTCCGTCAGGGCGAAGGGGCCGCAGGCATCGGCCAGCGCGCGGGCGGCGGACTCCGTGTTCTCGTTGGGCAGCAGCTGAATGTGGAGCCGGGTCACCAGCGGCGTCAGCAGGAGCTGCTTCACCTGAACGTTGCAGTCCGAATGGGGGAAGGTGGTGCCGGAGAAGTCGCAGCTGAAGGCCTTGCCTGCATCAAAGGTGAAGGGCACGGCCAGGCGGGCGGTCTGCACCACATGGCAGCGGGGATCGTCCACGGGGAAGATGACGCGGCCGCTGCGCCCGAGCACCGTGTAGCCCTGGGCGGCGAGGGCTTCCGCGTCATCCTCGTGGTCATCGAAGAGGATAACATCCTCGGATGCGTCAGCCAGCAGCACATCCGGGAAGCTGCGCAGGGTGGCCAGCGCGTCATCCAGCTCGGCGCGATATTCGCCGCTGATGCTGTCGTTGTAGAAATCGCTGTCTGCCGGGAGCAGCACGGCGAAAGCCTTCTCCGGTCGGTAGATATTGAAGAATGCTTCACCGGTGACCATGCCTGCCAGGGGCTGGCCGATCGTGTCGCTCCAGCCGCCGCTGTGAAAGGGATTGCGCTGCACGGGCAGCACGTCCAGGTGTGGGCTGGGAACGAGGCGCGCGTCGCCGGCGTTGGAAACGTAATGCGGCACGCCGACGGCCTGGCCATCCACCGTCAGTTCGCTGGCCAGGAGCACCAGCGCGGGCTGCGTCGGGTCGGCAACCTCAGCCTCATAGGAGAAGGCCAGCTGGGCGCCGTCGTACACCAGACTGGTCAGACGGACGGTGACGCCGTCGCCGGATGCTTCGCTGTTGACTTCCTGTGCGGCCTTTTCCAGCTCCGGGCTGGCGGGGCTTCCGGCGGGCAGCAGCCAGTCGATGACGGCCGGTCGGGTTAGGGCGAAGGCCGTTGTAGATAGAATGAGGAGCAGGATGGCGGTCAGGGTGATGGCAAAGGGGATGCGTTTCATAGGATTTTCCTCCCTGGAAGCGGGCAGGTTGTGAACCATCCGGAGCATTCGGGCGCGGAAATCCTCGCTGGGGGCGGGGTACATGGCCTGCAGCTGCTGCATGTCAAGATGGATCACGGGCTCACCTCCTCGTCAAGTTGTTTCTGCAATGCTTTGCGCGCGCGGTAAAGACGGTTTTTCACACCGGGGATGGACAGATGCAGCACAGCGGCCACTTCCTTTTCGGTCATGCCCTCCATGTATTTGAGCAGCAGCGGCGTGCGGAGCGACTCCGGCAGAGCGCGGAGGGCGTCGCGGAGGCCCGCTTCCGGCAGTCCTGCGCTGCGGCAGGGGACTTCCTCCACTGGGATCAGCCGCCGCCGCTTTCGCAGAAGGCTCCGGCACTCGTTGACAAGGATCTGCATCATCCAGGCCCGTTCTGAACCGGAACGGGCCTTTTCGCGTGCCCGCCAGGCATTCAGCAGCGCTTGCTGCACGGCGTCCTCAGCATCCTGAGGGCTGCCGACGATGCTGCAGGCGATCCTGTACAGGGTGTGCATTTCCCTCTGGCAGAGGGCGAGGTAGGTTGCTTCATCCATGGGTGTTCCTCCGGCGTTGTTTGAGATCTCACTGATATAACGCAGCACACAGGCAAAAAGTTAGCAGCCAAAGAAAAACTGCACAGCCCGAAAGCTGTGCAGCGGAAGTCAATAGTATTTCCGGTATTTACGCGTGATGAGATAGTATGCACCGATGCCTGCGCAGAGATAGCAGAGAATGCCGATGGCGAAAAAGCCCCATCGTTCGAAGGAAAGGCGGTTTATCGCATCCTCAAAGGATAGCAGGGTCCGGCCACCTGCATGGATGGCCAGAATTGTATCGCTGTTGGGATGGATCAGCAGCTCAAGGACTGTGCCGTGGCGGATTCCGTCGAGGGAGGAGAGCAAGTCGGTTGAGGCGCAGCTGCCGTCGATGGAGAGTGTCTCGTGATTGGAAAAGTGCAGGTCAACCGTACTGATGTCGCGTCGGGCCGCGCCAGTCCTGCTGTGGGGGTGAAAGACCTCGTAGCCCTGGTATTCCGCAGTGACGGCGATGGCTTCCTCTTGAATAATACCGGCGTTCCAGTAGCTCATGCCAATGGTGAAGATGGTGCCTATCGTCAGTCCGAAGACGAGCATCAGGATGCACTGGAATTTGTCCAGCTTCGTCTTCCGGCGAGGAGTGTGTCGTCTGCCCATGGTTTACTGTGCCGCGCACAGTTCGCAGAAACGGTCGATCTCGCCCTTGATGACCTCCAGGCTGGAGCGCCAGAAGTCGCGGGAGCGCACGTCGATGCCCACGGAGGCAGCCACGTTGGCGATGGTGTCGGAGCCGCAGGAGCGCAGCAACTGGCAGTACTTGGGCACGAAGGACTCGCCTTCCTTCAGGTACTGGGCAAACACGCCCTTGCCGAACAGCTCGCCGAAGGCATAGGGGAAGTTGTAGAAGTTCAGGCCGGAGTTGTAGTAGTGGCTCTTGCAGGCCCACATGTAGGGATGACGCACCTCGGGATCCAGGCCGTCGCCGTAGGAGGCATCCTGGGCGCGGAGCATGCAGTCCTTCAGCTCGTCCACGGTCATGGCGTGGTCGGCGCGGGTCTCGATGACCTCGGTCTCGAACAGGTAGCGGCTGAGGATGTCCACGCAGGTCTGGGTGGATTCCATCAGGCTGCCCTCCAGCAGGGTGAACTGCTCCTCCTCGGAGGCCGCGGCCAGCACCTGATGGGCCAGGATGGTCTCGTTGAAGATGGATGCGGTTTCCGCCAGAGGCATGGGGGTGTGGATCATCGCGTAGGGCAGACCCGCCAGGCAGCGGTTGTGCCAGGCGTGGCCCAGCTCATGCGCCAGGGTGCTGATATCGGAGAAGGAGCCCTGGTAGTTGGTCATGACCAGGCTGCGGTCAAAGGCGTGCATACCGGAGCAGAAGGCGCCGCCGCGCTTGCCCTCGCGGGGATAGATGTCGATCCAGCGCTGTTCGAAGGCGTTGTCGATGAACTTTGCCATCTCGGGGGTGAACTTGCCCATCTCGCGCAGGAGCACCTCGCGGGCCTCCTCGATGGTGTAGGCCTTGCTGGCCTTGCCGACGGGGGCGAACAGATCGTAGAAGGGCAGGCCGTTCTCATGGCCCAGGTACTTGGCCTTGGACTTGAGGTAGCGGCGGAAGTGGGGCAGGTACTCCTTGATGGCGCCGATCATGGCTTCCAGCGTCTCACGGTCCATGCGGGAGTTGGCCAGGGTCATGTCCAGAACGGATTCATAGCCGCGGGCCTTGGCCAGGGTGCGGGCCTCCATCTTGATGGAGTTCAGGCAGTAGGACATGGGCAGGTCGATCTTCTTGTACGCCGCGATCTCCGCCTCGTAGGCGTCCTTGCGCACGGCGGGATCGGCGTCGTAGGCCATGCCGCGCACCGCCGCCAGGGGCCAGGCCTTGCCGCGGTATTCGACCATCTGGTTGGATTCCAGCTTGCCGCGCAGCTGGGAGAAGGCGCTGCCGCCGGACAGGCTCATCTGCAGCAGCCAGGGCTCGATCTCCGCAGGGATGGTGTGGCTGGCTTCCTCGGCCATTTCGCGCAGGGCGAAGGCGATGGGCTGCAGCTTCTCGGAGGCCGCGATGATCTCCTCCAGGTTGGCGATGGAGCCCACATAGCGGGTGATGGCGCTGTCCACCAGGCGGCCCTGATTGCCGATGAGGGAGAGCTTGTCCGCATAAAGCTGGGCGGTGCCGTTGTTGGCCTCAGTGGCCAGGGTCATGCTGACGAAGGAGTACACCCGGCGGGAGAGGGCCGTCATGTTCTCGTCATTCTCAAACAGCTTCTCCAGCTTGGTCCGGTCGTCCAGATCCGCAGCCAGCAGCTCCTGCTGCGCCTTGATCATTTCCGGCCACTTCTTCAGGTCGCTCTGGAAGGCCTCGTCGTCGAAGCTCTTGTACAGGAACGACAGATCCCACGTACAATCCATGATAAATTCCTCCTTATTGTGACGGGCATATGCCCGATCGGGTCGCTTATTTCCAGTCCGTGACCACACGGCAGCCCAGTGCGGCCAGGCGCTCCCGGGCAATGGCCCATGTGCCGGTATCCCTCAGGGCGTCCGGGTCGTGGGCGTCCACGCCGAGGATGACGTCATTGTCCCATTTGCGCACATACTGCCAGAAGTCCGCATGGGGATAGCCGCGGGAATGCCCGCGCAGCTCGTCCTTCAGGCCCAGCAGGTTGTACTCGATGGGCATACCGGCCTCCCTGGCGGCCTGGCAGATCATGTCTGCCGCCTCCATGCTGGCGCGGTCAAACTCCGGGCGGGCCATCATGTACAGATCGGGGTGAGCCACATAGCAGTACATGCCCGTGCGGATGCCGATGGCGGTCTGCTCGGCATAGCGCAGCAGCTCGTCGTCATCCTTGCAGCTCAGGCCCGTGTAGGGGAAGCGCTCCTCGGTGAACAGGAAGTGGTTGGCAAGGATGAAATACTCGCAGCCGTCATCCTGCAGGCGGCGGAGCTGGTCGAAATACTCGGGATAATACTCGCTTTCCACGCCCAGGCGGAGCTGGATCTGCCCGGCGTACTTCTCCTTCAGCGCCATCACGGAGGCCTTGTAATCCGGCCACTGGCTTGCCGGCATCCGGCAGTGGCTCACATAATCGCTGGCAAAGGCCCAGGGGACATGGTCGGCAAAACCAAGCACGTCAAAGCCGCCCTCCAGAGCAGCTTTGACGTACGCTTCGTCCGTCCCCGCGGCGTGCTTGCAGCGGAACGTGTGAGTATGAAAATTTGTCTTCAAAATGACCGCTTCTTTCTGCTTGATCAGAAATTCTGGCTCTTGCGCTGGATGGCCAGGGCCTCCAGGCACTTTTCCTTGCTGCGCTCGATGTGGCTGTGCATCAGGGCCTGGAAGCCCTCCAGGTTGCGCTTTTCCACCAGCTCCACCAGCTGATAGTGCTCCCCGTGCGCCTCCATCAGGCGATCCTCCTGGCGGATGGCCATGGAGGAGAAGCGGGTGATGAACTCATCCTGGCCCTCGATGACGCGCAGGATGCGGTTCTGGCCGCAGATGCTGGTCAGCTGGCGGTGGAAGGCGCGGGTGACGGGGGAGAGGGCTTCGAAGTCCTTGCTCTCCATCAGGCTGTCCATCTCATGCAGCTGTTCGCGCAGGGAGGCGATGTCCTCCGCCGTGGCCTTTTCGATGATGGCGGGCAGGGTCAGCATCTCCAGGGCGTTGCGGATGGTGTAGATCTCCTCCACGTCCGCGATGGTGAAGGCGCGCACCACCACGCCGCGGCGCAGCACATACTCCACCAGGCCATCGCGCTCCAGCTTGCGCAGCGCCTCGCGCAGGGGCGTGCGGCTGATGTGCAGGCGGTCGGCGTAATCCGTCTCGACGATGCGCTCGCCGGCGGGGATATCGCCGGTGATGATGGCGTGCTTGAGCACCTCGTAGGCGATCTCCCGGATCGGACGGCTTTCCATCATGGGCTGAAAGGAAATATTGTTCATGAAGGATGCTCCTTTGGTATATCAAAGTCGGCTGTATGCCGTGGCTGGCAGTGCCAAAGTGCTTTTTGTTTGCACTTTGGATACAATGATAATACAAAATACAAATTGTGTCAAGATAAATCCCTTGAAAAAGAAGAAAAACCCTTGTTATCTTCCGCGATATTCTGCCTTGATGATCGCTGCCATTTCCTCGGGAGACTCCTTGCAGCCGCTGTTCAACCACCGTTTAATGATGGCGTTGAGCCCGGCGCGGAAGAACTCGATGTGGTAGTCGATATGCTCGCCGTGAAAGTCGGATTCTGCACGGCCAGCGTCATAGATCATCACCTGATGGGCTTCATCGTAGCCCAGCTTGAAATAGGTCTTGTAAAAGAGCTGATTCTCATAGATATGGGTGAACATCCGCAGCGCGCCGTCTGTGCCGGGGTAGGCGTGCTGGGCGTTTGTGGAAAACTGGGAGGCGAAATCCTCCTCCAGCTTCTCGCGCACCTTGTCGGCCAGGTCATACACATCCAGGAAATTAGCATAGAAGGTGGAGCGGTTCAGCCCGGTCAGCTTGCAGAGATCGGAGACGGTGACGTCCTTGAGTTCCCGTGTCTGCAGCAGCTCGACGAAAGCCTTCTCAATGGCGGTAATGGACTCCCTCCGGCGCTTGTTGTTCTTTGTATTCATCAGATGAACCTTTCATTAGAAATACTTTATTCCAACACTTGATGGAATATTGATGGTTGAAAACTGCGTTCGGATGGCATTATACTACACCTGCATTAAAAACACAACTGTTGTTTTAATGCGAATGAAAAGGAGGTAACTAAGATGAAGAAAAGCAGTTATTTTGCCCTGGTGATGGGCACGGTGAGCGGTGTGCTGTTCTCCCTGGGCATGTGCATGGCGTTGGTGGAGGAATGGGCGATGCTCAAGCAGGGCGTGATCGTAGGCGGCATTGGACTGATCCTGGCGCTGGTCACGCTGCTGATCTGGCGGCGGATGGAGCACAAGGAGCCCATCAAGGTGTCCGGCAAAGTGGTCGTCAGGGTTGTATACGCAGTTGTGGCGGCGCTGCTGCTGGGCGTGGGTCTGAGCCTGTGTCTGGTGATGCAGAAATACATCCTCGGCACGGTGATCGGCCTTGCTGGCATCGTGATGCTGCTGGGCCTCATCCCGATGGTGAAGGGGCTGAAGTAATTGCGGTATCGCGCGCGAACGGGCCTGGGTCGGCGGCTGCAGGACGATCGCCGTTTCCGGATCGTAACCGGCGCGGCGGCGACCCTGACCGTCAATCTGCTCTACGGGGCTGGGCATGTGGTGCTGGGCATACTGGAGGGCTCCGTGTGGCTGCTGGTGATGGCAGCGTATTACATCCTGCTGGGGGTGATGCGCTTCGGCGCGGTACTGACGGAGCGCCGGCACGCCTCCGAGCGGTTCGTGATGCGGCTGTGCGGCGGTATGCTGATGGTCCTGGCCCTGGTGATGGGCGGCGCGACTGCCATCAGCCTGGCGGAGAATAACGCCGTTCCCCATGGCATCGTCATCATGCTGACCATCGCCATCTATACCTTCTGGAAGATGACGATGGCCATCGTCCACACCGTGCAGGCCCACCAGAGCGGCACGCCCTTGACGCGCACCATCCGCAACATCACCCTGGCCAGTGCGCTGGCGTCACTGTTGACGATGCAGCGCTCCATGCTGGTTTCCTTTGACGGAGATATGACGGCGGAGGCGGCGCTCATCCTCAATATCTGTACCGGCAGTGCAGTGTGCATCCTGGTATTCCTGCTGGGGCTGAACATGCTTTTTGATGAGAAAGGATATGATAAAATGGCAAAGTCAAAGATTGTAAAGGCAAATCAGAAGATCGCCGAAGCGGTGGTCGATGGTTATAAGAAGGTTGAGGGCGCGGTTGTCGGCGGCTACAAGAAGGTCGAGGAAACCGTCGTGGGCGCTTACACGAAGGTCGAAGACAAATTCGTCGACCAGTACCTGACCCGTGACGGTGAGACCGTTGAGGAAGCCAAGGCCCGCCTGAAGGGCGAAAAGAAGTCCGAAGAATAAGAAAACCGGGGTGCTCTGTGCGGAGCATCCCGGTTCGTTTTTTACTTGTTGACAGCGGCCTTCAGAGCATCCACGAAATCGGTCTGCTCCCAGGGCATGTTTTCCTTGCCGAAGTGGCCGTAGTTGCAGTTGGCGCGGTAGATGGGGCGGCGCAGCTGCAGGCGCTCGATGATGGCGTTGGGGCGCAGGTCGAAAACCTTGGCCACTGCGGCGCTCAGCACGTCGTCCGCCACCACGCCGGTGCCCTTGGTGTCCACGCACAGGCTCACGGGCTGGGCCACGCCGATGGCGTATGCCAGCTGGATCTCGCACTGCTTGGCTAGGCCGGCGGCGACGATGTTCTTCGCCACGTGACGGGCCGCGTAGGCGGCAGAGCGGTCCACCTTCGTGGGATCCTTGCCGGAGAAGGCACCG
>JAFQEB010000122.1 GCA_017399225.1 Clostridia bacterium | reverse complement strand
CTTTGCGAAAAACATTCCTTACGCGAAGGAGCGGCCGGGAGCGCAGCGACCAGCGACTGAGTGCAAACCCTTTCGTGAAAATGCCGCAGCATTTTCACGAGACCGTCAGGGCTGCTTGCCGAAGTACGCCAGGATGCCGCCATCCACATACAGGATGTGGCCGTTGACGAAGTTGGAGGCGTCGGAGGCCAGGAACACGGCGGGGCCGCCCAGCTCGTCCGGCTGACCCCAACGCTCAGCGGGGGTCTTGCCCATCAGGAACAGGTCAAAGGGATGACGGCTGCCATCGGGCTGGATCTCACGCAGGGGCGCAGTCTGAGGCGTCTCAATGTAACCCGGGCCAATGCCGTTGCACTGGATGTTATAGTGGCCGTACTCGGAGCAGATGTTCTTGGTCAGCATCTTGAGGCCGCCCTTGGCCGCAGCGTAGGCAGACACGGTCTCGCGGCCCAGCTCGGACATCATGGAGCAGATGTTGATGATCTTGCCGTGTCCCTTCTTGATCATGGAGGGGATGACGGCCTTGGCGCAGATGAAGGGAGCGTTCAGGTCAACGTCGATGACCTGGCGGAAGTCCGCCGCGCTCATCTCGCACATGGGGATGCGCTTGATGATGCCCGCGTTGTTGACCAGGATATCGATCACGCCGACTTCCTCTTCGATCTGCTTGACCAGGGCATTGACGCCCTCCTCATCGCAGACGTTGCAGACATAGCCGTGAGCCTTGATGCCCTCAGCCTCGTAAGCCGCCAGACCCTTGTCGACGAACTCCTGCTTGAGGTCGTTGAAGCAGATGGTAGCGCCGGCCTTGGCCATGGCCTTGGCGATGGCGAAGCCGATGCCGTAGGACGCGCCGGTCACCAGGGCGACCTTGCCTTCCAGAGAGAACATATTGTTCATGGGTTCTTACCTCCTGTTGATTATGTTTCTATTTTGAAATCGCTTACAGCAGATCCTGCATGGCAATGCCGTCCATGTCGTCAAAATCCTGATTCTCGCCGCACATGCCCCAGATAAAGGTATAGGCCTGGGTGCCGCAGCCGGAATGGATGGACCAGGAGGGGCTGATGACCGCCTGCTCGTTACGCATGATGATGTGGCGGGTCTCATTGCCCTCGCCCATGAAGTGCATCACAAAGCCGTCCTCAGGCAGGTCGAAGTACAGGTAGACCTCCATGCGGCGGTCATGGGTGTGACTGGGCATGGTGTTCCACACGGAGCCGGGCTCCAGCTTGGTCATACCCATCACCAGCTGGCAGGACTTCACCTGGCCGGGCAGGATGTACTTGCGGATGGTGCGGTGGTTTGCCTTCTCCAGGCTGCCCAGCTCTTGGAACACGCAGTCCTCAGGACGAATATACACCGTCGGGTAGGCGGTGTGCGCAGGGCAGGAGTTCAGGTAGAACTTCGCCGGATTGGCAGGATCGCTGGAGGCAAACACAACATCCTTGCTGCCGCGGCCAACGTAGAGGCCGTCGCGGTGGCGCAGGGTGTACACCGTGCCGTCCACAGTCACCGTGCCCTCGCCGCCGATGTTGATCACGCCCAGCTCGCGGCGCTGCAGGAAATATTCCGCCCGCAGCTCATCGCCCGCCGCCAGGGACAGCGTGCCCTTCACCGGAACCGCGCTGCCGGTGATGATGCGGTCGATGTGGCTGTATACCAGCTTGATATCATCGGCCTTGAAAAGATCGTCGATCAGGAACTCCTCACGCAGACGCTTGGTATCATAGTGCTTTACGTCACGGGGAGAGGATGCAGTACGAAGCTCCATGGGGATTCCCTCCTTGATTGTGTAAGCCCTTACACGTTTTGACGCGTTTTCTCGCCTACACAGTACTATTTCTGCTTTCTATTGTACAACGGATTTCCCATTTTGAAAAGAGCAAAAACACAAATTCCGCATGATAATTCAAGAAAAAATGAAGGAATTGGCTGATTGCGTGAAGAAAATACCAGTGAGGATCGTTATTATGGATGAAAACGCCCTGCGTAGATTCCGGGCCGCGCCTGCCGGAGCGCCCGTGAGAGAAAGGATGCTGATCTTGATGAAGAAAGTCCGCCTGTTCCCGCTGCTGGTGCTGGCACTGCTGTGCCTGTGCCTGACAGCCGCCAGCGCAGCCGAAGGCCCCGCGAACCAGGTGTACATTGCCTCGATCACCGATGCAAACGGCGCCGTCACCACCCTGACGGACGGCAGCACCGCCACCACCTGGACCAAGTCCTCCTCCTACGGCGCTGATCTGACGATCAACCTGTACAGCGCCACGGTGGGCGAGATCTGGGTGCGCAACGGCCATTGCTACAGCCAGAATTACTACAACCACTACGACCGTCCGGACGTGATCGCCGTGACGCTGGTTTACAGCGCCAATCGCTACACCACCAGCAGCGTCACCTACCGGTACCGCATGTCCGATTCCTTCCGCCCGGCGACCTACTCCGCCGCCTGGTACAACGGCTATCAGCGCATCCTGCTGCCCGAGGCCGTCAATAGCGTCGTGCGCATCGAGCTGACCATCGAGTCCGCCACCCAGGGCTACGGCCGCACCGGCGCCACCATCACGGATATCATCGTGGCCAGCGGCAGCCATGCCACGCCCACGCCCTACACCCGCGCCACCGCGACGCCCCGCCCCTATGTGGAGTACATCACGCCCTCCCCCACCCCCTATGTGGAGTGGATCACTCCGACCCCGACCCGCCATGTGACCGTCATCACCCCCACCCCGACCCGCAACGTCACGGTCATCACGCCCCAGCCCACCAAGACGCCCCTAGTGCAGCTGATCACGCCGGTGCCGCAGGCAACTGACACCACGACCCTGCCCACCGATAAGTACCCCTCCATCGGCGTTGAGGCGCGTCTGCTCAAGACCGCCGCTACCCGTTCCGGCCCCAGCAACGACTACGACGAGCCCGGCTCCTTCTTCGACAAGGGCACATACGTCAATGTCGTCAGCAAGTCCTGGGATGTGGAGAATGAGCTGTGGTGGTTCCAACTGGAGTTCCAGTACCGCGACGAATGGATGCGCGCCTACACCCCCGACAACCGTGTGGACATCGACCCCGACCTCGTCCCCACTGAAAACGATGAGGGCGACGCCCGCGAGGTGCTCTACGATCAGCGCGTCTACTTCGGCCCTGGCGAAGAGTACAAGATGTACAAGGTGAGTATGCTCTACAAGGGCAGCCGCGCCGTGATCTACAATTACGAGGAGCGCGGAGAGCAGATCTGGGCGCAGATCCACTACCACGATTACGCCGTGGGCGAAGACCGCCGCGGCTGGGTGCCGGTGGAATGCCTGTCCAGCTGGCCCTTCCCCTGGTAAATGGTCCGATAACGCAGCGCATCCCCCGGCCGCATTGGCTGGGGGATGCTTCCTTTATTCATGATAGTAGTCGATATCGAAGTGGATCACGCACACATACCGCTCATCCAGCTCCCTGGCTGCGGCGCTGAGCATTTCAGTCACTTTTTGGGTTTCCTTGTAGCCCGCAGGGATCACCACATCGAAGACCAGGTTGGTGCGGTTTTCGCCGGGCACCATGCGCAGATCGTGGAGCATCAGCTCCTTGTTCATCCCCCGGAGGGCCGTGCTGAGGTGAGCGATGGCCGCATCCGTCTTTTCATCGCCGGAAACGATGGGATCCATGTGGATGCACAGCGGCACGCCCAGCGCCTCGCCGATCTCATGCTCGGCCCGGTCAATGGTCTCGTGCAGGTGAAGGATATCCCCCTGGGCCGGCACCTCCGCATGGACGGAGGCAAAGCAGCGGCCCGGGCCGTAATCGTGGATGAGCAGATCATGGGTGCCCAAGATGTCCTCATAGGTCAGGAGCCGCCGGATGATCTCCCGGCCCAGTTCCGGATCGGGCCTGCCGCCCAGGAGATTGTCCAGCATTTCCCGGACCACCTCGAAGCCGGCCTTGAGCACCAGCAGCGCCACCAGCGCGCCCATCACACCGTCGATGGGGACGTCCCAGATCATCCCGGCGACGGTGGACACCGCCACCGCCGCAGTCGCCAGCATGTCGGACAGGGAGTCCTTCGCCGCCGCAATCAGGGAGGAGAAGTCGATCAGCCGGCCCACGCCGTTATAGAACAGGTACAGCCCGCCCTTGACCAGCACGGACAGCACCAGCAGCACGAAGGTCAGCACATTCAGTGACAGCGGCGCAGGATCAACAATACTGCGCAGGCCGGTCAGGAGCATCTCCACGCCCATGACGAGGATCAGCACGCCCACCGCCAGGGCGCCCAGATACTCCGCGCGCCCGTGGCCGAAGGGGTGCTCCCTGTCCACCGGCTTCTGGGCCATGCGCATACTGACCAGCGATACCACGCCGCCCGCCGCATCCGACAGGTTGTTGATCGCATCCGCCACCACGGCCACAGAGCCCGTGACCGAGCCCACAAAGAGCTTCACCGCCACCAGCAGGGCATTGACGCCCACGCCGACGCCGGAGCCCAGCATCCCCAGCCGCTTGCGCACCGCCTGATCCTTGGGCGATTCGCCGGGGCGCAGCAGCTTTCTTGCCATCTTTTCCATCAAAATGGATACGCCTCCCAAAGAATTCTACATTATATATTACGCATCCGCTTCTGCACGGTGTGCACGGGCCGCACGCAGCAGCACGTCCCGCTCGTTGGGCAGCCGTTCGTTCAGCACCTCTCCCAGCAGCCAGTTCAGCGTTTCCCCCAGTGCCTTGCCGGAGGCAATGCCCTCCGCCATCAGATCCCGGCCATTGACGGCCATGTCCTTGAGCGTCACGCAGGGGCGTTCGGCGATCAGCGCCGTCAGGGCCCGACGGATCTCTTCAAACCGGTTTTCGATCTCCCCGGCAGGCTGCGTTCCCTTGCCCAGGTTATCTGCCCGCTGCACGTCGATCAGCTGGAAGAGCGCTTCCTCGCCGAATTTGTTCAGGCGACGCTTGAGGAGCGTCCTCTCGGTGGACAGGGGCCAGTCGTGGCACTCCACCAGCTGCAGCACCCGATCCCGGGTCGCGTTGTCCACCCGCAGGTACTGCAGGATCTCCTCCGCAATGCCGGCAGAAAGCTTCTGATGCCCCCAGGCATGTCCCACCCCGTTTTCATCCAGGGTAAAGGCCGCAGGCTTACCGCTGTCATGCAGCAGCATCGTCAGGCGAAGCACTTCATTGGCCGGTGCGTTTTCCAGCGCGCGGATCGTATGCTCCCAAACGTCATAGGCATGGTAGGGCGTGCGCTGGTCAAAGCCCTGCATCGGCGCAAGGCGGGGCAGGATGGCGAAGATCACGTCGCTGTAGCTGCGCAGGATCTGCCCTGCGCCCCTGCCGCAAAGGAGCTTGGCCAGCTCCACGCGGATGCGCTCTGCCGCGACATTGCGAAGGGTATCCTTCATGCGATGCACTGCAAGGGCCGTGTTTTCCTCAATCTCAAACCCGTACACCGATGCAAAGCGCAGCGCCCGCATGATGCGCAGCGCGTCCTCGCCGAAGCGTTTTTCCGGCTCCCCGACGCAGCGGATCACCCCGGCCTTCAGATCCTCCTGGCCGCCGAATGCGTCCACCAGCCCCGTCTGCGGATGCCACGCCATCGCGTTGACCGTGAAATCCCGCCGGGACAGGTCGTCCACCACGTCCGTCACGAACCGCACCTCATCCGGATGGCGGTGATCCGTATATGCGCCGTCCACCCGGAAGGTGGTCACCTCATAGGGCTGATGATCGTGCATCACCGTCAGCGTGCCGTGCTTCAGCCCGGTTTCGATCACATGCTGGTCGGCAAAAACCCGCTGCATCTCCTCCGGCAGCGCGCCGGTGCACACATCCCAGTCCTTTGGCGCCAGCCCCAGAAGGGAATCCCGCACGCAGCCGCCAACAACATAGGCGCTGTATCCATTTTCTCCAAGGCGCTCAAGCACAAAGGCTGCGCCTGCCGGAAGGCTGATCATTCCCCTTCTCCTCTCGTACACATCATACAGGCTTATTGTATCACATCGCCCTCCGGTTTGACAAGGCAAACCGCCGCGCCCGTTTGTTCAGTTTGCACAATTTTCTCTCCACATTTTCTCCATTCTTTCTTTCGTCCGCCCGGGGACTTTTTCTTTGAAAGTGCTTGCAATTTGTATTGGTTCATGATAAAATTAGCTGGTTAGCAACTGGCCCGGCCGGTGGGCGGCTGCATGTGCAGATGAAAATCAGCACATGTTCCACCAAATGGGTTTACGTCTTCTAAGCTGCTGACATGAAACGCTGTCCGTTCGCAGCCTTCCAACATGCGGGGGGACGGCGTTGCTGTGCGCCTGCTTTCACCAGGCGACGGCACCGAGGGTGCGGACGAAAGTTACGTCCCTCTGGAGTGGGTTGCTCCAGATCGCGCATACCCAGTCCGCTGCTTCATCATGCGGGAGAAATCCGGCATGAACACATTACGCGGCGCCAAGCCGCAAGGAAGCCCGCACCGGGAGACCGGTGAGGCCAAAAATTTGGAGGTGCAATTAACACATGGCACGCATTTCAGGTGTGGACCTGCCCCGTGAAAAGCGAGTGGAGTACGGCCTGACCTACATCTACGGCATCGGTCTGAAGACCTCTCAGAAGATGCTGGCAGAAGTGGGCATCAACCCCGACACTCGCGTGAAGGATCTCTCCGAGACCGACATCAGCAAGCTGCGCGATTACATCGAGCACAACCTGAAGGTCGAAGGTGACCTCCGTCGTGAAGTGGCGCTGAACATCAAGCGCCTGATGGAGATCGGCTGCTACCGTGGCGTTCGTCATCGCCGTGGTCTGCCCGTCCGCGGTCAGAACACCAAGAACAACGCCCGTACTCGCAAGGGTCCCGCGAAGACCATTGCCGGTAAGAAGAAGGCCGGCAAGTAATTTGCTGAGCCCGCAGAATTAACGGAGGGATTTAACAATGGCTCCTAAGTCCAAGAACCTCAAGAAGGTTGTCCGCAAGCGCAAGGAGCGCAAGCTTGTCGAGCGCGGCGCTGCGCACATCTCCTCTTCTTTCAACAATACCATCGTCACCATCACTGACACTCAGGGCAACGCCCTGTCCTGGGCCTCCGCTGGCGGCCTGGGCTTCCGTGGCAGCAAGAAGTCTACCCCCTTCGCTGCGCAGACCGCTGCTGAGACCGCTGCCAAGGCCGCGATGGAGTACGGCCTGAAGACGGTCGAAGTGTATGTCAAGGGCCCCGGCTCCGGCCGTGAGGCTGCGATCCGCTCCCTGCAGGCCGCCGGTCTGGATGTGAGCATGATCAAGGACGTGACGCCCATCCCCCACAATGGCTGCCGTCCGCCCAAGCGCCGTCGCGTGTAAGCAGAACGAAGGAGGACATTGAAACATGGCTATCAACAAGCAGCCCGTTGCTCGGAAGTGCCGCTCTTTCGACATTTCCCCTGCTACCATGGGCTATGGCAATAAGAAGTCTACCCGTAACCCCGGCGGCAACCGCCGCAAGAAGGTCTCCCAGTACGGCGCCCAGCTGAAGGAAAAGCAGAAGGTGAAGTTCATCTACGGCGTGCTGGAGAAGCAGTTCGAGAAGTACTACACCAAGGCCACCAACATGAAGGGCATCACCGGCGACAACATGCTGCAGCTGCTGGAGCAGCGCCTGGACAACGTCGTGTACCGCCTGGGCCTGGGCAAGACCCGTCGTGCCGCCCGTCAGATCGTGGTGCACGGCCACATCCGCGTCAATGGCCAGAAGGTGGACATCCCCTCCTACTCCGTGAAGGTGGGCGACGTTATCACCCTGCGCCAGAAGAGCGCTGAGTCCGAGCTGTTCAAGGGCCTGCGCGAGGGCACCTCTGTTGTGACCCCCAAGTGGCTGACCTTTGACGCCCCCAATCTGACCGGCAAGGTCGTTGCGCTCCCCGCCCGCGAGGACGTCGACTTCGAGCCTCAGATGAGCATGATCGTCGAGTTCTACTCCCGTTAATGAAGGGTGTTGCGGGAGGATGGGCGAGGAAGCATCCCCTCTCCCGCAAGAACATCCCTTCACTCCGAACCTGAGCAAGGAGGGTATCAAAAATGGCCGTAGAAATCGAAAAGGCAAAGGTCGAGTGTGTCGAAGTTGGCGAAAACGGCAAGTACGGCAAGTTTGTCGTCGAGCCGCTGGAGCGTGGCTTTGGTCACACCCTGGGCAACTCTCTCCGCCGCGTCCTGCTGTCTTCTCTGCCTGGCGCGGCTGTGTCCTCGGTGCATATCGAGGGCGTGCAGCATGAGTTCTCCACCGTCCCCGGCGTGAAGGAGGACGTGACTGAGATCATCCTGAACCTGAAGGGTCTGGCTGTCAAGATGTATACTGACGGCCCCAAGTCCGTGATTGTCGACAAGATCGGCCCCTGTGAGCTGACCGCTGCCGACATCAAGATCGATGATGAGATCGAGATCATCAATCCCGATATGCACATCGCTACGCTGAACGAGGACGCGCATCTGCAGATGACGCTGCGCCTGGAGCGCGGCCGCGGCTACGTCAGCGCGGACAAGAACAAGGCCCGTGACATCACGATGCCCATCGGCGTCATCCCCATGGACTCCATCTTCACCCCCATCCACAAGGTGAACTACACCGTGGAAGACAAGCGCGTCGGCCAGTCCAACGACTTCGACCGCCTGACCCTGGAGGTGTGGACCAACGGCACCCTGAAGCCCGAAGAGGCCATCAGCTGCGCCGCGAAGATCCTGTCCGAGCACCTGACCCAGTTCGTGAGCCTCACCGATCAGGTGATGCCCGTGAACATGGTGCAGCCTGAAGAGGACAACAAGGGCAAGGTCCTGGAGATGACCATCGAGGAGCTGGAGCTGTCCGTCCGTGCTTACAACTGTCTGAAGCGCGCGGGCATCAACAGCGTGGCTGAGCTGGTTCAGCGCAACCAGGAGGACATGATGAAGGTCCGCAACCTGGGCCGCAAGTCTCTGGAAGAAGTCGAGCAGAAGCTGCAGGAGCTGGGCCTCGCCCTGCGACCGAATGATGAATAAGACGGGGCGTTAAAAGTGCAGAGGCTGGCAGCCCCTGCCGCCCACCCATGATAGGAGGAAATACCCCATGGCTTACCAGCGCAAACTGGGTCGCACGGCCGATCAGCGCAAGGCGCTGCTGCGTGGCCTGACGACCAATCTGATTAAGTACGGTAAGATCGAGACGACCGAAGCCAAGGCCAAGGAAGTCCGCCGCGTTGCCGAGCGCCTGATCACTCTGGCTGCCAAGGAATGCGACAACACCGTCGAAGTGACCAAGGAATTCCACAACGACAAGGGTCAGCTGGTGACCGAGACCGTCAAGAACGACGCTCCCTCCAAGCTGCACGCTCGTCGTATGATGCTGGCCTACCTCTACAACATGCCTGAGGAGAAGCTGGCTGACGAGAATAAGGCTGAGTACCGCGCCCGCACCAAGGACGTGAAGTACCCCGTGATCGAGAAGCTGTTCGAGATCGGCCGTAAGCACCAGGATCGTAAGGGCGGCTACACCCGCATCTACAAGCTGGGACCCCGTCGCGGCGACGCTGCCGAGATGGTCATCCTGGAGATCCTGTAATCAGCCGCACCTGAATAGGATCCATTGATCGCCCACCGGGCATCATCGTTACGTTTACACCTGCACACATCAAAAGCAAAGCATCAAAGCACACAGCCGTCCCCTCCCGCACAGAGGGGCGGCTTTTTTCTGTGATTGGGGCGCCTTTTTCTGTGCATTTCCGTCCTTGCGCAGCCTGGGATACAATGGTATAATGTGGTCATGGACTGAAAAGGAGGGTTTCATATGCGTACGTTCACTGCCAGGCTATTTGCCGTGCTGCTTGCCATGCTGCTTTTCTGCTGCCCGCTGGCGCAGGCCGAGGAGCAGCCCCCGCTCTCCATGACCCTGCGGATCCCCGATGGCCCTGTCTACAGCCTCGGCTGGGGCAATGCGGCAACCGGCGAGCCGGTCTATTACCTGACATTTGACGCCCCCTGCGATCATTCCGCCGAGGAAGGCCTCCATGAGGCTGATGCGGTGAAGGTCATCGCTACCGACACCACGGTTTATCTGCAAAACGGCGACGCCGTATATGCAGCTTCCCTGCGGGAGCTGATGGCACTGCTGATGAGCAGCGCTCCCAGCATCCCTACCCCAACGGAGGAGGATCTCCTCGCCCTGCTGACGCTCTTGCAGGAGACCATCGATCAGCTTCCCCGCCAAGCCTTCAGCATGACGTTCCTGGGCGGCGGCCTGGTGCTACATGCGGATGTGGATCGCCTGGGCGACGAGCTGCACACCATCGTGCCGCAGGTGCTGGCGAAGCACGCCGAAATCGCCGACGCCCTGCTGGCCAAGTATAGCCCCTATCTGTTCGGCGAGCGGGTCACCGCTGCTCAGCTGGCTGAGGCATGGCCCGAGCTGGGCCTCGACGAGCTGGATACCCAGCTGACCTGTCAGCTCCAGGCGCGTATCCTGGGCGGCCAGCTCATGCTCTCCTGCAGCCTGGGCGAGGCAACGCTGCTCCTCACTGCCGGCAACGATGCGCTGGCCTTCACCTTTACCGCCCCCGACGGCACGCTTTACGAGTTCAACTCCCGCGATTTTACCTTTATCGCGGATATGCTCAGCCACGCCCTTGCCCAGATCTCCCCGGAGGCCTTCAGCTGCACCCAGGAAGACCTCAGCGACGCCCTGGGCGACCGTGTATACGCAACGACCTTCACACTGGATACGGCTGTGCTGGCGCATGACCTCAACACCGGCATGGCAGACTATCTGCGCACCAACGCAAACGTGATCAATCGCCTGCTGGACAAGTACCGCACATGGATCGCGCTTGCTGACGCCGATCTGGCCCGGCAGCTCACCACCGACATGCTGGTCTCCGCCTTCGAGGAGAACCTGATCCGGCTGCCCGCAGTCACCGGCAAGCTGGAGATCAGGGAGAATCTCCGCACCCGGACTGCGTCCTTCAGCGGTTATCTGGGCAACTATACGCTGACCGGCAGCACCCACAATTCCCGCGACGTCTTCGGCACCTTTACCCTTGCCCATGAGGATCGGTATCTCCCCTGGTATTCCACCTTCAGCTACAGCTATGCGGACGATGCGCTGACGCTGACCCTGAACAGCAGCGACATGATCCTGGGCCTGTTCCGCACGATCAGCCTGAGCTACGCGGAGGACTACGATCTGGAGTGGCATCTGACCACCGACACCAACGCGATCCGCGCGGGATTCTCCGATGAGGAGCAGTACATGGAGCTGAAGGTCGGCCCCGTCAACCTGCGCTTCCACGAGGATGAAAACTACGTATACCACCTCTCCCTGTACACGCCCGAATTCTTTGCAGACGCCCATTTCGACGAGGAGAACATCAACCTGGATACCTCCCTCTTTGGCTTTGACTACACTGAACTCGATGACGGCATGACGCTGACCGGTTATCTCTTCGACAGCCTGCGCCGCTTTGACGCCGCCAGCTTTGCCCTGACCTATAACGACATGGACGAGCTGCTGACCGCCTACCTGGAGGGCCTGGAGGATTCCGGCCTGCACCTCCAGGCTGACGAGGACGGCCTGACCCTGCGCCTGGATGACGAATACCGGCTGTACGCAGAGGAAGCAGAGCGCGATGATCAGCTCGTCTACGTGCTGGCAGTCAACGGAACGCCGGCCTACAAGCTGATCCTCACCGACGGCGAAACGGTGCTGAACGCGACCCTCTACGCCGTGATGGACGGCGAGCTGGTAGCCGGCCCCGTGCTGGAGCTCAATGCGCAGCCCGCGCCGCTCACGCTGCCTGCGGATGCAGTGCCCGTTGAGGCCGAAGCCTTCCTCAACATGCTGGCAGAGGCATTCCAGTGATCCACGGTCAAAGCCTCCCCCTCCCGCGGCTTTCTCTGATATGCCGCACAGCCGCTCCGAAAGGATGATGACACATGAAATGGCTCATTGCCTCTGACCTGCACGGTTCTGCCCACTATACCCGCCTCCTGCTGGATACCTTTGCCCGCGAGAAAGCCGATCGGCTCCTGCTGCTGGGGGATATCCTCTACCACGGCCCCCGCAATGATCTGCCCTGCGAATACGCCCCCAAGGAGGTCATCGCGCTGCTGAGTCCGCTGAAGGATCGCATCCTGTGCGTGCGCGGCAACTGCGACACCGAGGTGGATCAGATGGTGCTGCCCTTCCCCATCCTGGCGGATTATGCGGTGCTCCCCGTTGGCGATCGCCTCGTCTACTGCACCCACGGGCACATCTACCATGGCGCGCACCTGCCGCCGTTGACGCCGGGCGACATCCTCCTGCACGGCCACACCCATGTGCCCCTGTGCGAGCGCCGCGAGGATGTGACCATCCTCAACCCCGGCAGCGTTTCCATCCCCAAGGAAAACAGCTGGCATGGCTGCATGACGCTGGAAGACGGGTGCTTCCGCTGGATCGACTTCGATGGCGTGTGCCATATGGAATATCAGGCATGAGAAAGTCCCCGGCAGCAGTGCTGCCGGGGACGAACCTTACTCAACAGGAATGAACTCGCAAACACCCTGATGAACGTAACCTTCCCTGCCTTCCACATCAATAACATAGAAGTCGCCTTGGTCTCTGATATGCTTATAGGTCTCATCCTTATATGCAAACTGTATCTTGTCTGCCGAAATATCCGGCGCCGTGCGGATGGTGACTCTGTCCGCTGTAATAGCCACCAGCGGCACAGGTTCTACATAAGGCAGCGGTTCTTCACCATTCAGCTTATGCTCCTTCCACCACGCCTGCTGTTCCTCCTCATTCATGTCCGCAGGACACGCAGAAATGGCAATCAGCTTGATCAGATCGAGCATGGGTTCTTCCACATCCATAGCCATGGTGTGCAGCACAAGGCCAAACACACGCCCGTCCCCGGCATGGGTGCAGACCAACGTCGGCTGCCCGGCCGCATTATCGGCACAGGCAATCACAACCTGTCCGCCATCTGCCATACCCAAATCGATCTTTTCGGGTGCAAGCGCATCTGCAGCGATCCCATTCTCGACAACCGTATACTTGAAGCGGGAATCCATCATGGTCTGATAGCCCTTCATCTGATCCGCGCTGTCTGCATCGGTCGCAATGGTCATCAGATAACCCCACATATCAACTTTGCCGTTTCCGATCACCGACACAAAGCTGATTTCTGAATCCGGCTGCTCCATATCCGGCGTAACCCGCCAGGAGTATTCCGTCGTATAATACCTGTCAAAGTAGATAGGCGCCAGAACAAAATCATAATGCTTTGTCTCCACCAGAGTTACGTTTGTTTCTGCCGCGGCAGGCAGCACGCTGAACAGCATAAGCACCGCCACAAGCAGCATAAGCATTCTGCGCATTGGGAAAACCTCCTCATAATTGCTGATATTGATACTAATTCGTCTTTTACCCTCATAACTCCTGCCTTCATCAGAGGGAAATTGTGGATTTTACAGGCATGAGAAAGTCCCCGGCAGCAGTGCTGCCGGGGACTCACCTTCCCTTACTGGATCTCTGCTACGCCGCTGTGGAGGTAGCCGGTGCGGCCGTCCACGTCGATGACGTACCAGTCGCCGCTCTCCTCGATCAGCTCGTAGGTTTCGCCCTTGTAGGCCGTCTTGATCAGGCCGCCGGAGATGCTGGCCTCGGTGCGGATCTTGCCGCTGTCGGCAGTGATGATGACGTAGTCAGCCTGGGCGTCGGACTGGGAATCGGCCTGGTCATCAGCGGTCACGTCCGCCTCAGGAGCAGCAGCCTCCATCTCCTCCGTGGCAGACATGTGATCAGCAATCATATCCTCCTCGGAGACGTCATCCAGACGGATGGTAAGCATGATCATTTTAGCGGTCTCTTCCAGCATTTTTTTATCCAAGGATTCGCTGGTTACAAACACTGAGTAGTACATGCCCCGATAGGCTTGAGCATAGAATGCTACCGGCTGCATAAACCCCCATTTTGTGCTCATGACCGGGATGCCGTTCAGCATACCAATTTGCTCTTCTTCGGCCAATCCCGCTACTGCATGAGTTGGATCAAAACCGCCGCCAAACATCTCGCCCACCTCAACGACAGCCTTATGGTATGTGAGCTCTTCGCCCACTTCTTCACACGCCTTCATGAGTGATTCGATCATGTCATCCTCAATCGTCCAGGCAACCAGATGGATAGTACCAAAGGGGCCATCGTATGTCGCGGTTGTTTCCGTCATATTCACCACTTCTTGTTCGGCAGGAATTTGGAAGGTAACACTGCCGATCTTCACTTCCTGCATTTCAGCAAACGCAGGCACCGCCGCGCACATCAGACACAGCGCCAGGAACAGGGAAACCAGTTTACGCATAGGGAAACCTCCTAACGTTTTTTGCGTTACTGTCTAATTCGTTTTTTCTCTCTCCTGCCGTTCCCAAAGATAATGCAAAATTTTTTATTCGGTTTTCCTGCACGCAAAAGCCCCGGCGGATTCAGCATCCGTCGGGGCCGCATTTTCACTTGTCCTTTTTCTTTTGGAAGAGCGCCTCTTCCCTTTCGAAGAGCGCCTGCATCTGGCGGGAGGCCTCCTCGACGATGCGGTCGCGCTCGTCAATGGGAGACGCATCCGGGTCATAGACGATCTCCGTACCGAAGGAGAGGGTGCGCATCCCCTTGTGGGCCAGCATCGGCAGGAAACGGCAGCGCTTGCCTGTCTTGTTGTAATACACCTGCGCCAGCATCGGGAAGCCGCGGAACAGCTCGCCCGGGCGGCCGTCCTCGTAGCCGGGCGCATCGGGGTCGGCGTCCGGGTTCTCCGGGAAGATCAGCAGATTATCCCCGGCCTGCATCGCCTCCACCGATTTGCGGAAGGTGACCATCAGCTCCCGGGGCTTGTTGCGGTAGACCGGCACGGCCTCCAGCTTCGTCATACCCCACACGGAAACATAGCCCAGGATGCGGGCCACCGGCCAGCGCAGCGGCCCCAGCCACTTGATCTGGGAGAAGGTGTACTTGTAGGAATACTCCGCCACCTCTTTGGGATCGATCATCATGTCGCTGATGCTCCAGGAGCGCACCGGCACCGGACAAAAGAGCATCCCCGCCACCGGGCCGTACACCTCGCCGTGATTGCACAGGAACACGATGGGGTTGCTTTCATCCGGCACAACATGATCCGCGTCCTTGAGGGTGTGGCGGAAGGCCGGGCGGATCAAAGCCATCAGCGCCCGGATCAGCCAGGGCTGGGTGTGGCGCTGGATGACCACGGACTCCAGCTGCTTTTCCAGTGCGGGATTCTCGCCGCCGCTCTCGCGGATGTGCAGGAAGCGGAGGATCTTATCCGAATAACGCCCACTGATGGGATAGCGCAGCGCAAAGAGGAGCGCCAGGAACACCACCAGCAGGGCCGGCACCACCATGACCGGCTTGAAATGCGCCGTCAGGTCAGCGATCGTTTCAGGCAATTCCTGCCCGCCGGTGAGGAAGCACAGGGCCGTCAGGGCCGCCAGGGCCAGCATCTGCCCCAACAGCGTTGCGATCTCCCGGCCGGCAGCACGCATGTGATGGTAGCCGGATACATCGTCTCCGGCAGCGAAGCGCGCCACGGCAACCATCGTCCGCTCCAGGCCCTCCAGGCAGGCTGTGCACAGCGCGCTGCCCACCGAGCATAGCGCCAGGCACACATAGGTGATCGTCAGGTCGGGCGTGCCCTGGCTTAGCCGCTGGCTGAACACCCATAGCCCTGCCAGCCACATCGCCAGGCCCACCAGCATCAGGTTATTATGGTCGCCCTTGTTCTTTTCCTGCCGCCATTTCAGCAGCCATTCAGCCATCTCACCGGATACCAGCGTAGTCAGCACCGCCATGGCCATACGGATCAGGATCTGTTCGGCAGTGGCGGCAAGATAGGTATACATGACGATCAGCGTCATCTCCATCGCCGCCATGATCAGGGTGGAGAGCTTTTCAAACACGGCGTACGCATTGGCTTTGCGTACCGTGAGGCCGACGGGCTCGGCTTCGGCGTCCTCCTTGGCCGCCAGGCTGACCATGCGATCCCGCTGCTTGAGCAGGTTGTAATAGGCCACCAGGCTGCAGAGGATGTATCCGCCCAGGAGGGACAGCGCCAGGAAAACCTCCAGGCTGGACAGCAGGACTGCCAACACGGTTCCCGCCGCTGCGATATGCCACAGCCCCGCATATACCAGGAAGCGCCTTTCCGCCAGGCGACCGGTGATGTTCAGCCGCACCAGCCGCAGGCACACGATATCCCGCAGCTGCATGGAGAGCACCAGCGCAAACATCAGCCACATATGCGGGCTTTTCAGCGTCAGCGGATAGAGGATGACCAGGAAGAGGCTCAGCAGGAGCATCAGCACCAGCAGCACCCAGCGCCAGGGCTGCAGCTTCGGGGGCAGATAGCGCTTCGTCCTGGGGCTGAAGGCCTGGCCGAACACCGCCGCCACCTGCCCGCACATGAACAGCGCGCCGCCGTAAATGGGCACCCCGGTCAAGGCCTGCGCGGCCATCATGCAATAGATATATCCATAGAGGCTTGTCAGGGTCGTGAGCATTGACTGCTCGCGCATACGTTTCAAACCATGGCACTCCCTTCCTGCGCGCCCGGCACGCATATTTCAGTCAATACTTTTCTATTGTACCATATCCGACACGACCTGACAACATACATCCGCCGGAAATTCCGCAAACTTTGTTCTTGCATAATTCACATTCCTGTCGTATGATTAACAGGAAGCATATGCAAAGGAGCTGGCAACATGAGTCAGAACAGAACCGCAACCCCTCAGGAGGCGCCCTCCTCCATTTATGTTCAGCAGGATCTGGACAATATCACGGTCCAGTTGCGCAAACGGACGATCATCATCGGCGCGCCCTGCCTGGTGCTGCTGGCGGTGCTGATCTGGTCGCTGCTGCCGGCGGTCCGCCTGGAGTGGGTCACTACCCTGTGCACCATCCTAATCGGCGTGATCCTGATCGCCGCCTATGATCTGGCGCTGAAGCCGATCATCTGCTACCGCAATTTCCTGACCAACGCCCTGCACGGCCGCGTACGGGAGACCACCCTGCCCTTCATCGCTCTGAGCGAGGATGTGAACATGGTGGACGGCGTCGCCTGCCGCGCGCTGACCTGCCGGGACGTGGATGGCAAGGGCCGCAATTATGAGCGCCTGTTCTACTTCGACTGCGAGAAGACCTTCCCCGACTTCCAGGAGGGGGAACTGCTGCACATCGTGCACCATGATCTGATGGTCGCCAACATTTTCCGCGTCTGAAAGCGGAGAAACAGCCATTTTTCACAGAAGCGGATGCAATGTCCGCTTCTTTTTTTGTATCATTCTCACAAAAATGAATCCGTTTGAAATGAAATTCTCCCCTCGTTCGTCTGATATAGTGAACAGCTGATGAGCCGGCAGGCTTCCCCCTTCCGGCTCCGGTCGACGGCTGAAGATACCGTATACGAGCTATGCAGGGGCTTCGGCGCTTATGCCGACGCTCCGCCCGCGACACACGACCGGTCGCTTCAAGCAATGAGGTGAGAATTACTATGGCTGATATCCTGATTATCGACCCCGATATCTACACCGGTTACCAGATGAGAGAGGCCCTTGCGGAGGACGGGCACGCCTGCCGCGTCATCACCCGCGTAAGCGAGAGCGCCGAGGCGGTGCAGGGCAGCCAGCGGCTGCTGACGCTCCTCAACGCACGCCTGCCCTGGACGGAAAGCATCACCCTCCTTCATGCGCTGGAGGAGAAGGGCTGGCCCGTGCTTTTCATCACCGCCGATGCGGGCAACGCCCAGCACCTGCACGCCCTTTATCAGGGCTGCTGTAGCGTGCTGCCGACGCCCTTTGACGCCGTGGGCCTCCGCCACACCGTAACAGAGCTGCTGACAGAGACTACCCGGCTGCTGACCATCGGCCCGCTAAAGCTGGACACGGAGCGCCGCGAGGCCACGCTGGACGGCGAGCACCTGATCCTTACCGCACAGGAATTTGCGCTGCTGCACGCGCTGATGCAGTCCCCCGACGCCGCCCTGAGCCGCGAGGAGCTGCTGCGCACCGCCTGGGGCTACCAGGGCATCGGCGAGACCCGCACGGTGGACGTGCATGTGCAGCGCCTGCGCCGCAAGCTTGGCCCCTCCTGCATTGAAACCGTCTACAAGCACGGCTACCGACTGAAAATGGCATAAGCAGCGTTTTCGACACGCTTCGCAGCAGGCTTCAAGCTTGCTGCTTTCTTTATGCGGAGATTTACACTTTGTTCATACATTGCAGCACACTTTCTGCTATAATGAAAGCGTGTATGAATGGAGGGATATCCATGATCGAGCTCAGAGAGATCACCAAGCGCTACGGCACGGTGGAAGCGGTGTCCGGGCTTTCCTTTACTGCGCCTGAGGGGCAGATCGTAGGTCTCCTGGGGCAAAACGGGGCCGGAAAGACCACGACCCTCAACATCCTCACCGGCTATCTGCCGCCCACCTCCGGCCAGGTGCTGATCAATGGCATGGATATGCTGACCCACGCCCGGGAATGCAAGCGCAGCATCGGTTATCTGCCGGAGAAGCCGCCGCTCTATGATGAAATGACTGTGCGGTCTTACCTCGCCTTCGTCTGCGAGCTGAAGGAGGTGCAGCGCAAGGCCATCCGCAGCCATGTGGCGGAGGTGATGGCGACCTGCGGGCTGACGGAGGTCGCCGGACGGCTGATCGGCCATCTCTCCAAGGGCTACCGGCAGCGCGTCGGCATCGCCCAGGCCCTGTGCGGCGCGCCCCCTGTGCTGGTGCTGGACGAGCCCACCGTGGGCCTGGATCCCCGGCAGGTCGTGGAGATCCGCCAGCTGATCCGGGCGCTGGGCAAGAAGCACACGATCCTCTTTTCCTCCCACATGCTGCCCGAAGTGCAGCAGCTCTGCCAGCGGGTCATCATCCTCCATCAGGGCCGGATGATCCGGGAGGCGGACATGACTGCCCTCACTGAGACCGAGGGCGCCATGCGCCTGCGGGCCTCCATCGCCCTGGAGCAGAAAACGCTGCTGCCGGCGCTGAAGTCCCTGCCCTGCGTGCAGCGGGTCAGGACGCTGCCGTCCTCCGCTCCGGGCGTGACCGAGGTGGAGCTGGAATGCAGCCCTGCCGCCTCCCCCGACCCGCAGACACAGCTTTTCAACCTCCTGTGCGGCCTGAACGCCCCCCTGCGGATGCTCACGCAGGAGCGGGACTCCCTGGAGGAGGCCTTCCTGCGCCTGACCGCAGGCGACGCCCAGGCATAACACACATGATATCAAGGATAGGGTGATCTGATTGCGTTCCATCTGGAAGCGGGAGCTTCAGGGTTATTTCTTCACCCCCGTGGGCTATGTGTTCATGGGCGTGTTTCTGCTGCTCTCCTCAGTCATGTTTTATCAGAGCATCATGCAGGCCCGCTCATCCGATCTGCCGACCTTCATCGGCATGATGAGCTACCTGTGGATGCTGCTTTGCCCCGTGCTGACGATGCGTTTGCTGGCCGAGGAGCGGCAGAAGCGCACCGATCAGCTGCTGCTGACCAGCCCGGTTTCTCTGCCGGGGGTAGTATTGGGCAAATTCTTTGCCGCCGTTACCGTCATGCTGATGACCGTGGGTCTCACGCTGCTCTTCGTGCTGATCGTCGCCCTCTACGGCAAGGTATACCCCGGCGAGCTGGCCGTCAGCTACATCGGCTTCATCCTGCAGGGCTGCGCCTTCATCGCGCTGGATCTCTTCCTCTCCGGCTGCGCGGGCAATCAGGTGACGGCCGCCGTCATGGCCTTTGGCGCAAATCTGCTGCTGTGGATGCTGGACATGCTGGAGGCCGCCGTGACCGGTGAATTCCTGCGGGACGTGCTGTCCTTCTTCAGCCTGTACGCAAGAGGCGAAGCCTTCCTGATGGGGCAGCTGTCCTTCGCGGGCATCGGATACTTCATCAGCTTCATCGCCGCTTTTATCGCCCTGACGATCCATCTGCTGGACAGCCGGCGCTACAGGGGGGCATGATGATGAAAAAGATCGACCTCCGCTTCTGGAAAAATCCCCGCATGCGCTACGGCGGCATGTCCACGCTGATCCTCTGCCTGTGCCTCGCGGCGCTCGTGGCCCTCAACGGCCTTTTCACCGCCCTGGAGGAACGGGGCGGCTGGCGCATGGACTTCTCCTTCAACAGCATGACCACCTACTCCGACGTAACGGCAGAGGTGCTGGAGGCATTGGATACGCCCGTGCACATCTATGCCCTGTTTGAACGCGGGCAGGAGGATCTGCAGATGTTCGAGCTGCTGAACCGCTACTGCGCAGGCTCGGCCCTCGTCACATGGGAGCAGGCTCCCCTGAGCCTCAACCCCCAGTTCACCACCCGCTTTCAGGGAAGCGCCTCCGGCAATGAGGTGACGGCCAACAGCCTGATCGTCACCTGCGAGAGCACCGGGCGTTTCCGCGTCCTGACGGACTTTGTCGGCATCTCCGTGGATGTGGAGAGCGGCAGCTACAACATCACCTCCGTCAATTACGAAAGGGAGATCACCGCGGCCATCTCCTACGTCACCCAGGAGACGATCCCTGTGGTGTACATGCTTCAGGGCCACGGCGAGGTGACTGCCGATGCCGCTGCATACCTGAACGAGCTGCTGTTGGACAGCCACTACGAGGTACGCTACGCCGCGCTGAACCAGATCGAGCTGAAGCCGGAGGATACCGTGATCTTCCTCGCCCCCCAGGAGTCCGACCTGACAAGCGCCGAACTGACCGAGCTGGCCTCCTTCATTGACGCGGGCGGCAGCATCCTCTTCGCCGCCTCCGCCTACGATCCGCTGACCGGCTCCGATGAGCTTCCTCTGGGAATGCCCAACTACCGGGAGCTGATGCAGCTGTACGGCTTCACCCCGCTGGAGGGCATGGTGCTGGCTTCCAGCAACGAGCCCGGCTCCTATGACGGCGCGTACCGCTATAACCTGTATGCCGCCCTGGAGCCCGGCGAGATCACCCTGGATCTGATGCTCGGCAATGTGACCCGGCTATACATGTCCCAGGCCCGTGCCTTCCAGACGCCGGAGGGTTTCAGCGGCAATGCGCAGACGAGCCCGATCCTGTATTCCGGTCAGCAGGCCTACCTGCACGACGTCTACGGCAATAGCCGCAGCCTTGCCCAGCAGCCTGATGACCCCACCGGTCCCTTCGCGCTGGGCCTGGAGGCCTTCCGCTTCTCCGATACGGGCGACGTCAGCCGCGCCGTGGCCCTGGGCTCCACGGACATGCTGATCAGCGAGACCTCCCACAGCAGCGCCTTCTCCCGCGCCTTCATCCTGGAAGTGATGGACTTCCTTTCCGGCAGCGATTCCACCGATGTGAGCATCGCCCCCAAGGAAGCTTTCCGCCCGCGCCTGTCCGCTGATGCGCTGTCCATGGGCAGCGTCATGCTGGTCATGCTGCCGCTGGCGATTCTGGCCGCAGCACTCGTGATCCTCTACCCAAGGAGGCATCTGTAAGCCATGCAGACCATACCGAAAAAGAAGCGTGCTGCCTCAGGACATGCCCGGCTGCTCCTGCTGCTGGCCGCCGCGCTCGTGCTGGCTGCAGCATTGACGATCACCAGCCTCCTGCATAAGGAGCCCGCCCTTCCCCAGGCGCCTGCCAGCACCGCACAGACCCTGCACACCCACGCAGCCGGGGAGGTCGCCTCCATCACCATCACCCATTACGGAGAGGCGCCCTTCACCCTGGCGCAAACCTCTCCCGGCCTGCTGACCCTGCAGGGGGCGGAGGGCTTCACCCTCTCGGAAACCACCTCTGCCAGGCTGCTGGATGCCGCCCGCATCATCGACTGCGAGGAAGTCCTCTCCCTTGATCCGGCAGAATATACAACCCATCTTGCAGACTTCGGCCTGGCCGAACCCGACGTTGCCAACATCACCTATACCGACGGCAGCACCGTGACTCTGCGGGTCGGCAGCCGTGCTTCACATACCACAGCCTGGTATTACATGACCATTGACGGGGATGAACGGCTTTTCGGCCTCGGCGTCGGGGCAATGGAGGCGCTTTTCGTCAGCCAGGAATCCCTCCGGGATGTGACGCAGCCCATCCTCCACAAGGCCCGCATGGACCGCATCACCCTGCGCAGCGGCGACGGCAGCATCCGGGCGCAGTGGACGCTGCAGGGAGACATCACCGACGATGACGCCCTTGACCGCTGGCAGGTCACCGAGCCCTTTGTCTATCCCGCTGACGCATCCGCCATGGAGAGCCTGCTCTCCAACGCCGCGAATCTGCGTCTGGGGGCCTATGTGGCCCCCGCCACCCCGGAGAACCTGGCGCAATACGGCTTTGATGCGCCCCGCCTGACCATCGAGCTGCACATGGCCCCCGGCGTCATCGGCATAACGGACGCGGAGGGCGCCTTCACCACCCAGGAGTGGCCCGAGAGCACCTGCATTTTCACCATCGGCGGCGCTCGCAGCGAACTGGTGGACTATGTGCTTCACGACGGCAGCATCTACGTCAGCAGCCACTTCACCATGGGGGTGTTCCTGGAGATCGATCCCCGCAGCAGCATGACGCGCTACCCCGTGCTGACCGCCCTGGGGAACCTCGCCGCCCTGACCATTGAGGAAAACGGCACGGTGACCGCCTATGCCCTCACCCGTACTGAGCAGGTGGCCCCCAATAACGACCTGGTGACCGACGAGGCAGGCAATGTCGTCTACGACGTCACGGTCACCCGAAACGGCGAGCCCTGCGACTACGCCGCCTTCCAGGCCGCATACGAACGGCTGATCACCGTGCTCACCTCCGGGCTGCTGCCGGAGGATGATCCCGCCACTGAAGCGCCCCACACCATCTACACCTTTACCGATGTGGACGGCACGGTGCACACCGTCGCCCTGCACAGCTATGGCGTGCTGCACGACGCGGTGAGCGTCGACGGGCATCAGGCGTTCTATATCGAGAAGAACCGCTTCCAGCTTGGGCTGGAATGAATGAAACCCCGGAGGCTGCCATGCCGCACGCCCCCGGGGTTCGCTTTATTCCAGGCTGATGCTGAACCGCGCCGTCAGCGCCGTCAGGCAGGCTTCAGGTTCCGCCTTTGCATCGGGATAGCGGGCAGCGAAATCCGCCCCCTCCGCCTCACAGCCGTGGGCCAGCAGCAGCTCCGTCGCGCGGGCAATGTCGCCCCGGCGGCCTGCGATCAGCGCGCTGTCCAGCAGATGATGCATTGGCCATAGCTGCGGGTAATCCATGCGCTTTGCCAGAATTGCATCGCGGCTGCTGAGCACATCGAACATGGGCAGCACGGAGCTCGTCAGCCGTGCGAGGATGTCCGCAATGATCGGCTCCACAGGCTTGCGCAGGTTGTAGGAGCCATTCTGCTTCTTGCTTCGCTCCCCTACCGTCCAGCGCAGGTTGCACTGCCATTCGTGATAGAAGCGCTTCCCGTCCGCCACTGGCGCAAAGGTGCGCAGCTGGCATTCCGGCACGCGGATACCCACGCTGACCCAGAACAGGTGCGTCTCCTCCCGGTACGCCTGGCCGCGCTGGAGCTCGATCACCTGTGAAACGTCCCCATCCACAAAGCGGTGGAATACCCGACCATGCTTGCGGAAGCCCATCGGCCTGAGCGCCTCGTACATCGCCTGCTGCACCTCGTCCAGCGCCTTCGTAGCCTCCGCCAGGCGCTGCTTGCGCATCTCCTCCGTCACGTGCTTCACCTCCGCTTTCATCATAACATATCCACAGCCGCTGCACAAGAAAAACCTCCGGCCCATCTGAGCCGGAGGCATATTGATCAGGAATTGCGGGAGTAGTTGGGGGCTTCCTTGGTGATGGAGATATCATGGGGATGGCTCTCCGCCAGGCCAGCGCCGGTGATCTTGATGAACTCGGCATTCTGGCGCAGATAGTCGATGGTGTGTGCGCCGCAGTAGCCCATGCCGGCACGCAGGCCGCCGATCATCTGGAAGATAGTCTCGGACAGGACGCCCTTGTAGGGCACGCGGCCCTCGACGCCTTCGGGCACGAACTTCTTGCTCTCCGCCTGGAAGTAACGATCCTTGGAGCCAGCCTCCATCGCAGCCAGGGAACCCATGCCGCGGTACACCTTGAAGGAGCGGCCCTGGTAGATCTCGGTCGCGCCGGGAGCTTCCTCCGTACCGGCCAGCATGGAGCCCAGCATAACGGCGGAGCCGCCGGCAGCCAGCGCCTTGACGATATCGCCGGAGTACTTGATGCCGCCGTCCGCGATGACGCGGATGCCGTGCTTGTCGGCTTCCTCAGCACAATCCGCCACAGCGGTCACCTGGGGCACGCCGATACCGGCGACCACGCGGGTGGTGCAGATGGAGCCGGGGCCGATACCGACCTTGACGCAGTCAACGCCCGCGGCGATGAGGTCATGGGTCGCGCCGGCGGTGGCCACGTTGCCGGCGAACAGCTGGATGTTGGGATAGCGGTTACGGATGGCCTCCACCTGCTTGAGCACGCCGACGGAGTGGCCGTGGGCAGTGTCGATGGAGATGACGTCCACCTTGGCGTCCAGCAGGGCGTCGATACGGTCGAACACGTCGCCGGTCACGCCGACAGCCGCGCCGCACAGCAGACGGCCGTTGGAATCCTTGGCAGAGTTCGGATACTTGGTGGACTTCTCAATATCCTTGATGGTGATCAGACCGCGCAGGCCGCCGTTCTCGTCCACGATGGGCAGCTTCTCGATGCGGTGCTTGGCCAGGATCATCTTGGCCTCCTCCAGGGAGGTGCCCACGGGGGCGGTGATCAGGTTCTTGCTGGTCATGAACTCGTGGATGGGACGGCTGTAATCCGTCACAAAGCGCAGATCGCGGTTGGTGAGGATGCCCACCAGCTTGCCGCCTTCGCAGATCGGCACGCCGGAGATCTTGTAGCGGGCCATCAGGTTCTCCGCATCCTGGATCAGGTTATGGGGCGCAAGGAAGAAGGGATCGGTGATCACGCCATGCTCGGAGCGCTTCACCTTATCAACCTGAGCCGCCTGATCGGCGATCGACATATTCTTGTGGATGATGCCCAGACCGCCCTCGCGCGCCATGGCGATCGCCATGCGGGCGTCGGTCACGGTATCCATCGCAGCGGACATCAGGGGAATGTTCAGCTTGATCACAGGGGTCAGCTGAATGGACAGATCAACGTCCTTGGGCAGAACCTCGCTGCGGGCAGGCACCAGCAGCACATCGTCAAAAGTGAGACCTTCCCGCACAACCTTCTGAAGCATGAGCGTAAATCCTCCTCACCAATCACATGAATGTTTTATGGTTAAAATGAATTGTAACAAAATGCGCCCCCATTGTCAATGGCATCCCCGTCGAAATTTCAACCAATTACGGTAACTCTCCGGTTTTTTTGCGGTTTGGGCAGGAGAACCCGCGCCGGAAGCTGCCGACAAGAAAAGCATTGCCGTCCGCAGGAATCTGTGGTATACTGAAAACACAGAGAACATGTGTAAGCTTACCGATCCATATATAAGGAGGTTCGTTTTATGGCAAAGAAGTGTATCATCACCATCGGCAGACAGTTTGGCTCCGGCGGCCGTTATGTGGGCCGTCTGCTGGCAGAAAAGCTGGGCGTCCCCTTCTATGACAAGGAGCTGCTGTCCGAGGCCGCCAAGCAGAGCGGCATCTGCGAGGAGATCCTGGAGGATCATGACGAAAAGCCCACCCGCTCGCTGCTCTTCAGCCTGGTGACGGGTATGCAGCACCATGTTGGCAGCGGTAATTTCTATATGGATATGCCGCTGAATCACCGCATCTTCCTGGCGCAGTTCGACGCCATCCGCAAGCTGGCGGAGGAGGGCTCCTGCGTGATCGTCGGCCGCTGCGCCGATTATGTGCTGCGGCAGGATCCTGATGCCGTGAGCGTCTTTGTCAAGGCGGATATGCCCAGCAAGGTCGCCCGCGCGGTCAAGTACTACGGCGTGGAGGAGGACAAGGCCGAGGAGCGCATCCGCAAGGCTGACAAGCAGCGCGCCTCCTACTACAATTACTACGCCACCGCCACCTGGGGCGATGTGGACAACTATGACCTGGTGGTCGATACCGGCGTGCTGGGCGTCGAAGGCGCGGTGGAGCTGATCGCAAAGTTCCTGGAGCTGCGCGAGGCCGCCAAATAAGGAGAACCATCCATGAAAAAGCTTGCAGCCCTGCTGCTCCTGTTCCTGATGATGACCTGCGCTGCCGCGGCGGAGATCGAATGGCCCGCCTCCCCTACCGCCGGACAGACGCAGCTGATGGACTTTGTCGCCGCCGCCAATGCCGCCCTGGCCGAGCAGAATGCCGGCGTGATCGACATGCGGTACGAAATGTACTCCACCTTCGCCAGCCTGGGCATGAACGGCGTGGAGATGCCGGATGATCCCTTTGCCGATTTTACCATGCCGGCAGAGATGTACTTCACCATGACCGGTGAAGGCCTCCACACCATGCAGCTGCGGATGCCGGTAAAGGTGCACTACAGCCCCGACAGCACCGGCATCCCCGCCCCTCAGCTCCAGAGGGAGGAAGTGAAGCATTTCGCCGCCGTTGCTGCGGCCTGCATCCATGCAGCCAGCCCCACCGCCATGAGCATGGAGCTGGCGATGGAGATCACCGAGCTTTATGCAAACAGCATCTGCGCCGCCCCTGCCAACGGCTTTGACGAGCAGGCCTCTACCCTGCAAAGCAGCCAGCCCCGGGCCTATTTCGCCTACTTCCCCAACCAGTTCCGGGACAATGAGTACAGCTGGATACAGCTGACGCTGGTCTTCGCCCGCCCCGGCAGCGTGGACGCCCCCATTATGCTGGCCGTCACCACCCCCGCACCGGAGGCTGGGGAGGGCGTGTACCTCGCCCAGGACAACTACACCCACCTGGAGCTCTTCGCCACCCCGACCCCCGAGCCGGATTCTGCGGCAATGGAGTGAGGGCCTTCGTCCCCTTTCAACCTGATAACCCATTTCTCCCCGGCGGTTTCGTCGGGGAGTTGCTGTAGGAGGCTTCTCCCATGAAGTACCAGTTCACCGTCCCCGAAGCCAAGCGTGTGCGCGTCATCGTGTCCACAGACGCGGCCTGCGAGGCAGACGATCCCTTCGCCATCGCCCATGCGCTGCTGTCGCCCAAGCTGGACGTGAGGGCCGTTGTCGCCGAGCATTTCATGTGCGAGGGCTCCATGGAGCGCTCCTTTGCCGCTGCACAGAAGCTGCTGGGGCTGATGAAATCGGACGTACCCGTGCTGTGCGGACAGGTCTGGCCGAAGGTTGCCGGAGAAATCAGCGAAGGCGCGCAGCGCATCATCGACGAGGCCCGCAAAGATGATCCGCGCAAGCTCTTCGTGTTGTGCATGGGTGCTGTGAGCACCGCTGCCGCCGCCCTTGCCGCTGCACCGGACATCGCCGCGCGGATGACCATCGTCACCATCGGCGGACGGGGCTATCGGGAGCATCACACCGATTTCCGCGAGTTCAACTGGGGCAATGATCCCGACGCCATCAACTGCATCCTGGAGAAGACCAGCGTCCCCCTCTGGCAGATTCCCGCCAGCGGCTACGCCCACATCCGCGTGAGCCTCGCCACGCTGCAAAGGCGCGTTGCGCCCTGCGGGGAGGTGGGCGCGTACCTGCTGCGCCAGATGGACGAGTACAACAACGGCCCCCATGCGGGCTGGACCGCCGGCGAAAGCTGGTCTTTGGGCGACAACCCCAGCGTGGCCGTGGTGATCGACGACTGCGCGGGCCGTTCCTGGTGGGAAAGCGCCTGGCTCATCGACGCCGACACGAACTACGTCCGCGAGCTGCCGGAAAGGAAGATCCGCATCTACCACACCATCAACAGTCATTTTGTGCTGGAGGATCTCTTCGACAAGCTGGCAATCAACTTTGCAAAAGGAGAATGAGCATGAACCTCAACTACGCCGACGTTTTCACCCACATTCAGCCTGACTTTTTCAACCAGCCCCACATCCGTTCCCTGCCGCCGGAGCACATCTTCGATGAGCAGGTGCTGGCTTTGGCCGATTACGACCCCCAGGCGCTGGACATCCCCGTGCCGGAGCACATCACCTACGGCCTTTTTGCCGGGGATTTTGCCACCCTGAAGGCCGCCGTCGCCGAGGTGGACGACAGCTGGGTGCCCTTCTACAACCCCGGAGACCGCGTGTTTTGCGCCTTTGACGGCGAGAAGGTAGTCAGCTTCTGCCTGCTGGATGACTTCGGCGAATACCAGGGGCTCAAAATCGGCGCGCCGGGCTGCGTGGGCACCATCCCCGCCTACCGCAAGCAGGGCATCGGTCTGCGCATGATCCAGCTGGCCACCGCCATCTTCAAGGAGGAGGGCTACGACCTGAGCTGGATCCACTATACCGCCGTGGGGCACTGGTACGCCAGGCTGGGGTACCGGACCGTAGTGAAGTGGAACAGCGAGGGGATCGTCAGATGATCGAACTCCGCCCCATCTGCCACAACAACTGGCTTGATTGCATCGCGCTGGAAGTCGCGCCGGAACAGCGCGGTTACGTCAACCCCAATATTTTCAGTCTGGCCGAGGCCTACGCCCATTCCGACGCCTGCCCGGAGGACGCGTTGGCATACTACCGTTGCCTCCCCTTTTGCCTGTATGAAAGCGGGACGATGGTCGGTTTCGTCCTTCTTACCTACGAACAGGAATGCGACCATGACAGCCTGCCGGCATACGAAATCTACCGGCTGATGATCGATTATCGCCATCAGCACAAGGGCTATGGGCGTGCCGCCGTTGCGGCGCTGCTGGATTACATCCGTACGCGCCCCTGCGGCGAGGCGGGTCACATCTATGTCCAGTGGCACCCGGAGAACGCCGCATCCGCTCACCTCTTTACCGACGCCGGCTTTACGCCCGTCGGAACGGACGAGGACGGTGCAGTCACCGCACGACTTCCCATGTAACGCAAAAGCAGCAGAGCCGCAAAGCCCTGCTGCTTTTTTGATTACTGCTTAATGATCCCCTTGCCGTGCTTGGCCACCAGGCGATCCCGGTCGGCGTTGCCGATGACGATGGTCAGCTCGACGCCCTCGTCGGTATAGGCCTCATTGACCACGCGGCCCAGGGGGCGGATCTGGCTGACCAGACCGTACTGCGCAAAGGGCAGCACGAAGGTCACCGGGGCATAAGTTTTTTGGAGCTCGGCGGCGATGCGGCGGTGCAGCTCATCGAGGCCCGCACCGGTCTTGGCGCTCACCATCACCGCGCCGGGGATGGAGGGCTCTGCGGACCCCAGGTCACACTTGTTGATGACTTCGATGCGGGGCTGCTCCGTCGCGCCCAGCTCCTCCAGCACCTGCTCCACCGCGTCGTGCTGCTTGTGCATTTCCCTCGACGCGCCGTCGTTGACGATCAGCAGCACGTCCGCCAGGGCAGCCTCCTCCAGCGTAGAACGGAAGGCGCTGACCAGCGCGTGGGGCAGCTTGCGGATGAAGCCGACGGTGTCCACCAGCAGGAAGGGCGTGTGCTCCGCCGTTTCAATGCGGCGGGAGACCGCGTCCAGGGTCGCGAAGAGCTGATCCTGCACGTACACGTCGCTGCCGGTCATCTTGTTAAGCAGCGTGGACTTGCCCGCGTTGGTGTAGCCCACCAGGGCCACCACGGGGATCTCGTTCTTTTCGCGGTTCTTGCGGCGCAGCTCACGCTGCTTTTCCACCGTCTCCAGACGGCGGCGCAGCTCGGTCATGCGCTCGCGGATGCGGCGGCGGCTCATCTCCAGCTTGGATTCGCCGGGGCCGCGGGTGCCGATGCCGCCTGCAAGCCTGGACAGCACCAGACCCTGGCCGATCAGGCGGGTGGACTGGTACTGCAGCTGGGCCAGCTCGACCTGCAGCTTGCCCTCGGCGCTGGAGGCGCGCTGGGCGAAGATATCCAGGATCAGCGTCGTGCGGTCGACGACCTTCACGCGCAGCATGTCCTCCAGGTTGCGCATCTGGATGCCGGTAAGCTCCTCGTCAAAGATGCAGACGTCAGCTTCCAGGGCCTGGCACTCGCGGGTCAGCTCGTCCGCGCGGCCTTTGCCGATAAAGAGGGCCGTATCGGGCTTGTCGCGCTTTTGCAGGAACATGCCCACGACCTCCGCGCCGGCGGTATCGGCCAGGCGGGCCAGCTCCTGCAGGCTCTCCTCGCTCTCGATGCCCATGAGGACGGCGCGCTCCTTCACGTTGGGATTCTTCTGCTCGTCCTCCCAGCCGACGATGCGGTCGCTCTCCTCGATCTGGTGGTTCCACTCCCCGTCCGGCACCTTATACCAGCGGACGGGCTCATCCATGAGGATGTTCTGCTTCTCCGTCAGGAAGGCCGCCTGGACGAAGGTCGGCTCGCCCTTGAGGCAGCCCACGGAGACCATCGCGTCGTAGCGGAAGGCGCGCAGGGCGCTGAGATCCACGTCGCTCAGGCGGCCGTCGCCGTTGGGATGGGTGTGCACGCAGCGCACGCAGCTCAGGCGCTGGGCGTTGCGGCGCAGGCGGTAGTCCCGCAGTTCGACGTCCCGGTCGGTGCCTACGGAGACGTCCACCACCTCGCCGTCGCGGGTGATGTACACGGCGATTTCGCGGTTCAGGGCGCATGAGAACTTCGCGAGGAACTGCATCAGCTCCCGGGGCAGGAAGTCGCCGTCCTCCACCTCATAATTGTACAGGGACGCCAGCGCGTCGATAATGCTGTCCCGGATGCCGGTCAGGTTGCCATTGACCTGCTGCTTCATGTACTGATCCTTTCATCGCGGTCGATGGGCTTGCGCTTGCCCCGCAGACTGGTAATCACCGAATCCGCGCAGCCCAGCAGCAGGCACAGGTAATAGGTCATAAAACGCCACACCAGCAGTGCCAGGGGCAGCGTGCTGTCGGTAAAGATCCCCTTGAAATACACCAGGAAGCCGCCCTCCTGCGCACCGGATGCGCCGGGCAGGGGCGTGTAGCTGGCGGATACAAAGAGCATGAAGGCCACCGTGAGGATGTGCATCACCGGCGTGCCGCTCAGGCCGAAGGCCTTGTACACCATCAGCGGCACCAGCATCAGGAAGAACATCTCCACCACGCTGGAAACCAGCTGGATCAGCAGATGCAGGGGCTGGCGGACCAGGTTGAACAGCGAGGTATGGAAGTGCTCGATACTCTCCAGCGCCTTCGTCTCCCACTTCTCCGGATGCTTGCAGATGCGGCGCTTTGCCAGGAAGCGGATGCCCCACAGCGCCACGCGCTCCACCCATCTACGGTTGAGCATGATGGCCACGATGATCGGTACGCAGGCGAAATTCACCGCGCAGCCCAGGATGATCAATCCTGCCACATGGCCCAGCTGCATGGCGGCAAAGTCGCGGTTCAGCAGCCACAGCAGGCCGGTGAGGGCCACCACGCTGAGCTGATTGAAGAAATACCGGGCCGTCAGCGCCGAGGTGGCAATCCCCGCCGGGATATTGCGCTGGGCCATGAGGTAGATCTGCATGGGCTGGCCGCCGGTGGACGAGGGGGTGATGTTGGCGTAAAACATGCCTGCAAAGGAGAAATGGGCAGCCGAGGACAGCTTGACCCGGTAGCCCTCCATCCGCAGGAATGCAAACAGGCCCGCACCCTCCGAATACACATAACCGGCGTAGCACAGCGCCGCCGCCAGCAGCCAGAGGGGATCCAGCGTGAACAGCACGTCCCATGCGTTGGCCAGCTCCTGATTGGAGAAGGCGATATACAGCACTACACCCAAAGAGACCAGGATCACCACGCCACTGATGATCTTGCTCCATTTACTCTGATTCAATGCGCGTTTCGCTCCCTTCGCGCGCCGGTGGAGATCACAGGCACTCCATCGGCATAGTCATACAGTTTATTATACCACATCTGCAGCCCTTCCGTAAAGGGGAATGCGCCTTCCGCCATCTGATTCGCATACAAAAAGCCCCGCCCATCCCTTTCCGGGGATGAACAGGGCCTGATATGCGTGTTCAGGATCAGCCGTTGCCTTCCTCGTCCGGCTCGATCAGGTAGATCTCACCCGTCACTGCATCGAGGTTGACCTTGTAGATCATCTCCTGATCCTGCATGAACCAGACCTCCCATACGCCGTTGGTCTTTCCGTCGCCCATGCCCATGATGTAGCCATAGCCGATCTGATAGTCCGCAGCGCTTGTAACGCCCACAGCCGCCATAGCCTTCACCAGCGCCTCGCCCTGGGGCAGATCGCCGTCCATGGGCAGACCATAGTTGGGCTGCATGGTATACAGGGTATCGTAGAGGAGCTTGTCCTCCAGGGGCCACAGGGCCTGCACTCCCTTTGCCTTCTGCCAGCGTTCATTGACGGTATGGAAGAAGCCGATCTGGGTCGTATCGGTGGCAAGCACCTCGCCGCTCGCCGCATCCACCGCGATGCACCAGCCGTCGGTCATGTTGGTCAGATCGAAGATGGTCACGATCCACTGGCAGCTGTCATCGCTCATGCGGACGAGCTCCGCGCGGGTCAGGCAGTCCGCAGGCAGGATCGACATGGACGCATTCGCCTTCTCAATGGCTTCGGTCATCATCAGCAGCCCTTCGCCCTGGGGCAGGATGGCCACAGGAACTGCCGGAACCTCCGCAGGCGTTTCCTCTGCCAGCGCAGGGGTCAGCAGCAGCAGCGCCGCCAGCAGCATCAGCAGGATCTTCTTCATATAATCAGCCTCCTTGTATCAGGTGAGCGGGCACATATCCGCCCCCTCTGCCCACATAACGGATCAGGAAAGCAAATTCTTCCCCTTCCGTCACTTTTTGGTGCGGATCACCTGTACCGCCATGTAGCCGATAAAGGCGCATTCCACCAGTACCACCGAACCGTGGCTGGTTCTGAACATATCCAGCACCGGGATCACGATCTGGATGCTGGAAAGATACTGCCCCGTGACAATGATGCACAGCAGCAGCAACGGCGCCCAGAGAAGCCCCGCAAAGGGCTCCTTGCGCCTGGACGCGCCGGAAAGGGGCAGCAGCAGCGCCAGGCAAACGCCCAGGCCGACGCCCATCAGAACGTTCGACCAGAAGCCCAGCCCGCCCAGCAGCGGAAATACCCAGCACAGCAGCGCCGTCAGCAGCAGCGGCACCACGATGACCACCAGCTTGCGCACAAACATCACAGTTCCTCCAGGAGCTTTTTTTCCTTGTCGGTCAGGTCGGCCTTTTCCAGCAGATCGGGGCGGAAGCGCTTGGTCGCCCTGAGGGACTCCTGCCTGCGCCATGCCTTGATCTTCGCATGATCGCCGGAAAGCAGGATCTCCGGCACCTCCATCCCGTTCAGCTCCCTGGGGCGGGTGTACTGGGGATACTCCAGCAGCCCGTCGGAGAAGCTTTCCTCCTCCGGGGACTCCGCGCTGCCCAGCACGCCGGGGATGAAGCGGGCCACGCAGTCCGTCAGCACCATGGCCGCCAGCTCGCCGCCGGTGAGGATGTAATCGCCGATGGAGATCTCCTCGTCGATGCAGCTGTCCAGCGCCCGCTGATCCACGCCCTCATAATGGCCGCAGAGCAGCACCAGATGCTCCTCCTGCGCCAGCTCGCGGGCCTTCTGCGTGGTCAGCGTCGTGCCCCGGGGCCCCATGTAGATACGCCTGCCGCGGAACCCCTCGCCGGTCACGCTGGCCATGGCGTCCATGATGGGCTGGGCCAGCATCACCATGCCCGCGCCGCCGCCGAAGGGGTAATCATCGGTGTTCTTGTGCTTGCGGTCAGAAAAAGGGCGGATGTCCACGCACTCGACCTCGATCAGCCCCTGCTCCCGGGCACGGCCCAGGATGCTCGAGTTCAGCACGCTTTCAAACATCTCCGGGAAGATGGTCAGGATCGTGATCTTCATCTTATTCCTCCCAGACAGCGACCTCATCAAGCCGCTCGCGCACGACGCTGATGCGCTTTCCCGCCACATCCACGGTGGGGAAAACCGCCTTCAGCGCAGGCGCCATCACGGAGCGTCCCTTCGCCTTGAAAACATACACATCCACCACGCCGTGCTGCAGCACATCCTGCAACACGCCGATGGACCTGCCCTCCTCGTCGACGCCCTCGCAGCCGATGAGGTCGGAGATGTAAACCTCATCCTCCTCCAGGCGGTTGGCATGGGCCCGGTCGATATACAGCTGCCAGCCGCGCTGCATTTCCGCATCCTCCATGGAGGCAGCCTCCCCCAGCACCATGTACACAAAGCCGTCGTGCACGCGGGAGCATTTCGCCCTGATGGGCGCATAGCTTTCCCCCTGCTTGAGGTACAGGGTCTTCCAGCGGCGGAAATCATCGTGGTTGGCGGCATAGGGCTTGATCTTCACCTCGCCCTTGATGCCCTGGGGCTTGAGCACTTCGCCGATCATCAGATATTCGATCATGTACTGGATCTCCTTTTTTCGAAAACAGGGCGCAGGAAATTTTCTTCCCGCGCCCTGTGTGTGGCTTTACTCGTCGTCCTCGACGATCTCGACGTAAACAGGCTTGCTGTTCTTGGCGGTTGCAGCCTTGACCACCGCGCGGATGGCCTTGGCGATGCGGCCGTTCTTGCCGATGACCTTGCCCATATCCTCCTCAGCAACGCTGAGTTCCAGGATGATAGCCTCGCCCTCGGTTTCGCGAACGACGACCTGGTCGGGATGATCCACCAGAGACTTCGCCACAAAGGTGAGCAATTCTTGCATGGGTTGTCCTTTCTGCCCAACTGGCGCACAACGAAAGCCGGTCATACCTTCGCACGATCAGGCCTCCGTTGAGAAGAAACGGGACGGAGTCCCCTTACTTCTCGATCACGCCGGTCTTCTTCAGCAGAACGCGAACGGTGTCGGTGGGCTGGGCGCCGCAGGTCAGCCAGTACTTGGCGCGCTCGCCGTCGACCTTGATCTCAGCGGGCTGAGTCATGGGGTTGTAGTAGCCGATCTCCTCGATGAAGCGGCCGTCACGGGGGCTGCGGATGTCGGCGACGACAACACGGTAGAAGGGCTTCTTCTTCATGCCCATCCTCTTCAGACGAATCTTAACTGCCATGGTTGTTTCCTCCTCAAATCTGTGTGTGGTAATGATCTATATGGAAATCATAAGCGCTTGCTATATGATACCACGCGTATTCATGCCCGCGAGGGGCCTTTGCTGCGCCGCCGCTTCTCAGAAGCCGGGGAAACGCATACGGGGGCGACCCATCTTACCGGCCTTCATCTGGCTGGTCATCTTCTTCATCATGTCCTTGGCGTTCTCAAACTGACGGATCAGCTGATTGACGTCCTGCACGGTGGTGCCGGAGCCTGCAGCAATGCGCTTGCGGCGGCTGGCATTGAGAAGCTTGGGATTGCGACGCTCCCGGGGGGTCATGGAGCGGATGATGGCCTCGGGCTTCTTCATGGCGTTTTCATCCACCTCGATGTCCTTGCCGGACATGCCCGGCAGCATCGACAGCATGGACTTGATGCCGCCCATCTTCTTCATCGACTGCATCTGATCCAGGAAGTCCTCCAGGGTCAGGTCGCCGGTGCGGCCCTTCCGGGCGATCTTCTCCGCATCCTTCTCATCGAAGGCCTCGGAGGCCTGCTCGATCAGGGTCATCACGTCGCCCATGCCCAGGATTCGGCTGGCCATGCGGTCGGGGTGGAAGACCTCGATCTCGGTGAGCTTTTCGCCGATGCCGGAGAACTTGATGGGCTTGCCCGTCACCGCGCGCACGGACAGGGCCGCGCCGCCGCGGGTATCGCCGTCCAGCTTGGTGAGGATCACGCCGTCCACGCTCAGCTTCTCATTGAAGCTCTGGGCAACGTTGACCGCATCCTGACCGGTCATGGCGTCGACAACCAGCAGAATCTCCTGGGGCTTGACAGCCTCCTTGATGCGGGCCAGCTCGTCCATCAGCTCGGTATCGATGTGCAGCCGGCCGGCGGTATCGATGATCAGCACGTCGCGGCCCAGGTAACGGGCGCGCTCGACAGCCTCCAGCGAGGTTTTGACCGGGTCCTGCGTGCCGTGCTCATAGACCGGCACCTTGACCTGCTCGCCCACCGTCTGCAGCTGCTTGATGGCTGCGGGGCGGTAGATGTCACAGGCAGCCAGCATGGGCTTCTTGCCCTGCTTCACCAGCCAGCCGGCCAGCTTGGCGGCCATGGTGGTCTTACCGGCGCCCTGCAGACCGCAGAGCATATACACCGTCAGCGGGCTGGAGGACCAGGTCAGCTTGGCGTTGGTGCCGCCCATCAGCTCGGTCATCTCTTCATTGACGATCTTGATGACCTGCTGGGAGGCATTCAGCCCCGTGCCGATCTCCACGCCGATGCAGCGCTCGGTAACCTTCTTGATGAAATCCTTTGCGACGGCATAGTTGACGTCCGCCTCAAGCAGCGCCATGCGAACCTCTCGCATACCCTCCTTGACGTTCTGCTCCGTCAGCTTGCCCTTGCTGCCCAGCTTGCGCAGCGCGCCCTGCAGCTTTTCTGTCAAGCCCTCAAAGGCCATTGTTTTCCTCCTGATCGAGCCGGATGAGCGTATCGATCACGCTTTCGGCTTCGTCGTAGCGCTTCTCCCGGAGCAGCGTCCGGCACTGTTCCAGCCCTTCGCTCATCCTGCGGAAGCGCGCTGCTGCCCCCAGCTTCTCCTCCATGTCGAAGAGGCGCTGTGCGGAGCGGTTCAGCATGTCATGCACGCCCTGTCGGCTGATCCCTGCCTCCTGGGCGATCTCCGCCAGGGACAGATCCTCCTCGCAGTGGAGGCTCAGCACCTCACGCTGCTTGTCAGTCAGCATCCCGCCGTAGAAGGCCATCAGCCACGCGATCTCGACCTTGCGGCGAACCTCGTCCGCCATCCGTTCTTCCCGCATGGATTCCCTTCCCTTCCGGCATCGTCAAGGACTTTTCATTGACACCAGGTCATTATACATAAAATCGCCCCGGCTGTCAAGGGGTTTTGCATGACAGCCGGGGACTTTTTTTCATTGTTTTGCAAATCTGTTCGTGCCTGTGTCATTCCACCAGTACATCGAGTTTTTTCGCAAAGCCGACAGGCGCGAGATCTCCTTTCAAGAATTGCAGCAGATATTTTTCCGACCCGGTCACGCCCCGTCGGTTGGAGGCGAACACATTTGTCGCGCAGTGATACACGCCGTCCCAGCCATGGTACTCCGCCAGCCAGCCTTCGCCGATCATCACCGGCCAGCCGCCTTCATATTTATACTCCCCCGGCGCGAAATCCACAAACAGCTCTGCCGCGCTGAACCACGGGATGTGCTGCACACGATTTTCCAGGAAGCGCAGGGCCAGCTCCGGCTGCCGGGTATCCGCCGGAATGACGAGCACCTCCGTCTGCACCAGCATCAGCGGCGGCTGATTGCTGCTCAGCCGCATCGGAACAGCACAGGATAGCTCATAGTCAAGGTCGTCGTTGCCCGGGCGGCCCATGTTCAGCGCGTTGTGGAACAGCACCGGCAGCTTTTCCGCCTTGCTGCCGCGAGGCTCCAGCGCGTACAGCCGCCACCCAACCTCACGGGTACGCCGGGCCAGTTCAATGAACTCCGGCGTATCAAAGCACAGCGGTTGCCCCGCGTAATGGCATTGCAGGGCATGGCTCGTCATCAGCAGCTCCATCAGCCAATAGCCGTGGTTGCAGCTTGCTGTACCCGTGTTCCAGTAGGTCAGGTCACAGACCCGGGCAGGCTGCGCCGGCTCGTTCTCCAACCGATCGCACCAACGTTCAAGGAAGGTCAGCAGCTCTTCATAGCTCTGCGGCATATCCGCCGCGGTGAAGCCCGCCGCGGCCCAGCCGTCCAGGCGGACGGAGAAGCAGCGGACACTCCCCGTCATCGGCAGGGCGCGGATGCTTCCGTCAGGCGATGTGACCAGCTCCTGCGCCCAGGGCATCATCCGGCTGACATGGTCGCAGATGATCGCGCTGCCGCTCAGGTCGCAGAACATTTCCGGCTGGCTGAGGATGCTTCGCAAATCCACGCCGCGCCCATTGAGATGCACAACATCCGCGTCCTTCTCGGTGATCCACTCGACCGGGTCGCCCCAGATATCGAAGTCCACCTGCTCATAGCGTACGGCCGGGTCGTCCCCCCGGTTGACGGCGCTCTCTTCAATGCCCAGCAGGCGCAGGGGCGCCTCCGCCAAAGCGAGAACGGGCAGCCACAATCCCATCGCCAAAACAAATGCAAGCCATCGTTTCATGTTGTCCCTCTCCCCCTCCACTATTCATTATTCATTATTCACTATTCATTCTTCATTCTTCACTTTTCCCGCTCTCCGCGCTTTCATCCCATTCTTTCCGACCAGGAGTGAATAGTGAAGTCGTCCGGCTGCGCCGGGCTAATGAATAGTGAATAATTCATAGTCAGGGGTGCGCCGGAGAAGGCATCCCTCCCCGGCGCAGGTCGTTTGTTTGTTGCTTACTTCGCCACCAGCACCACGGGCGCATCGCCGGAGATGGTCTCGGGCAGCACGGCATCGGTCAGGGTAAGGACGTCGGGCAGCTTTTCCACACCGATCATCTCCTCCATTTCGATGGAGAAGGTCAGCTTCGCGCTCAGGTTCATGCCGCCGGGCAGCTCAGCGCCGGCCGCGTCGCACAGTTCCAGCTCGTACAGCTCGAAGGCGCTCTCAGGAACGTCCGCATAGCCCATCTCGTAGGTGAAGGTCAGGTACGCGCCGGTAACGTAGCGCACGGCCTCCACCTTCACCAGCTTATGGCCGGCGATGACAGTCTCTCGGTCGGGGACATAGGAGCGCTGCTCCAGTACGGGGCAGACAGGCAGGGTGACGGTCTGCTCGTAGTCACGCCAGCGCTGAGTCGTTTCGCCGGTAGTGGAGTCAGCCAGTGCCACGTCCAGGCACAGGGGCAGATTCAGCTCCGCGCCCACCTCGTCGGTCTTCAGCATGGACATGCAGTAGTAGGTCAGGCTGCCGTCCTCGTTGATGAGCACGTCGATCATCATGTCGCCCTCATAGAGCGGATGGGTCATGCTGTGATCAGCGCTGACACGGTACAGAGGCAGGTTCAGCTGCTGGGCCGCCTCCAGCCAGGTAGCGTCCTCGGAGACGCCCAGTCGGGCTGCATGGGCACGGCCGTTTTCGCCGTTGGCGCGGATGGGATCAGTAGGATCGGCGACGTTCTCGCCGTTGATCAGCGCGGCGCTGCCATCAGTGGTGCGCACATGGATGGCGCTGATGGCGATGTGTCCGTCCGTCAGCAGCTCGGTAGCGGTGAAGGTCAGCGGGCCGACCTGCCAGGAGTAGTCCTCTGTCACCTTCATCTGCTCGTAGACGCCCTCGGGCACGCCGGTCGTGCTGTGCCACCGGCCATAGAAATCGCTCCAGCCCAAAATGTTCCCGGCTGCAAAGGCCACGACAGTCAGACTCATGATGATCAGCGCAGCGATGAGCGCCACGCGGAAGGATGCTCGCTTCATTTCCTTTTCCTCCTTGACGGAGCGGGCGGCGTCCATCAGCGCTGCACGGCAATCCTCCGGTATGGGACGGAAGGCCGCACGGAGATCCAGGTTATCCATATCGCGCTTCATTCTGCATCCAGCTCCTTTCGATCAGGATTTTCGTCCAATTCTTTTTTCAGGGCTCCTTTGGCGCGGTGGATCCGCCCGCGCACGGTCGCCATGGGCACATGCAGCGCATCCGCAGCCTCCTGATAGCTCATGCCCTCAGAATAGCACAGCACCAGCGGCAGCCGGAGTTTTTCCGGCAAGCTGGCCAGCGCAAGGGACAGCGTCAGGTCGGGCGGCGGCGAAGCCTGCTCGCGGATCTCCTCGAGGGATACGATGCGGCGGCGCTTCTTGACCGTGTCGTAGCACGTATTGATGAGGATGCGCGTGATCCATGTGCGGAAATACCGGGTTTCCCGCAGTGAGCGGCGCTTCTCCCATGCCTTGAGGGCTGCATCCTGCAGCGCATCGCGGCACGCATCGTCGTCATGCAGGATGGTATAGGCCACGCGGTACAGCATACCGCCGTGGGCTTCCAGCTCCTGTACGAAGAAATCCTTGTCCATCGGTTCCTCCTTGCCGGGGTCTGCCCGGCTGCCTTGTAACGTTACACCTATTAGACGAAAGTGAAGGGGCATTCGTCACGCGCGCAAATAATTTCCCATGCGTTTTCCGGCATTTGCCCATTTTTGAGCCAACAGTCTATTCGGAGGGATCGTTTTGTCCCATCTCTCCGTCTGAATATCATTGTAATCCCTGGGTAAAAACGGTATACTATAAGTACATAAAATCAGAGAGGAGCTCCGCCCATGAAAAAAATCATTGCCGTCATGACCGTCCTGTTCCTTCTTCTTGGCTGCTGCGCCTTTGCAGAGGCGCCCGGCCGCAAGATGGAATTCCCCGACAACACCTACGTGGAGAAGGATCCCAGCTATACCTCCGGCGTGAAGCAGCGCGGACAGATCGTCATGTTCATGTACGACGCCCAGACACCGGACGGCGAAGCGTACAGGAAGAGCGCGCTTGCCTACCTGCCCTACGGCTACGACGCTGCAGATGCGGAGACCCGCTACAATGTGTTCTACCTGATGCACGGCAGCGGCCAGAGCTACAATGAGTACTTCAAGGGGCCGGGCACCCTGTCCAGCACCTCGCTGCTGCTGGATGCGATGATCGAGAAGGGCCGCATCGAGCCCACCATCGTGGTTGCGACGACCTTCAAGGTTCCCGGGCACGACGAGGGCTTCGGCGCCGACAATTTCTGGTATGAGCTGAAGAACTACCTGATCCCCGCCTTCGAAAGCCAGTACAACACCTATGCCCAGGACGTGACCCCGGAGGGGCTGCGCGCCTCCCGCAGGCACCGCGCCATGGCCGGCTTCTCCATGGGCGGCATGTGCACCTGGAATGTGTTTGCCCACTGCATGGATGAGATCGCCTACTACATGCCCTTCTCCGGCGCCTCCTGGAGCCTGAGCGCCCAGCAGCTGGCCGACAGCGTCGCAGCCGCCGGCTACACCAAGGACGATTTCTTCATCTACGCAGGCTGCGGCGGCGAAGGCGACATCGCCTACAAGGGCATGAACGACATGGTCGACGCCATGAGCGCCCTGACGGACACCTTCGTCTTCTGCGAGAACTTCCGCGACGGCAATCTGTACTACACCCAGTGCAGCGGCGGCCACAGCCGCAACACGGTGGAGCTGATCATGTACGCCGGTATGCCGACCTTCTTTGACAAGTAAGCCTCCCATAACAAAAGCGACCGCAGCAGGTTTTCATGCCCGCTGCGGTCTTTCTTATGCTTTTCTTACCACGGGATCTCCTGGCCGGTGATCTTCAGCCAGTGCTTGCGGATATCGTTCTGATGCCGCACGCCGTTCTTGGGATCGTTCTGCTGGCACTCGGTCATCGTGCGGGGGAAATGCACGCACAGGTGGCCATCGAAGTCATTGTTGGAGATGCTGCCGGACAGGTGGGGCATGGAGTGCATCGAGGCGATGCACCAGGTGCCGCTGGGCAGACGGACGTACACAGGCTTCTCCGTCCAGGCGAACTTGCCGCCCCAGGCAGCCTTCATGATGGCGGTATCGTTGGCAGTCAGGGGCTCGGAGTCCGCATGACGACCCAGGGAGTACAGGCGCAGGTAGAAGCTGGAGCCGCTGGAGGGCTCATACACCAGCACGACCTGGCCGGACTTGATGGTAGGCTTGATATCGTCGAACCAGTGCAGCAGCTTGACCTGGGAAACCGCAGGGCCGCCGCCGTTGCCGGTCAGGCCGCCGCTGGAGGTGTTATCCTCGGGCAGGGCGGTATCGCCGGTCACGCAGCTGCCGGAATACAGCTTGGTCTGGGTCTGCACGCCCGCGATGCCGTCCGCATCCAGGCCGTTGCGCTTCTGGAAGGCGATGACCGCCGCGTAGGTGGCCTCATCATAGACGCCGTTGACGTACACGGTGTACTTGAGGGTGGAGAGCATCTGCTGCAGGCGGATGACCGCATTGCCGGTGGAGCCCAGCTGCAGATTGGTATAGGTCTCCGTGGCGGAACCGCCGCCGGCCTGGATGCCGTTGGCCGGGATGGCGTCCACGGAGAAGAGCACCTTATAGGTCGCCTCGTTGCCCATGCCGGTGGCCGTCAGGGCGTTCTTGATCTGGAAGGCGCGCATGGCCAGCTCGGTATTGGGGCCGAACTTGCCGTCCACCTTGTCCTCCAGGTAGCCCAGGGCCTTCAGGCGCTGCTGAACGTCCTTCACGTCCTCGCCGGAGCAGCCGTTGTACAGGTTACGATCCGGATAGAGAGCGCTGGCGGGCGGCGTGGTGACCGTCACGTTCTGCGCGGGGATCGCATCGTCAGAGAAGAGCTTCTTGTAGGTCTTGGAGCCTGCAATGCCGTCGGCAGACAGGCCGTTGCGCAGCTGGAAGGCCGCCACGGCCGCGCCGGTCGCGCTGCCGAAGACGCCGTCCGCCTTGCCGCCGAGGTAACCCAGGGCCATCAGGCGAACCTGGAGCAGCACCACGTCATCACCCTCGGCGCCCAGGCGCAGGGTACGGCCGGGCGTCACCTGGGGCTGGGTCGTCTCAGTGGGCGGAGGCGTGGTCTCGCTGCCGACATAGGCAGGGATCGCGCTGTCGGAGTAGAGCTTATCGGCGGTCTTTGCGCCGACCTTGCCGTCCACAGTCAGGCTGTTGCGGGCCTGGAAGAGGCGCACGGCTTCCGTCGTGCCGGAGCCGTACACGCCGTCAATGGTGCCGGCGTAGTAGCCCAGGGTCTGCAGGCGCTTCTGCACGCTCTTGACCTCGTCGCCCGTGGCGCCGGGACGCAGGATGTTCTTGGGCTTATCAGTGGCCACAGGCTCCGGAGGAAGGGTCACGGAGCTGCCGGCGTCGATCGCGGCGGAGGAGAAGAGCACCTTCACCGTATCCGTGCCGCACACGCCGTCCACAGTCAGCAGGTTGCGGGCCTGGAAGGCCTTCACCGCCGCCGTGGTGCCGGAGCCGTACTTGCCGTCGATCTTGCCGGTATAGTAGCCCAGCTGGGACAGGCGGGCCTGCACGGCCGCCACGTCCTCGCCCTCCATGCCCTCACGCAGGGTGCGGTCATCAGTGGGGGTATCGGGCATCTGCTCCTCGGAGCCCAGCGCGCCGGAGGAGAAGAGCACCTGTGCCGTGCGGCTGCCGACCTTGCCGTCCGCCGTCAGGCCGTTGTTTTCCTGGAAGGCGCGCACCGCGGCCTCCGTGCCGCTGCCGTACTGGCCGTCGGAGGTGCCGTTATAATAGCCCAGCTCCTTCAGGCGGTCCTGGGTATACTGCACGTCCAGGCCGGACATGCCGGGACGCAGGATGCGCTGGGGCACGCCGTACTGCAGGTTTTCATCGCTGGCAGGCGGGGGCGTGGTGACGATGGGGCCGCTGATGGCGTTGCCGTTCTCGTCAAAGTAGCTTTCCAGCTTCTGCAGCGTCAGGGGGCCGGCCTTGCCGTCCGCCTCCAGGCCCACAGTCTTCTGGAATTCCTTGACCGCCGCATAGGTGGAGGTGCCGAAGACGCCGTCCGCCTTGCTGACCTCAAAGCCCAGGGCCATCAGCGCCTTCTGAAGGATGCGCACGCGGCTGGAGGACGCGCCGTACACCAGCTTGGCATAGTTGCCCCCGAACAGGCCCTTCTTGGTCACGGGCTCGGAGCCGCCGGTGCTGCCGGTATTGCCAGAGCTGCCGGTGTTGCCCGCAGCATCCTCGGCATTGGCGATATCGCTGATCTCAATGCCGGTGAGCAGCTTGAGCTGGTACTGGGTCGCCGCGCCGGCTTTGCCGTCCACCACCAGGCCAAACTTGCTCTGGAAGCTGCGCACTGCGCGCTCGGTGCCCTGGCCGTACTTGCCGTCGATCGCGCCGGTATAGAAGCCCTCCTGCTGCAGGGCCTGCTGCAGGCGCTTCACCGCCTCGCCGGAGCTGTTGCGCCTGAGGATCTCCGCCAGGCCGGTGCTGGTCAGCAGCATGATCAGCGCCAGCGACAGCGCCAGCACGCGCACGATTCGCTTCATCATCATGGTTTTTCCCTCCTGAGTATGTATCATCCGGGCTGCAAACCCCGTTCACAGCGCCGTCTTTGGGATACCGTTTCTCATTCACATTTCAGTATAGCAGATTCCATCCGGTTTGTAAATGGATATGACAAAACTGTTACATCCCGATCCATTTCAGCACATCCTGCGGCGTTTCGGCAACAAACGCTGCGCCGCTGTCCCGCAGCTCCTGTGCGGTGCGGAAGCCCCAGCGTGCTCCAACGGGATGCATCCCGGCAGCCAGCGCCGTCTTCATATCCACTGCCGTATCGCCCAGGTAGAGGAAATCTCCCGGCTGCAGCTGCATCTCCGCCGCCACAGCGAGGGCTCCTGCCGGATCAGGCTTCACCGGCACGCCCTCCACCTGCCCGCGCACCACGGCCCAGGGGATTTCCGGGAAAAAGTGTGCCACCACCCGTTTCGTATCTGCGTCCGGCTTGTTGGACAGTACCGCCAGCGGCAGCCCCATTCCAGCCAGCGCAGCCAGCATCTCCGGGATCCCCTCATAGGGCTTTGATTTGACCAGGTTATGCTCCTGGTAATACGCCTGGTAGGTCTGCCGGACGGCCGGAGCCAGCTCCTGCCGCTCCCGCACGCAGCGCTCGGACAGCACCTTTGCGCCGTCGCCGACAAGGTATCGGTAGGCTTCCACCGGCCACTCGGGCAATCCGTGCAGCCGCAGCGCCCGGTTCATGGCGTCCGCAATGTCCGCCAGCGTATCGGTGAGCGTGCCGTCCAGGTCAAACAGGACTCCTTTGTACATCGTTTTGCTCCTTTGGAATGTTCTCTTTGATATATACGATTTATCCTTTGGAAACCCTGCCGTTTTTTCTGAAATTTCTGAAAAGAATATCCCAGCCGCCCTTCGCCCATACTGACAGCAAACGGAAGGGAGGCCTGCCCATGAGCAGCATGAACGAACAGAACGAACAATATCGCCGCCCCCAGCATCACGAACCGGATGAACTGATCGACGTGAAACCCACGGTCGACCGCAGGCAGCTGCTGCAGGGCAGCGCCATGCTCTTTGCCCTGGCGATGCTGATGATCCTCGGTCTCGCGCCGCGCAGGGCCCATGCCCCCGCCGCCGAGCCGGACGCAGCGCAGGTGCGCACGGATACCGCCATGACCCTGGCCGCAGATTGCGCGGTGATCCAGCATATGACCTTCGCGCCCTGCGGGCATCAGATGACCCGCCGCCAGGCCCTGCCCGCCGAAATGGCCGGCAAGACCCTCGCCGAGCTGCGCGACGCCTACGATGCCTGGCAGGTGACCGCCTTCTCCGCCACGGAGGTGGTGATGGAGCAGTCGCTGGATCTGTTCTGTCCCCAGCATGTGATACTCCGCCCCAACGAAAGCGGAACGCTGTGCATCTGGCAGAACAAATACGGCGATGCGCTGGCACTGGTGAAGGAGCTGGACGCCGCCGTCGCCGAGCTGCCCGAAGCCGTGCAGGCCGAGGTGCGCCGCGGCAAGGGCTTTGACACGCAGGAGGCGCTGGAGAAGTGGCTGGAGAGCGTGGAATCCTGAAACGCAGAGGGGAGCCCCCGGAGGGAAGAAGGTATAAGGTACAGCTTTTCCGGCAGCAAACAGACGAGCATCCTGTTCTGGGGATGCTCGTTTGCTTATTGGGAAGTTGCTTTCTTGTCTGTTCGACAAATTGGGGTTTGTAGAATAGGAATCCTTTGGGGTAGTCTGTAAAACGGCTCGCGCATACTCCCTCAGTCGCCTTACGGCGACAGCTCCCTCGAGAGGGAGCCTTTTGGCTACCTTAAGCCGCAGCCAACAAAGCAAAGTACAGAGAACACCCCGCCAGCCCCCAGCGGCTGCAGCACAGCCCGCAAAGGAAATATAGCGGCGAATTTGCAGAGGGTTTCTTCCGCTGAAAGCGGAAATTCAGAGAAACCCTCTGCAACCCGAGCCGCCCTGCACCGCAGCCGCAAAGCGGACAACTCATAGGGAAAAGAGGGGGGACCGGGGGGAAAGCACCATTTTGCTTTCCCCCCGGCGGCTTTGCGCCGCTTTCGACGCGCGAAAGCGGCTCTCTACGGTAAGCCAATCCAGCCTTGCAGGGAAAAAGAACCTCCACAAATTCCAGTTTGTCCCTTCCCCATCCCCCATATATAGCACAAAAAAACAGCAAGCCGTTTCCATCTTGCTGTTTCGGTTTATTCCCGATCCGTTAGTTGGCTTTGGCAGCCAGGGCGACCAGCTTCTGGCTACGCTTCAGGAATTCCGTGATCTCCTCCGCCTCCAGGGGCTTCGCGCTCATCCGTGCCAGGTCGTAGAGCTGCTGGCACAGCATCACCGTCATCTCATCCTCCGGATCCCGCTCCGCCAGGGCCTGCACCGTCGCATTCCGGCGGTTCAGCACCAGCGTATACCGATCCGGCAACTGGAAGTCCTGCCCGTACATCCGGTACATGTCCTTCATGCGGCGCATCTGCTCGTCCTCGGTAACGATGGCAGGCAGCTCGCTATCCGCCAGTGCGGACAGTTCAACAGGCATCTCCTCCTGGCCGACCGCCTTGCGGAACATCTCCGCGAGCTTTCCCTGATCCAGAGTTGCGCCCTCGTCGCTCTCCTCCGTCAGGCCGGAAACGTCGGCGTCCACGCGGGCAAACTGCGGCGCATCCTCCCCACCGGAGTACTCCAGGAAGGACTGGAAGTTGCCGTCGATCAGGTGCTCCATCACTGCCACGCCGATGCCGCGGGCCGTGTACAGCGCCACGCTCGCTGCCTGACGCTTGGGATCGTTGGTGTAGTAGATCTTCTTGTCGACCTTTTCCCTGTTGGCCTCCTGGTACTCGGTCAGGGTGACATACTTGCCGTCGGTGAGCTTCAGCAGCAGGGCCTTCTTGACGGCCTCGTAGAACTTGGCGTCCTTCATGCAGCCGAACTTCACGAAGGGGTGGATGTCGTCCCAGTACTTTTCGTAGGTCTCGCGTTCGGTGTTGAACAGGCCCACCAGCTTATCCGCGACCTTCTTGGTGATGTGGGCGGAGAGTTTCTTCACCGTGCCATCATTCTGCAGGAAGGAGCGACTGACGTTCAGCGGCAGGTCGGGGCAGTCGATCACGCCCTTGAGGAGCATGAGGAACTCCGGGATGACCTCCTTGACGTTGTCCGCGACGAACACCTGGCCGGAGAAGAGCTTCACCTGGCCCTCGTTGGCGCCGAACTCATTCTTGAGCTTGGGGAAGTACAGGATGCCCTTGAGGTTGAAGGGGTAGTCCACATTGAGGTGCACCCAGAACAGCGGGTCCTCAAAGCCGAACATCTTATGGTAGAAGTCGATGTACTCCTTTTCCTCGCACTCGCTGGGTTTCTTGAGCCACAGGGGCGCGGTCTCGTTGATGCGGCTGGGCTTGGGGTCGACCATGACCTTGCGCTTGAGGGGCTTGCCGTCGGCGTCAGTGGCGCCTTCGACCTCTTCCTCGCGCTCGTAGGGCTTGGCGTTGGCGTCGAAGATGGACACCGGGTAAGCCATGTAGCCGCAGTAACGGTTCAGCACCTCGCGGACGCGGTACATTTCAAGGAATTCCTTCGCGTCCTCGGAGATGTGCAGGATGATGTCCGTGCCGTGGGATGCGCGCTCGCCGGCTTCCAGCTCGAAGGACATGCCGTCCTCGCTGACCCAATGGACAGCCTCAGCGCCCTCGGTGCTGCTTTTGGTCATGATTTCGACCTTATCGCTCACCATGAACACAGAGTAGAAGCCCAAACCAAAATGGCCGATGATGTCACCCTTCTTTTCGTCGCCCTCGAACTGTTTCATGAACTCCGTCGCGCCGGAGAAGGCCACCTGGTTGATATAGCGGCGCACCTCGTCGGCGGTCATGCCGATGCCGGTGTCGGAGATGGTGATGGTCTTTTCTTCCTTATTGACCGTGACCAGGACGCCCTCGTTTTCCTCCTTGCCGAACTTCATGCGGTGCTTGGTGATCGCGTCGCAGGCGTTGGAAACAACCTCGCGCAGGAAGATATCCTGATCGGAATACAGCCAGCGCTTGATGACCGGCATGATGTTTTGCGCGTCGATGGAGACGCTGCCCTTTTCCATGTTGATTGCCATAAGATAAGTACCTCCTGTAAAGACAACTTTCAAACCCGGAGCCAAAAGCCTCCCTCCCCGAGGGAGGTGGCAGCAGCTCTGCTGCTGACGGAAGGAGTTCCCCCACGTGCTTGTTGTGGGAGCGATTCGCTCCAGTTGGTATTGTACCACCAGTTTTCCCGAATTGCAAGAGAAAATTAGCACTCACCACGCGAGAGTGCTAACAATTTTCATTTTGCAATCAAAAAGGCAGACCCGCAGGCCTGCCCGGATTTATTCAAACACTGCAATGCGGGGAACGTAAGCCCCCTTGTAGAGCACCTCGCGCTCGCCATCTGCAATGCGGAGGATGCGTCGTCCGTCGCTGACTACCAGCGCATCGCCGTCAAAGTCGTAGTCCGCGATTCCCTTGCAAACCTCCTCGAAGCCGCCGGGCGTCCGGCGCAGCAACACCCAGTCCGATGGGATGCCGCCGTTCTCCTGGTCATCCTCGCCGCGGGCAGGGGTGATCTTCAACCAGACGTCATCAAAGGGTCGGCTCTGTACTGCCTGCCCACCCTGGGTGGAGGCTCCGCCCTCCCGGGCCGCCTCCCCCTGAGGGTCGCCGATCAGGCGCAGGAGCTTTCCCAGTCCCTTCATCGCGGCGCCAAAGCCCTTCACCCGCTGGACGAGGCCGGGCCTCGGGGCCTCCGGCTGCCGATGGGGCCGGCGAATGCAGTACAGCGCACCGTCAGGGCCTTCCTTGGGGCGGAGATAATCGTACCGGTCATCCGCAGCGATCTCCTCCATTTCGCCCGTGCGCAGGTTCATGCGCAGCAGCACGCTGGGCCCTGTGCCCATGAGAAAGCCGTTTTCGTTCCGTGCAAGGCCGACCGAAGCATAGTAAAGGGTACGGCCGTCCCGGCTCAAAAAGGGCGCGGCGTCAACCGTGTCGCCCTGGGTGATGATTTCATACCGGGCAGTGTCGGCCTTCATGACAGCGATGTGACGCTCGCCCATGCCGACCTTGACGGAAAGGGCCACCTGATCGCCCTGCACATGCAGATCCTCTACCTGCAGCCCCCGCTCGCTGAGCCAGGAGGACTCCGGTGCAGCGTCATCCGCCGGATCCTTAACATACAGGCCGCCCATATCCGGGGTGGTCAGGGCATAAAGCAGCCGTCCCTGCCAGGGCGCAATGGCCCGAACATGGCACTGACTTTCGGCCATGATGCTCTGCCGCTCATAGGGATTCTCGCGCATCTGGAACTTCGCGCCCGCGCCTTCATACTTCCAGGCGTTGCGGGCCTCCAGATTCCGGGCAGTCTGAATATAGCGTTCCCGACGCTCACTGTGCAGGCAACTGATGCGCCCCTGGGCGTATACCATCATCTCGTCATCGGAGAGAAACATCACCTTTGTCATTTGCGTTCACCTTCCTGCACGAATCATAGCAAATCAGGCATGGGCTGTCAATATGTTCCCCCTCCATCTTCAACTTTCCCTCGCAATTGTTACAAGTTCATGCTATAATCTGAAATGACCGGGAACAAATCCGGGCCATCCATCGTCTGAACAATAGAGAGGACTTTATCCCTTTGCGAAAGCGAGGTGCTGATATGACCGACGAATTCACCCTGCGGCGGGCGCAGAAGGGCGACACGGCTGCCTTTGAGCAGCTGATCACGCCCCATGAGCAGGTGATCTGGCGGGTGTGCTGGCACTACACCCACCACCAGCAGGACGCCGCTGACTGTATGCAGGAGGCCATGCTCAAGGCCTGGCGGGCCATCGGCAGCTACCGGGGCGATTGTGCGCTGGAAAGCTGGCTGTACCGCATTGCCGCCACCGTCTGCCTGGACTTCCTGCGCAAGCAGAAGCGGCTGCCGGAGACCGAATCCGCCGATGAAATGGCTGAAAGCGGCTTCCACCCGGTGGATGGCTCCCCCACCCCGGAGGCTGCGGCGCTGAACGCCGAATCCAATGCGCAACTGCGCCAGGCCATCGACGCCCTGCCCGGCGACATGCGCACGGTGCTGATCCTCTACGCGCTGGAGGGACGGCAGTACGACGAGATCGCGGAGATCACGAAGACCTCCATCGGCACGGTCAAGAGCCGGCTGAACCGGGCACGGCAGAAGATCGCCAATTTCCTGGCAGAGTCCGGGAACAAACCGACAAAACCATCGTCCAAAGCAATGAAAGGAGGACAGATCCATGCCTAACATGCAAAACATCGACGAAAACGAAGTCCTCCGGGACGCATTGGCCGGGCTGAACGAGGAGGTTCCCCCGATGCCGGAGGGGCTTCACGCCGCCTGGATGCAGAAGGTGGAGGAAGATATGGCTGAAAAACGCACCGAGAAGAACCTGAACCGCCGGGCCATCACCCGTTTCCTGAGCATCGCCGCAGCGATGGTGTTCGTCGTCGGCGGCACGCTGCTGACAAGAGACGGCCTGGAGGCAGAACGCCGGGACATGAAGGCCAGCCAGGCCGAGAATGGCAGCAATACCATCGACCTTCTCGGCTCCCGGGCATACGCCAACGACTCCTATTCCTATAAGCTCGCCCTTACGGAATACGAGGACGCAGCCGCCGTCTATGAAACAGCCGCAGCAGGCGACACCGGCGCCATGTTCACCATGGCCCGCGTCGCAGCACCCGAGGCTGCCATGCCCGAACCCGAGGCCGCTGAAAAGAAGATCATCCGCACCGCCAGCCTGACCATCCAGACCCAGACCTTCGAGATGAGCCTGGAGAACCTGCGGGCCATGTGCGAGGCCGAGGGCGGCTGGATCGAAAGCAGCAGGGAGAGCGAAAACAGCTACTCCGGTCTGCGCACCGCCCATCTGACCCTGCGAATCCCCCAGGACGCCCTGGACGGCTATATCGCCGGTACAGAGCAGCTGGGGCGCATCACCTCCCGTTCGGAATCCGCCGAGGACGTGACCGCCTCCTATCAGGACACCCAGGCAAGGCTCGACACCCAGCTGGCCCTGATGGAGCGCCTGCAGGCCCTGATCACCGAATCCGGCGACCTGAGCGACCTGCTGGCCCTGGAAAGCCAGATCGCCGACACCCAGTACCAGATCGACCGGCTGCAATCCTCCCTCAGCAGCACCGACCGGCAGGTGAGCTACTCCACCGTAAGCATCACGCTGCAGGAGGAGACCGCCCCGGCCCTGACCGACAACAGCGTTTCCCTGTGGGAGCGCATCCTCTCCGCCGTGCAGGTCGGCTGGGAAAGCTTCACCACCTTCCTGGGCGACATGCTGGTCTTCCTGGTCGCCGCACTGCCCTTCATCGGCGTTGTGGCGGTGCTGGCTGTCGTCATCGTAATCATCCGCAGAATCAAGAGGAGGAAGAACGTATGAAGAAGCTGCTTGCCCTGACCCTCATCCTGCTGCTGGCGCTGCCGTCGCTGGCCTGCGCGGAATCCTTCGCCGCAGCCAACGATGCGACCCTGACCGTCACCGGCAGCGCCTCGGTTACCCTGACTGCGGATTATGTCCGCGTCTCCGTGGGCGTTTCCACCACGGCTGCTACGGTCGAGGAAGCCTCCACCCTCAATAATACGTCCATCCACGCCGTGATCGCAGCCCTTAAGGAAGCCGGCGTCGCGGAGGAGGACATTGCCACCAGCAACTATTCCGTCCACGCGGAGTACGACTACGCCTCCGGTAGCCAGCAGCTTGCCGGGTACAATGTGACCAATCAGCTCAGCGTCATCATCCGCGACATGGAGCACATCGGCGCGACGCTGGACAAGGCCACTGCCGCCGGAGCCAACAACATCTACAACATCGAGTTCCTCTCCACCCAGGCAGACGCAGCGCAGGATGAAGCCATCGGCTACGCCGTGCAGGACGCCATGCGCCGGGCTCGCCTGCTGGCCGACGCCGCCGGTCTTTCCCTGGGGGGCGTCAAGTCCATCAGCGACTCCACTGCCTCCTACGGCATCGTGACCCGCACCTACGCCTCCAAGCTGGATGCGGCTGTGGGCAACTCCATCCTGCCGGACGACACCTCCGTCAGCGCCAGCGTGACGATCGTGTTTGAACTGAAATAATCCCCATGATACAAAAAAGGACTTGCAGACGTCGCATCTGCAAGTCCTTTTCCTATATAACTTACAACACCTTACGCAGGAAATCCTGGGTGCGGGGCTGCTGGGGATGGTTGAAGATCTGATCGGGACTGCCCTCTTCGATGATCTTGCCCTCGTCCATGAAGATGACGCGATCCGCCACCTCGCGGGCAAAGCCCATCTCGTGGGTAACGACTACCATGGTCATACCCTCGTGGGCCAGCTGCTTCATGACGTCCAGCACCTCGCCGACCATCTCGGGGTCAAGGGCGGAGGTGGGCTCGTCAAAGAGCATCACCTGGGGCTCCATGCACAGCGCGCGCACGATGGCGATACGCTGCTTCTGACCGCCGGAGAGCTGGCTGGGGTAGGCATTGGCGCGGTCCGCCAGGCCCACGCGCTTCAGGAGCGCCATCGCCTTTTCCTCCGCCTCTGCCTTGCTCTTCTTCAGCAGCTTGCGGGGAGCCAGGGTCATGTTCTTGAGGATGGTCATGTGGGGGAAGAGGTTGAAGTGTTGGAACACCATACCCATCTTCTCGCGGTGCTTGTTGATCTTGACCTTGGGATCGGTGATGTCCACACCCTCGACGGTGACGGTGCCCTTGGTGGGCTCCTCCAGCAGGTTCAGGCAGCGCAGGAAGGTCGACTTGCCGGAGCCAGAGGGGCCGATGACGACCACCACCTCGCCTCGCTTGATATCGGCGGAGACGCCGCGCAGGGCCTTCAATTTGCCCTCGTCAAAGTGTTTTTCCAGGTCTCGAACGGAAATGATGATATCAGTGGTCACTGTTGCGCAGCCTCCTTTCCAGCTTGCCGATCAGCCAGGTGAGCGTGAGCACCACCAGCAGGTAGAGCAGACCGGACACGATATAGGGGGTAAAGGCGGAGAAGGTACGGGAACGGATGTAGTCGCCCGCCTTGGTCAGCTCGGTCAGCGCAATGTAGGACAGAATGGAGGTCTCCTTGATCAGGGAGATAAACTCATTGCACATAGCAGGCAGGGCAGATTTGGCCGCCTGGGGCAGGATGATGTATAGCATGGTGCGGATGCCGGAGAGACCCAGGGAGCGGCCGGCTTCAGTCTGGCCCTTTTCCACGCTCATGATGCCGCCGCGGACGATCTCGGCCACATAGGCGGCGGAGTTCAGGCCGCAGGCAATCACGCCAATAATGACCTTATCGATGCGGATGGAGCCGAAAATGCCGAAGTTGATGATCAGCACCTGCAAAAGCAGGGGCGTGCCGCGCATGATGTTGATGTACAGCCCAGCCAGGCGGGACAGACCGCGCACGATGACCGCGCCCACATTGGGCAGGAAGCCCTTGCCGCGGGCGCTCATGTTCTGCATCTGGGGCAGGCGCAGGATGGCCAGGATCGTGCCCAGCACAAGACCCACCAGAATCGCGTAGAAGCTGACCTCCAGCGTCACGCCCAGGCCCTTCAAATACTGCATCCAACGATCATCCTTGATGACGTTGAGGTAGATCTCCTTGTAGATAAACTGCCAGAAGTTGAGCTCGTTGGACTTCACCAACGGCTCAATGGCAAGCCACCATTGCTCAAAGATGTTCACGGGGAATTCCTCCACACAATTCTGAATCGTACAAATGCCGTAGAGAGGCGGCCCTCCCTACGGCGATGTGTGTAAATGACGGATTACTCAGCAGCTTCCTCAGCGGTCTCTGCGCCGCCGAAGTACTTCACGGCCAGGGTGTCAAAGAAGCCTTCATCCTCCAGCTCCACCAGCGCGGCGTTGATCTTGGCCAGCAGCTCGGGGTTCTGCTTGTTGACCTCGATGCCGTACCAGTCAGCCTGCAGGCCCATATCGACCATGACCAGGTTCTCGTCATTCAGGGAAGCCAGGATGGCCTGACCGACGGGCTTGTCGATGATGACGGCGTCAATCTTGTTGCCCTGCAGATCCATGATTGCGTTCAGGAAGGTCTTGTACTGGGCAACGTTCTCCATACCGGTGATCGCCTCGGCAGCGAAGTCGCTGGTGGTGCCCAGCTGCACGCCGATGAGCTTGCCCTTGAGCTGCTCAGCAGTCTCGTAGCCGCTGTCAGCCTTCACGATAACCACCAGGCCAGCGTTGATGTAGCCGTTGGAGAAGTTAACGGTCAGCAGACGCTCGTCGGTGATGGAGATGCCGGACAGACCGACATAGTTCGGATTGGTGGCGACAGCGCTGATGACAGCGTCGAAGTCCATAGCCTCAACGTTCTCCTTCACATCGAAGGCGATACCAGCCTTCTCAGCGATGGCGGCCCACAGGTCGATGTCGTAGCCGACGACAGCGTCGCCTTCAACGTACTCGAAGGGGGGATACTCGGGGTTGGTGGCAACGATAATCATGTCGTCGGCCAGGGCGGTCAGGGTGCACAGGGCCATCAGCATGGCCAGAACCAGCGCAATCAGCTTCTTCATATCAGTGTCCTCCTATTGCTGTTCTTGGTTTGGGGTACATGCGCATTATATCCCTCTTCACCCCGTTTGTCAACAGGTATTTGCATAAAAATTCATAGAAAAATCGTTTGAAGCCGCGACTCATTCATTTATACATCCATTTATGCACTCGTTATACATTCTTTTGTCCCTCGTGGCCTGTTTCCCGCCCATAAGCGCTAAAACCGGCCATCTGGTTTGCATACCCACGCGCAAAGGCTTACTTTTCTTGCATTTTCCGGGCTTTTTCCCAGTTTTCCCGTTTGAGGCAATAGACACGCAGACGCATCCCCTCCGGGTCGTCGTATTCCTCGGCGAAGGTCATGCCGTTTTTCATCGCAGTGCGCCATGAGGGCTCGTTCTCGGCGTTCATATACGAATAGACCGCCGGGAAGCCGAAGCGCTCGAACGCCGCATCGATGCAGGCGGCCGCCGCCTCGGTGGCGTATCCTTGCCGCCAGTAGCGCTTGTTGATGTGATAGCCGATCTCCGGCAGCCACTGGCCGTGGATGGGCTGCAGGGTGATGCCGCAGTCGCCGATGAATTCTCCCGTGGCCTTGAGCGTCACCGCCCACAGGCCGAAGCCGTGCTTTTCGTAGTTGCTGAACGTCCAGTCCAGCCAGCGGCGGACGCCGTCGTCATCGTAGGGCTTGGGGTAGTAGCGCATGGTTTCCGCGTCTGTAAGGATGGCGTGGAGCGCGTCGCGGTCGGCTTCCGTCATGTCGCGGAGGATGAGGCGGGGTGTTTCGATGTGCATGGTGCGAACTCCTTTGCAGGTTGATGGGAGGTGGGGCTGGGACTTTTTCTTTGGGGCTGTGCGAGCTGTTTCGCGGAATCAGAGATTCCGCGAAAGGCGCGTGCAGATCAGGCTCTCCCTCCGGGAGAGCTGTCGCCGCAAGGCGACTGAGAGGGCTCGGCGCTGCGTCGCGGTGGCCTCCGGCGGGGAGGGCTTACGCAGCCCTCCACCTGCGCCAGGGGCATCGCCCCTGGACCCACTTTTTTCCCGTGGGTTGTCCTGTTATGTGCCCGTTGATCGGTACCGCTTCACGCCCCAGTACCAGACCCGCGCCATCAACAGGAAAAACACCGCGCCTGCCAATGGCGTCACATAGAACCATCCCGCCGTCATCTCCACCATCGGCTGCCCCAGCACCCAGCTCACCGGCCAGTGCATACACAGCGCAAAGGGCGCCAGATACGTAAACAACAGCCGCAACGGCCTGGGGTACACATCCACCGGGTACTGACACGCTGACCTGCCGCCATAGGTGAGCACGTTCACCATCTCAATGGACTTCACGGAGAAGAAGCACATCGTCGCTTCAATGAGGAACAGCCCCAGCAAAAGCAGCACGCTGCCGATCACGACCTCCGCCATCAGCAGGGCCTTTCCCGGCGTCCAGGCGATCTCCAGATGCGACGCGGCCACCAGGATCGCCGTCACGCCCACGAGCATCGAGCCCAGGCGGCGGGGATCCAGCTGACTGCACAGCACCTGCAAAAGCAGCGGTCTGGGCCGCAGGAGCAGGGAGTCGAACTCCCCTCGCCCGATAAAGCCCTGGAACGCCGCGACGCCCCGCCCCAGCATCTCCGTCAGGGCAAAGGTGGACTGCATCACGCCGAAGAAGAAGAGGATCTCCATCGCGCCCCAGTGGCCGACCACACGGAAGCGGGTCAGCAGCACCGTCACGGCCATCAGCTCGCCGCCGGTCAGCACGATCTGCGCGATCACCTGCATCAGCAGGCTGGAGCGGTATTGCATGGCGGATTTCATCAGCATCCGCACGGAATGAATGACATATCGCATCTTCATCAGCCTCCCTGCACGACCATGCGGTTCATCTGGCGCTGCCACATGTAGCGGCCCAGGGCCCGCAGGATCAGGATCCAGCCGATCTGCACGGCGGTGTTCAGCAGCCACTGGGGCGCGGCGGCGGCCTGCTGGTACATGCGGATGGGCGCGTCCAGCGCCTGGGCGAAGGGCTGGTAGCGGATGAGGGTTTGCACCCCATCCGGGAAGAGCGTCAGGGGGATCACGTTGCCAGAGAGGGCCATCATCGTCATGTTCAGGATCGCCGAGACGCCCCGCTTGTCCAGGGTCTTCATGTTGATCGCGTCCAGAATGGCCATCAGCTCGCACAGACAGACCGTGCCCAGGGCCACGCCCAGCACGAATTGCAGCAGGGCCAGCGGGCTCTCCGGCAGCGCCATCCGCAGGGATTCCGGCAGGATCAGCTGCACCAGCAGCATCGGGATCATGCGCATGGCTGCGCCCACCAGCCGTCCGCCCACGTCCCGGCAGACCCAGAAGCGGTGCTGATCCAGCGGACGCACCAGCATGTAGGCCACGCCGCCGGACATGATGAGATTGCTCAGCTCGTTGTCCGAGGAGAACATCATGCGGAAGAACATCTGCTGGATCCAGACGTAGGTGATGGTGTCGCGGAGCATCTGCGGATCGGAGCCGTCGAATAGCGCGGTATAGAGGAAGATGTACACCAGGCCGAAGAACACCTGCGTCACCAGGCCGCCCAGGGCAGCGGCACGGTATTGGGTCTCCATCAGGGCCCGCAGGCGGAATACCGTCAGGTAAGGGCGGTTGCGTTCAAGGAGATTTCTCATAGCGCCATCTCCTTGTACATGCGGGCGATCAGCTCGTCCACGTTCTGCTCCTTCAGGGTCATCTCGCGCACCCGGCCGGCGGACAGCACCTTGGGCAGCAGGTCGCTGGTGGGGAGTTTGGCGGGTTCGTAGGTCAGGATATAGGCGTCGCCGTCACGCGTGATGGTCACAGGCTTCTCCCCGGCGACGCCGTCGGAAATCACCCGAAGGGTGGCGGAGCCATCCCTTGCAATCTCGGTCGGGATGCCGCTGAGATCCGGCGCAACCTCGTAAACCACGCGAAGCGTGTGGACTGTGTCGTAGCGCTTGAGGAGCGCGTCCAGCGCGCCGTCGTAGAGGAGCCTGCCGTGGCCCAGCACCATCACCCGGGTGCACAGGGCCAGCATGTCCTCCATGTCGTGGGTGGTGAGGAGGATGGTCGTACCGCGGGTACGGTTCTCCTCCTTGAGGAAGGCGCGCAGCTTCAGCTTGCTGACCGCGTCCAGGCCGATGGTAGGTTCGTCCAGGAAGAGCAGGGCCGGCTCGTGCAGCAGCGACCCGCACAGCTCCGCGCGCATCCGCTGGCCCAGGGAGAGCTGCCGCAGGGGCGCGTGCAGGAACTCGGACAGCTCCAGCGCGTCGACCAGCTCATCCAGGCGACGCTGCCACTGCCCCTTGTCCAGGGCGTAGATGTCCCGCAGGAGCAGGAAGGAATCGCGGATGGGCACGTCCCACCACAGCTGCGTCCGCTGGCCGAACACCGCCCCCAGGTGGCGCACATGCTCGCGGCGGTTCTGCCAGGGCGTGCGGCCGTCGACGGTGCAGGTGCCCTCCGTGGGCGTGAGGATGCCCGTCAGCAGCTTGACGGTGGTGGATTTGCCCGCGCCATTGGGGCCGATCAGGCCGACCAGCTCTCCCCTTTCGATGGAGAAGCTGGCGTCGGTCAGGGCCGGGATGTGCTGGGTGTCCCGCTTCCACAGCCGGGAGATACCGCCGGTTTTGGGCGCGCTGTGCCGGGTGTAGACCTTGCTCAGACCCTTTGCTTCGATGAATGCCATGTGTGTTACCTCCTTCGTATGGCATGTCGCGCATCGGAAATGCGGGAACGCAAAAGAAGCGCCATCTGAATGCGGATGGCTTGGCCCGCAGTTCAGACAGCGCTACACAGCCCCGGAAGGGCACATATCATCGGTAGATGTCGTGTTTTCGATGCAGTTGGGTGGACAGTATACACCCATATACGCCCGGTGTCAATGGCCAATCCGGGAAAAATGCGGAAAATAGCAGGGCAAGCCCCCGAAGTCCCCTTGCAAGCCAGCGCGAAATGCGGTACAATGGTCAAAACTAACTCAATTCCGAATTCTGAATTCCGAATTCCGAATTGTTTTCCGGAGGAAAACCATGTCTCGTCTCGGTGATTTGATCCGCACGGAGCGTCTCCGTGCCAAGATGACCCCCAAGCAGGTGGCCAAGAAATGCGGCGTGGCGGAGAGCTACCTCGTCGCGGTGGAAAAGGGCACCAAGATTATTGCTGATGATCAGGCGCGGCGCATCCTGAAGGCCATTGGCCTGCGGGAGCAGACCGAAGCCGATTTCTCCCTGGATGACATCGCAGCCACCGTTGACCTGGCGGCGGTGGCCTCGCCGGTGGCCAAGAGCGTCGCGGCCCGTCCCGTACAGAAGCCCAAGGCCCCAGAGGCCGAGGTGGTCGCCTCCACCGACGAGGGCGAGAAGGGCGTGGGCGGCTCCGTCTGGCTGGACGCCCTCACCAGCGTCCTCAAGCATGTGCCAGTGATGAACGCCGTCATGCAGCCCATCGACCACCGCCTGCTGCCCATCGTCTCCGGCAAGATCGAGGGCGCAAACCCCGACAAGGTGTTCTACTTCCTCGCGCCGGACGACAGTATGCGGGGCTTCCGCATCCACCAGGGTGACCTGGCGCTGATCGTGCCCGCCCACTCCCCCATCGACGGCGCGGTGATGCTGGTGGAGTACAACAACCACCGCTACCTGCGCAAGGTGAAGCGCCTGCAGGACTTCTCCGTCATCCTCCAGTCCTTCGACCGCGAATACGACGCCGTGACCGCCCAGATCAACGAGTGCAACTTCATTGGACGGGCCGTCAAGCTGGAGGTTACCCTCTGACAGGGCACAAGGAGCTCGCCTCCTGTACCATATTTGCACGCCGAAAGGACTGATCCATCATCTACGGCGGGGTAATGCCCCGCACCTGCGCCACCACGCACCGAAAGGATGACCCTCGTCTCGGCACACCGCCGGCAGCATCGCGCTGCGCAAAATCCATCCACGAAAGGACAATGTGTTATATGTTGAATAAGAAAGAGGCCGTTGCGTAAACCGGGAGGTTTGCACCCGGCAATCCTCCCACACTCATTCACCGTCACACATCGAATGATTTTGGAGAGGAACATACACCATGAACCGCGAAAACAAACGCAAACAGTACGACCCCCACTACTACCGCCACAACCCGTGCAATGAGAGCTTTACCTGCAAAAACTGCGGGCGCCTGTGCGTCCCCGAGGGCGCAGGGAGCGATCACCGCAACCACTGCCCCAACTGCCTGACCAGCCTCCACCTGGACATCGAGCCCGGCGACCGCGAAGCCGACTGCGGCGGCCAGATGGAGCCCATTGCCGTTTGGGTGCGCAAGCACGGCGAATGGGCCATCCTCCACCGGTGCCGCATCTGTGGATGGATCTCCTCCAACCGCGTGGCCGCCGACGACAACCCCATGAAGCTGATGTCCATCGCCATGAGGCCCCTGGCATCGCCGCCCTTCCCCCTGGAGCGGATCGAGGAGCTGACCGCCATGATGGGCGGAAGCGGGAGCGTGAGAGGGTAATTCTTAATTCTGAATTCTTAATTCTTAATTATGAATTATGAATGCGGAATGATGAATGTGGTTTGTGGGGACATACCCCTGGGGTCTTCGACCCTTTCCCATAACCCAAAACATAGCCGCAGGAACGTGCAAGCGCTCCTGCGGTTATTCTTTTACATTTGTAAAGCCATTTCTCTGGAAGGTTTGTCTGCCCGCGCACGTTGTATGATTGCAGCCCTGTAAACCGAAAGGAGAGATTCTGATGAAACGATGTGTGATCCTGCTGCTTCTGGCCGCCGTGATGCTCACCGCCCTGCCGGCATTCGCTGATGAAGCGCCCATTTTCAGTGAAGACATGCAGCTGCTGCGCACCGCAAACGATGCGCTGTACGAGCGCTATGGCCTGACCATGCACTGCCTCGGCCTCTTTGACACGGAAATCAACCGCTACGGCAGCGCTGCCACCGTGCGCTACATCCCCCATTCAAGGCCGCATCCCAGCCTGAGCGGCGAGTACCTGGTGGTGATCAACGGGGACAGCGCCTCCGCCTACTGGACGCACGACGACGTCGACCCGGCGGTATGGCAGTCCGGTGAGCTGAACAAGATCGCCTGGGGCGCGCCGCAGCTCATCGCCTACCTGAAAGAGGACTCCTTTGAGCGGGAGTTCTTCGACGCGCCCTATATCACCGAACCCACCATCCCGCACCAGTATTTTGACGGGGGCCACATGCTCAGCACCTCGCGGGGCACGCTGTCTGAGGAAGAAGCCGCCCGGCCCAACGCGCTGGCACGCCAGGCCGTCATCGACATGTACCACCTCAGCGAGGAGGAAGCCGTCAAGCTGGTGATCCATGAGACCTCCCTGCTCCAGCCCATGGGCGAAACCGCCGAATGGCTGATCGGCCTGTACATGCGCACAGAGCCCGACGAGATCAACTTTGGCGTCACCATCGATGCGGAGACGCTGCTGGTCACGGAAATGGACTGGCAGACCGGCGGCATCGGCTGAGCCAACGCATTGCCAACATAGCAAAACCGCGGGGGCTTCGCCCCTTTTCCACAACATAAAAAGCCGCAGAAGCATTCAAACGCTCCTGCGGTCTTTCATTTACTTCACAGCCTTGGACTTCCGCTCGGCGTCACAGTACATGCAGCGGTACACGCCGCGGGCACGATCCTTGAGGAGGAAGTGCTGATCCAGCGCGCCCTCCACCGAGGTGATGCAGCGGGGGTTCTTGCAGGTGATGACGTTCACCAGATGCTCGGGCAGGGAGAGCTTCTTCTTCTCCACCAGCTGGCCCTCGCGGATGATGTTGACGGTGATGCCGGGATCGAGGTAGCCCAGGACGTCCAGATCCACATTGATATCCGCGTCGATCTTGATGATGTCCTTGCGGCCCATGGCGTTGGAGCGCACGTTGCGGATATAGGCCACGGGGCAGTCCAGCTCGTCCAGCTTCAGGTAGCGGTACACGTCCATGCCCCGCCCTGCGGTGATGTGATCCAGCACGATGCCGGAGTGGATGGAGTCAATGTTCATAGTAGGGCTCCTTTCAGTCGCCTAATACGGAATTCTTAATTCTTAATTATTAATTCTTAATGTAGTTACTGCAACCGATTACGAAGTCCAGAACAGCACTTTCAATTAAGCATTAAGCATTAAGCATTAAGCATCTCGCCTCACTGCCTCAGCAGTGTGGCGATCAGCGCCATGCGGACAAAGCGGCCATTGCGCACCTGGTCGAAGTACACCGCGCGGGGGTCGTCGTCCACCTTGGTGGAAATCTCGTTCACGCGGGGCAGCGGATGCAGGATGGCCATGTCGGCCTTGGCGGTGCGCAGCTTCTCCGGGTCGAGGATGTAGGTGTCCTTCAGTCGGATGTAGTCGGCCTCGTTGAAGAAGCGCTCCTTCTGCACGCGGGTCATGTAGAGGATGTCCAGCTCGGGCATGACCTCCTCCATCGTCTCCACCTCGCGGAAGGGGATGGCCTTGCGCTTCAGTTCGTCGGTGATGTAGGCCGGCACCTTCAGCTCCGGCGGGGAGATCAGCACGAACTCAACGCCCTCATAGCGGCTCATCGCGCCGATCAGGCTGTGGACGGTGCGGCCGAACTTCAGGTCGCCGCACAAGCCCACCACCATCTTGCCCAGGCGGCCCTTGCACCGGCGGATGGTCATCAGGTCGGTCAGGGTCTGGGTGGGGTGGTTGTGGCCACCGTCGCCGGCGTTGATGATCGGCACATAGCTCTTGAGGGAGCCGGCCATGGGCGCGCCCTCCTTGGGGTGGCGCATGGCGATGATATCCGAGTAGCAGCTGACGGTGCGGATGGTATCCATCAGGCTCTCGCCCTTTGCAGTGGAAGAGGAATCCGCCGAGGAGAAGCCCAGGACGCTGCCGCCCAGGGACAGCATCGCGCTCTCGAAGGACAGGCGGGTACGGGTGCTGGGCTCGAAGAACAGCGTCGCCAGAATCTTGCCGCGCAGGGTTTCCTTATACGCGTCCGGGTCGGCGATCATCTTGTCGCCCAGGTCGAGGATGGCTTCAATTTCTTCCACCGAAAAATCGGTAATGTCAATCAGATGGCGCAAGGTACTTTGCTCCTTTCCATGGATCGGTGCAGCTGACCTGCAAAATCAGAGAGAGACCTTTTTCTCCAGCATCCAGGCGCAGCCGAAGAGCGAGCCGACGATGGTCAGCAGGCTGATGACCGCCTGGGGCAGCAGGAAGGTGAACATCATGCCGAAGAGCTCTGCAAAGTCCGGCTCGGCCACGACGGTTTCCGTGCCCATGCCGTACAGGACGGTCATATCCGGGCCGGTGAACACCTGCAGGGAGGTATACATCAGCGGGAACAGGGTGCTGATGGTATTGAGGGCGTAGTTGATGATAAAGTAGAAGATCAGCGCCATGACCCAGCGCCAGCTCTTATCCCGGAAGAGGGTGTGGCTGAGGGTGATGGCCAGGTAAGCCACCGCAAAGAAGGACAGCATGGACAGGCCCATGAGGAACACTGTGAACACGATGCCCACGATGAGCTGATCCGTGTGGATGCCCATCATCAGCAGCATCTCGTTGAGCGCCTCCAGGAATTCTTCATACTCCCCTGCCGCCTCCAGCACCATGCGGAGATCCACAAAGCCCAGCAGCGCGTACAGTCCGCCGAAGAGGACGCACAGGATCAGAGTAAAGAGGAACTTGGAGGCCATGATCTTCCTGGTGGAGTTGGGCGTCATGAAGATAAGGTAGGAGCTGCGGTTCTTCAGCTCGCCCGAGTAGCTGGCCACGCCCCGCACCAGCACGAAGATGTACACGGCCAGGGAGAGGAGCATCAGCACGATCATGGAGATCGCCAGATGCTCCGGTTTTTCCTCCATGACGTTCATGCCGTAGAGGAAGTAGACCTCCGCCGCCAGGGTGCCGCCCAGGAGGATCAGCATTGCGGTGAGCGCCTTACGGAACTCATACTTGATCAGCTTAAGCATTGTCCGGCACCTCCTTCACGCTGGGGCGCACGGGCGGGGCCGGCGGGGCGTAGAGCTCCAGGTACAGATCCGTCAGCGACTTCTCTGCCGTCAGCTCCTCCCGGCTGCCCTCCTTGACGATCGTGCCATACTTCATGAACACCACATGGTCGATGTAATCGTCCATCTCCTCCACCAGATGGGTGGAGATGATCATGGAGCGGCCCTCGTTGCGGTAACGGACGATCTCATTGATGACCTGGGTGCGGGTGAGGATGTCCACGCCGTTAAGGGGCTCGTCGAACATCATCAGGCGGGCATTGCGGCTCAGGGTGAGGGCCAGACGCACCTTGGCGTTCATGCCCGAGGACAGCTTATCGATGCGGTCCTTGGGGTTGAGATCCATGCGCTGCAGGGTCTCCTCATACCGCGCCATATCGAAATCCTCAAAGAAGTCGCGGTAGTACTTGCCCGCATCGCGGATGGTCATGTAGGGGTAGAAGTAGCTCTCCGTGGGCATGTAAGCGATATGCGCCTTGGTCTTGTGCCCCACCTTCGTACCCTCAAAGAGGATCTCGCCGCTGGTGGGCATCATCAGGCCGGCGATCATCTTCATCAGCGTTGTTTTTCCGCTGCCATTGGGGCCCAGCAGCGCATAGGTCTTGCCGGGCTCAATGGTCAGTTCGGCATTGGCAACGCCGTACTTGGACGCAAACTTGCGGGTTACATTTTTGATTTCCAGCATCGTTATTCTCCGTCGGCTCAGGCCTTGGCGCCGTTCACAGCCAGGTAGTTCCTGATGCGCTGCACATTTTCGGCGTTCTTCTCATCCTGCTCCAGGTACTCGATGATGTCGTACACATCGACGACGGAGTACACCGGGAAGCCGAACTCGTCGCGCACCTCTTCCATGGCGCCCTTGTCGGTCTTGCCCTTTTCCTTGCGGTCAACCATGATGAAGGTGGCGGCGACCTTCACGCCCTCGAGGTTGCCCAGGATGGCCATGCTCTCGCGGATGGCGGTACCGGCGGTGATGACGTCCTCGACAATGACGACTTCCTCGCCCGCCTTCGGCACATAGCCCACGAACACGCCGCCCTCGCCGTGATCCTTCACTTCCTTGCGGTTGAAGAAGAAAGGCACGTCCAGGCCCTGCTTGCTCAGCGCCACAGCGGAGGACACCGCGATGGAGATGCCCTTGTAGGCGGGGCCGTACAGCACGGTGCGCTTGTTGCCGATCTTCTCCATGTATGCGCGGGCGTAGAACTCGCCCAGCTTGGCGATCTGGTCACCGGTCTTGATGTCGCCGGCATTGATGAAGTAAGGGATCTTGCGGCCGGACTTGGCGGTGAAATCACCAAACTTCAGCACGCCAGCGTCCTCGAGGAACTTGATAAACTCTACCTTGTAAGCTTCCATTTGTTCATATCTCCTTTTTACTGTGAATGTCGCGAATGCCGCAGAGGACTCCCACCGTCATCGCCTTACGGCGATGCCACCTCCCTCAAGGAGGGAGGCTAAGAGCCTCGCGTACCAAAAGCCTCCCTCCCTGAGGGAGGTGTCGCCGTCAGGCGACGGTGGGAGCTCACTCCCCCAGGAACTCCCGCACGCAGCGCTCATACGCCGCCACCGGGTCAGCAGCCGCAGTGATCGGGCGGCCCACGACGATGTAGTCGCTGGCGGCCTTGGCCTTTTCGGGGGTCATGATGCGCACCTGGTCGCCCACATCGCCATCAGCGAAGCGGATGCCGGGGGTGACGGTCATGAAGTCCGCGCCGCAGGCTTCCTTGACCAGCGCAGCCTCCAGGGGAGAGCACACCACGCCGGAGAGGCCGGCGGCCTTGGCATTCTGGGCGTACTTCTTCACGGTGTCGGGCATGGAGGCGTTGATCAGCAGCTCATTCTGCATACGCTCCTCGCTGGTGGAGGTCAGCTGGGTCACGGCCAGCAGCACGCCGCAGGTGCCGTCTTCGCGGGTCAGGCCTTCCTTGGCAGCCTCCATCATCGCGATGGTGCCGGAGGCATGCAGGTTGGTCATGTCCACGTCCAGGTGACGCAGCACGGCCATGGCCTTCTTGACGGTGTTGGGGATGTCGTGCAGCTTCAGATCCAGGAAGATCTTGTGGCCGCGGGCCTTGATCTCCTTGACGATGGAGGGGCCTTCGGCGTAGAAGAGCTCCATGCCGATCTTCACGAAGGGCTTTCGGCCCGTGAACTGCTCCAGGAATGCCAGGGTCTTTTCCTTATTCTCAAAGTCGAGGGCAATGATGACGTCCTTTGCCATTGTTGTTTCCTCCTACATTGTTGTTATGTATTTCATCATGCGCAGGGCATGTGAAAGTCACTTTTTGATGCAGCGCCGCCTGACGCCGACGTACAGACAGCACCCGAGCACCGTCAGCGGCATGGCCGCCGCGCTGATCATGCGCGAGAGCCGGAGCATGAGCGCCGAATCCAACCAGGCCTGCGATTCATTGATCCGGCTCACGACGCCCAGCGCAATGCCTACGACCGCCGCGACCGGTATGCCCAGCAAAGCGCCCGGCAGCCATGCACCCGAGAAGCGTTTCGCCATCCATTCGCCGCGCAGCATCCACAGGATCAGGCTGCACACCGCACAAGCCACGGCGATTGCCAGCACAGCGCGGCGGACAGTCCCGGCTTGCGGAAGGCCAAGCCAGTCTCCGAGAATCAGCTGCACTGCATCGGACAGCGCAAATCCCGTCGTGACGGCAAGGATGCAGGCAAGCACGCCGGCTGCTCCATAGGCTTGCTTGTCGGTTAGTTCTTTGGGCATAGCTGGCTCCTTTGCAGCAAGTTGGATATGTGGCTGGGGTCGGCTCCTTTGCGGCTACGCGAGCTGTTTCTACGAATCCTTCGGATTCGTGAAAGGCGCGTGGGGTAGTTTCGGCCTGCGGGCCGGGGCCTCCGGCGGGGAGGGGCCTCCGCGGCCCCTTCCATCCCCCGTAAGGGGCAATCGCCCCTTAACCCTTTTTTCCCGCTTCCTTGTTTATACGCGGGTGATGTCGCTCAGGCGGTCGATGCGCAGCTTCTCCATCTCGACGGGCAGCTGCTCGATGATCTCCTTGCACACATAGGGGTTCACCAGGTTCGCCGCGCCGACCTGCACGGCCTTGGCGCCGGCCATCATCATCTCGATGACGTCCCGCGCCGTGCTGATGCCGCCCATGCCGATGACGGGAATGTTGACCGCGCCGGTCACCTGGTACACCATGCGCACCGCCACCGGGAAGATGCCCGGGCCGGAATAACCGCCCATCACATTGGCCAGGATGGGCTTGCGGCGGTTCAGGTCGATGCGCATCCCCAACAGCGTATTGATAAGGGACAGGCCGTCCGCGCCGGCCTCTTCGCAGGCCTTGGCGATGGACACGATGTCCGTCACGTTGGGGCTCAGCTTGATGTACACAGGCTTCGTGGCGACTTCCTTCACTGCGCGGGTGACGCTGGCCGCCGCCTCGGGGCTGGTGCCGAAGGCCATGCCGCCGCCGTGGACGTTCGGGCAGGAGATGTTGACCTCCAGGATTTCAACCTGGTCCTCCTTGGTCAGCTTTTCCACGCAGCTGACGTACTCCTCAATGGAAAAGCCGCTGATGTTGGCTACGATGGGCTTGTGGAACACCTTGCGCAGCTCGGGCAGCTCGTGGGCGATGACGTGATCCACGCCGGGATTCTGCAGGCCCACGGAGTTCAGCATGCCGTTGGGGCACTCGGCGATGCGGGGCGTGGGGTTGCCGAAGCGGCTCTCAGCGGTGGTGCCCTTGAAGCTCAGGGAGCCGAGGATGTTGATGTCATAGAACGGCAGGAATTCCTGGCCGAAGCCGTAGGTGCCGCTGGCGGGGATGATGGGGTTGTCCAGCTTCACGCCGGAGAGGGTTACAGAAAGATCCTTCATGCCTTACGCCTCCCAAATCACTTCGTCACGATCCAGAATCGGGCCATCCTTGCAGATGCGCTTGTAGCCGCCCTTGACCTTCACGGTGCAGCCCATGCAGGCGCCGAAGCCGCAGCCCATGCGCTCCTCGAAGCTGAGCTGCGCGGGCTTGTCGGTGGCGTTCATGATGGTCTTCAGCATCGGCAGGGGGCCGCAGGCGCACACGTCGGTGAAGTCGAGGTCAGCCATCGCGTCGGTGACCAGGCCCTTCACGCCGGCGCTGCCGTCCATCGTCGCCAGGACGAAAGCCGCGCCCATGGCCTCCACCGCATCGCGCAGGAAGACCTCGCTTTCGGTGTTGAAGCCCGCCAGCACGGTGGGGTGCTTGCCCTCGGCCAGCAGCTGACGGCACAGGCCGATCATGGGCGGCAGGCCCACGCCGCCGCCGATGAGCAACGGCTTGTCGCCGCAGCGGGCCGTATCAAAACCGTTGCCCAGGCCGTTGAGGACGTCCAGCTCCATGCCGAGCTTCATCGCGGACATGGCCTCGGTGCCCTGGCCAACAACCTTGTACACCAGGGTGATGGTGGTGTCGTCCCAGTCGCAGATGGAGATGGGGCGGCGCAGGTAGAAGCCGGGGACGGTCAGCTGCACGAACTGGCCGGGGGCCTTGATGGCGCTGGTGTCGCCCTCCAGCTTCATGCGCCAGACAGAGGCGGTCAGTTGGGTGTTTTCAACAAGGCGGTAGAGCATGTTTCTCTCCCTTTCTAACTTGGTCTTGCTTGCAGTCGGAGAACCTCATCCGTCTTCGCCTGACGGCGAATCCACCTTCCCCAAAGGGGAAGGCTTGTTTGTCTGCCATTGTCGCCTTCCCCTCTGGAGAAGGTGGCAGTCTGCATGGGTCGAAGATCCTGCGGACTGACGGATGAGGTCGTCCTCTCGGTTACATGTTCTCATACGCGACGTTCTCGCCGCAGATGGTCAGCTTGCACTCAGCGTGCACCTTCCAGCCCTCAAAGGGCGTGGCCTTGCCCTTGGAGAGGAAGTCAGCCGGGTCAATGGTCTTGTCCGCGTTCAGGTCGAAGACGGTGATCTCGGCGCGGTCGCCGATGTTGATGCCTCCGTCCAGGCGGAAACGCCGCTTCGGCGCGTACACCATGCGGTCAATGAGCATTTCGAGGCTCATCCGGCCCGTCTCCACGAAGTAGGTGTACATCAGCGGGAAGGCGCTCTCGATGCCCACCACGCCCATGGCGGACTTGGCCAACCCCTTGCCCTTTTCCTCAGCGGAGTGGGGCGCGTGGTCGGTGGCGATCATGTCGATCGTGCCGTCGAGGATGCCCTCCACCAGCGCGGCCTGGTCTTCCCTGTCGCGCAGGGGCGGGTTCATCTTGAAGCGGCCCAGGTCCTGCAAATCATCCTGGCACAGCAGCAGGTAGTGAGGACCGGTTTCGGCGGTGATGTTCACGCCCTCGGCCTTCGCGCGGCGGATGATGTCCACACTCTCCTTGGTGCTGACGTGGCAAACGTGGTAGCGGCAGCCGGTCTCGCGCACCAGCTCTACGTCCCGGGCGATGGGGCCCCACTCGCTCTCGCTGGGGATGCCGGGGATGCCGTACTCCTTTGCGAAAGCGCCGTCGTGGATCGCGCCGCCCGCCGGGATGAGGCTCATGTCCTCGCAGTGGGCCGCGATGATGGAATCCGCCGCCTTGCACTTAAGCATCGCCTCGCGCATGGTTTCGGCTTCCTTCACGCCGCGCCCGTCGTCGGAGAAGCCGATGACCCGCTCCGCCAGGCCGCCGATATCCGTCAGCTCGCCCTCGCCCTTCTGGCCGATGGTGATCGAGGCGTAGGGCAGCACGCGGATGACCGCCTGCTCGCGGATCAGCTCCTCCTGCACGCGGAGATGCTCGTCGCTGTCGGGGGCCGGGTTCAGGTTCGGCATCGCGCCGACCACCGTGAAGCCGCCCCGGGCGCAGGCTTTCGTGCCGGTCTCGATGGTTTCCTTATAAGAAAATCCCGGCTCACGAAGATGCACATGCACATCCGCAAATCCGGGAAATACCGCGAGGCCGCGGCAATCAAACACTTTATCTGCATTGGAAGAAATGGACGAATCCCGGCCGGTGACGATACCGTCCGTGACCTCAATATCCATGGGAACGAGCTGACCGCGGTCGTACACCAGACCGCCCTTGAGCAGCATCCGCACGTGGACATCCTCCTTGCCATGTTTTTCGTTATCCAAGCTATTATAGCGGATTCCCCCAAAGAATGCAAGGGATTTTTCCGTTTTTTTCGACCTCCCATGATCCTTTTTTCCGCCTCCCTGTACTGAATATGTACAAAAGATAAATTTTCTCCAAAACCATCCTGTCGGCCCCCAAACGCCTTTGCATTTTTCCGTCAAGTATGCTACAATGATGCAAGTGATTACCATCGCTTATCTCCGTTGAGTCCGGGAGGTGAATCCATCCATGTCCAGAGGGCTTCCCAAATGGTTCCGCGCGCTGTTCGTCGCGGTGATGCTCCTCACCTGCGCCATGGTCGTTACCCAGGTCATCCGCCATGTGCAGCTGCAGGATCAGATCGCCGATCTTCAGCTCAAGGTCGAAACCACCCAAAAGAGACTGGCCAAGCAGCAAATGGAATACGATGCGTATACCGCTGAACTGCCCGTTGTGCTCGCCGAGCTGGAAACGGCGGAACCTGCCGCTGCTGAGGCTGCCGCAAAGGCCGATGCGCTCAAGGAGCAGCGAAAGCAGCTCCGGGCTGAGAACGCCGAGCTGGCCGCAGCCCTTGAAGAGCTCAAGACGCAGGCCGAGGCCGGTCTTGCAGACGAGGACAACAGCACGCTGAACAAAAGCGTGGATGAAGCCATCGCCTTCCTCGACGCTGCACTGACGCAGCTGGCTGAGTAATCCCCGTACAAATGCACGCCAAAGATTTTCCCATGATATTAAGGAGGTTTTCCCCATGGCCAAGAACACCAAGAAGGCCGCCCCCGCCGCGCCGGCCAAAAAGAACCACGCTTCCCTGATCGCCCTGATCGTTGTGCTGGTGGTCGCCGTCATCCTGATCGCCGTGCTGATGGGCCGCTCCAACAACCTCAACGCCCAGGTGGACGCCCTGAACACCGAGCTGACCGACAAGCAGGCCACCCTGCAGCAGACCATCGACGAGAAGAACAGCGTCCTGGATCAGCTGGAGGCCGCTCAGGAGCAGCTGGATGAAGCCAACCTGACGCTGGAGGAATCCAACGCCAAGATCGCCACCCTGGAGGCCGACCTGACCACCCTGATGGCGGAAAACGAGGCCAACCTGGAGCAGATCGCCATGCTGACCGCTGATCTGGAGACCGCCAAGGCCAACAAGGCCACCGCGGAGGCCCATGTGAACCAGGCGCTGATCTCCCTGCAGAACGCCCAGAACGCCCTGAACGGCGTGACCCCCGCCCCCACCGCGGAGCCCACTGCCGAGCCCGTTGCTGAGCCCACCGCTGAGCCTGCCACCGCGACCGATGTGGTGATCGTCGAGATCCCCGCCGTTGAGGAGCCCGCTGTTGAGGAGCCCGCTGTCGAGGAGCCCGCCGTTGAGGAGCCCGCTGTCGAGAAGCCCGTCGTCGAGGAGCCCGCTGTTGAGGAGCCCGCTGTTGAGGAGCCCGTCGTTGAGGAGCCCGCCGTTGAGGAGCCCGCCGTCGAGGAGCCCGCCGTCGAGGAACCCATCGTCGAGGAGCCCGTCGTTGAGGAGCCCGTCGTCGAGGAGCCCGCTGTCGAGGAGCCCACCGTTGAGGAGCCCGTCGTCGAGGAGCCCGCTGTTGAGGAGCCTGCCGTCGAGGAGCCCGCTGTTGAGGAGCTGCCCGTGATCGTGGATGCTCCTGAGGCTGAGGAAGTTCCTGCGGCCGAGGAAGAGGTCGTTTACCCCATCGTGACCGAGAACGAGGACGGCAGCAAGACCGTTGAGACCGAGAATGCCATCGTCACCGTGACCCTGGATGAGAACGGCGCCATCGCCACCATCAAGGCCACTGTGAACGGCACCGAGATCGTCGAGATCGCCACCGCCCAGTTCATCGGTAAGACCCTGCCCATCGACACGGAGGCCATCACCCTGGATACCGCCGGCGTCGCGCAGGCCATCATCGACGCCCTGACCGTGCTGGCCACCCCCGTGGAGGCTGCCGCCTGATCCGGCCAAAATGCTTTAAGTCCCGAGCCGCTTATGGCCCGGGACTTTTCATATGCCGCAAAAAGGAGCGCAGCCACTTTCTGCCGCGCTCCTCGCTTATTCTTATGGAAACCTTACTTTGCCGCCGGGGCAAAGATCTGCATGGCCACGCCCGCGTCCTGGATCAGGATGTCCTTGGGCATCCGGCACAGGAGCCAGGTCACATACAGGTCACCCGCCGCGCCGGAGAGGTTGATCAGCTGGATCAGCTGCACGATGCTGTACCAGCGCACAGGCAGCACCGCTGCAAGCACCGCCAGCACTACGCCCCAAAGCACCACCGGCGCCAGGCCGATGATCAGATAAGGCACCTTGCCATAGTAGGCGTCGCTGGCTGCGTAAGCGTAGGCGCTCTTCCAGCCAAAGCGCGGCTTCTGATGGCTGAAGGCCCAGAAGCAGACGCCGTGAACCGCCTCATGCAGGATGATGTAGCCAAACATCCCCGCCAGCAGGATCACCACATCCAGCCCTTCCCTCGGGAAGCTTGCCCCCTCCGGAGCCAGGATCAGCATCGGGATAAACACCAGCACTGCCAGCACGATCGACAGCACATTGACCAGGATCATCTGCTTCTTGTTCTTCTCCAGGTCGATGCGATCGATCTCTTCATAATTCTCCGGCAATTTGAGGGTCGCTTTCATTTGTCCACCCCCTTACGCCTTGCAGTAGCGGTTCATCAGGGCCTCCAGCACGTCCAGGGTGGCCTCGGCAGCAGCCTGGTCAGCGCCCTTGGCGAAGAGATAAGCCTTCAGCTTGGGCTCGGTGCCGGAGGGACGGACGATGATCTTGCAGCCTTCCGCCAAAGCGAAGGACAGCACGTCGGACTTGGGCAGGCCGGTCTCGTCGTTCTCGTAGTCGATGCGGGCTGCGGTCTGGAAGGCCTCGTCCGCGAAGTCGCCCAGGGGCTTGCGCAGGTTGGCCATGATGCCGGCCATGGTCTTCGCGCCGGACTCGCCCTCGTACTCGAAGGTCAGCAGGCGCTGGGCGAAGAAGCCGTGCTCCTTGCGCAGCAGATCCAGCTTATCCAGCAGGGTCAGGCCCTGAGCCTTGTAGTTGGCAGACATCTCGCACACCAGCACGGCGGCGTTGACGGCGTCCTTGTCGCGAACGTCGGTGCCGGAGAGGTAGCCGTAGCTCTCCTCGAAGCCAAAGATGTAACGCTCCGGATGGCCCTCGGCCTCCAAAAGGCCGATCTGCTCGCCGATGAACTTGAAGCCGGTCAGCACGTTGCGCAGCTCGACGCCGTACTTCTCACAGATCGGAACCGCCATCTCGGTGGTCACGATGGTCTTGACGGCCACGGGCTTCAGCTCAGTAGGCTGACGATGAGAGCAGATGTAGTCCAGCAGCAGCACGCCCATGTCGTTGCCGGAGATCAGCACCACGTCGTTGCCCACGCGCACACCGGCGCCAATGCGGTCGCAGTCGGGGTCGGTAGCCAGGCACATGTCCGCACCGGTCTCGATGGTCTTGGCGATGGCCAGACGCATGGCTTCGCGGATCTCGGGGTTCGGATAGGGGCAGGTCGGGAAGTTGCCGTCGGGCAGCTCCTGCTCGGCGACGATCTCCACGTCGATATTGCCCATGCGCTTCAGCATCTCGCGGACGGGCACATTGCCGGTGCCGTTGAGGGGGCTGTAGACCAGGTGCAGGCGCTCGGTCGCCGGGGCGATGCGCAGGCCGTCCATGACCTTGTAGTAGCTCTCGATGGTCTCCTCGTCGATCCAGGAGATCATGCCGGAGGCCAGCAGGGCGTCGAAATCGGGCAGCTCGGGCACCAGGGTCTCCTCGGCGCAGATGTAGCCGTAGATGCGGTCGGCAGCCTCGATGGTGATCTGGCAGCCATCCTCGCCATAGACCTTGTAGCCGTTGAACTTGGCCGGGTTGTGGGAGGCCGTGACCATCACGCCGGCGGAGGTGTGCAGGTGGCGCACCGCGTAGGACAGCATGGGGGTGGGCATCAGGGTCTTGTAAATGTACACGCGGATGCCCATGCTCGCCAGGGTAGCGGCGGTCAGGCGGGCAAAATCGGTGGAATGGATGCGGCTGTCGCAGCTCACCGCGCAGCTGGGGTTCTCGAAGGTCTCCTTGAGGTACTTGCCCAGGCCGCGGGTGGCCTTGGAGACGGTGTAGACGTTCATGCGGTTGGTGCCCGCACCCAGCACGCCGCGAAGGCCGCCGGTGCCGAAAGCCAGCTCCCGGTAGAAGCTGTCGGAGATCTGCTCCTCGTTCATGGCCTTCAGCTGATCCATCAGCTCCTTGGGCATATTGGGGCAATCAAGCCACGCCTGATACTTGGCATTCATGGTCATTTCCTCCTTAACATAAGCTTGTGTTGATATGGGCCGGCTTGCGCAGGCCCACAAAAAGCGGCAGCATCGTCTTGCATCACGAGGGTACCGTGCGCTTGTCAATGCTGCCGTATGATCACAATGTTTACTGTGCCACGTCGTAGAGCTCGTCCTCGGCCTCAGGCATCTGGGCGGGGGCAGGCTCCACCATCTTCATCTGCTGCTGGTAGGGGCCAATGGGCTGGATCTTCTTCCAGTCCCAGACGAAGCTGTCCACCGTCAGGCCGATGCCGTAGGTGTACAGCTTGGCGCTGATGGCCTCCAGCACGGAGCGCAGGTGACGGGCATACATGCCGCGCAGGCTGTTGAAGGGCGCCAGCACCAGCGTGTCGATCTCATCCACCTCGAACATGGGGTGGCCTGCGAAGCCGAACATGCTCGCATACTGGGGATTGCCGTTCACGCCGATCTCCAGCGGGACCTCACCCATCCAGATCGCCTGCCCCTGCAGGTAAGCCAGATAATACTCCGTGAACTCCGCACCCAGCTGGAACGTGCTCTGCTCCACGATCTGGTTGGAGCGGTTATAGCGGCAGTACACCAGCGTGTGGTTGGGGTAAAGTGCAACATTGAATCCGCCATCATCATTGCCGGAGCGGCGAATGCTGGGACGGTAGATATACCAGAACAATGGGGCTGCGGCATTGCTGTTGATCATGGTAGCCCCTCCTCTCCCGTAACTACTGAGAACATATGTAAATGATAAGCGTAAACGGGAAATTCGTCAATACCTTACAGCATTCTTTGGGCATTTTCGGCGATAACTACAGAATATTTCCGGCGATTTGGTGTAAATCATGCATCGGTTTCCCGATCCCCCAAAATCTACCCCATTTCGACTTATTCTGCAGCCTCTCCAGGCACCTCAGCCACGCATTTTGACAGCGCCTGAGCCAAAAAGAGCAGGTTTTCCTCGTCCGTTTCCGTGTCCCGCGCGGTATGGATGTCCCCGGTATAGAACCCCACGCCCGATACGATGCGGTGCGCCGAAATACCCACGCCGCATTTGAAGGAGCGGTAATCAGAGTTCCCGCGGGTGGTGAAGGAGGAGAAGAAATGCACCGTCCTCCCCGGCTGGGCCGCCAGGATTCTTTCCAGCAGCTCATATTCATCCATGTTCCGGGCCAACTTCGGCACGGAAACGATGAACTGGTCGCCCACGCCCACGCAGTCCAGATTGACGATCAGCCGGGTATGCTGCACCTGCAGGTGATCGCGGGCATAGGCCTTGGAGCCCCGGTTGCCCTTCTCCTGGTTATCAAAGAGGATAAAGGCGACCTTTTCCCGGTCTTCGGGGGCGATCCGTGCCAAAGTCTCCAGCAGCGCCGTGACGCCGGAGGTATTGTCGTTAACGTTGTGCCTGTTGGCCGGGCCGTAGATCATCAGCATCAGCAGGGCCATGTACACGAAGAAGAAGCCCAGGATCAGCACATCTCCGCTCTTTGTCATCAGGCCCAGGAGCATCGCTGCTGCCAGGGAGATCCCCAGCATCCCCAGGATGATCAGCAGCTGAACCAGGTAGTACACCGCCCAGTCGCGGGGGATCTGCATATTGGGCAGCCCGATGCCGCAGGGGGTATCGTAATGGGCGGTGATGGTGATCTTCGCCGTATCCGGATTGCCGATAACGACGTTGCTGTGCCGACCCTTGTCAGATTCCTCCACCCGGGCACGGCGGCCCAGACCCGCCGCATAGCCGATCACCCATTTGCGGAAGGCTTCCTTCTGGGCCTCGCTCCGGCGGACAGGAAATTTCCCGTTGATTTCATTCAGTATGGTCATACTTTCCTCCAAAGGATCAAAGCGCCTCCACAAAGCTGCACAGGCCCTCGGCCAGGAAGTCCAGGTTCACCTGCTCGCAGATCGTGTCCTTGGGGGTGTGGATCTTATCGCAGTAGTAGCCGATGACCTTCATCTTATTACAGGCACAGACCGCCACACCGTAGCGATAGTTGGCCTGATCGGAGGGGTAGATGCAGTTTTCCATCTTGTTCATGTGAAGCTGGCGGCCCTCCGCGCGCTGCAGAGCCTGCTCCAAAGTGGGGTAGCAGGGCAGGTCGCGGGTGCGCTTGTTGGCGAAGAACATCACATGCTCGCCGTCGCCCACGCAGTCCAGGTTGATCAGCAGCTTCTCCTTCTTGACCTTCTTGTGCTTGCTGGCGTAGAGGCTGCTGCCCAGCATCCCCTTCTCCTCGTTGTCAAAGAGGATGAAGGCAGTCTTCTCCCGCTGCTGTGCAGGCATACGGGCCATGAGCTCCATCACCGAGGCCACGCCGGAGGTGTTGTCGTTGACATTATGCCGGTTGGCCGGGCCAAACATCATCAGGCCCAGCACAACATACACGCTGACGAAGCCCACCAGCCCCGCGATCCCGGCGGCAGCCTCCGGCTCCATGCCAAGCAGCGGCAGCACGAAGCCCACCAGCGCCGCCAATGCTGCCGGAGGCAGCAGGATCACCGGCACCAGCAGCAGGTTGTACAGGATGTACACCAAAACATTGCAGGGCGTGATGAAGTTGGGGAGGATCATGCGGGCGGGCGTATCGTAGTGGGCCGTGAAAACGACCTCCGCCGTTTCCGGATCGCCGACGACCACGTTATTGCAGCGGGCCAGCTTCCACCCGGACTCAACCTTTGCCTCGTAGCCCTGCTCCTGCGCCCAGCCCAGGAACCAGCTGCGGAAGGCCTCCTTCGCCGCCTTGCTCTTGCGAATGGGGAACTTCTCCACCAGGGTCTCAATAATGCTCATTCGTACTTTCCTCCTTGATGATCTCAGCAACGGTCAACACGCCGCCGCTGACAGTAAAGCGCACATCCATATCGGCGTAAGCGAAGCCGTAGACGCGCTGCTCGTCCTTCTGATAGGCAGGCCGGGGATCCTGGGCCAAAACGCCCAGCAGTGCCTCCCGCTGATGCGCCGGCACCTGCGCCAGCAGTTCCGGGGGGAATCTCACCTCCAGGTGATAGGCCGCCTTTTCCTCGGTGAAGCCGCCATTGGCCTCCGGAATGCTGTCCACATAGGGCAGATAGGGCTTGATATCGTAGACGGGCGTACCGTCCATCATATCGGCCCCGGATACCAGCAGCACCTTGCCCTCCGGGGTATCCTCCACGCCCAGCAGCTTCACGACGGTCAGTCCCAGTGGGTTGGGCCGGAAGGGTGAGCGGGTCGCAAACACGCCCATGCGGGTATTGCCGCCCAGACGCGGCGGACGGACCGTCGGCCTCCACGCCTGATCCTCCCCTTCCCGTACCGCCTGGTGAAAGCCCCAGATGATCCACAGGTGGGAATAGGCTTCGATGCCCCGCAGCGCCTCCGGCACGCGGAATTCCGGCTCAAACACAATGGTGGAGACCAACTCCGGCACCAGACCCGACTGCCTCGGCAGCCCAAACTTGGTAGGAAAATCATTGCGGATGCGCGCGATGATCTGCATGAGCGGCCCCCTTTCCAAAATCATTCCAAAATACAGGATATCACAAAAGGCGCGGCTTTTCAATCACCGCGCCCCGAAAACAGCGGAAATGCATCACATCGTCCGCATATACCAAAGCTTCACGCACATGCTCACCAGCAGCTGTGCCACCGCCGCCAGCGCCAGCGTTGCTGCCACCACCATATTGAAGAAATACGCGATCAGCGCCGCCATCACCATGCCCAGGGACAGATACAGCACCATCGGCTGACCTGACTTAACACGGATCGCCTGCTGACGCTCATCATGCTCGGCGATGTACAGCTTTCGCAGCGTCTCGTCGTTTTTGAGGCTGCGGCTCTGCTGCGTCAGCACCAAAATGGTCATCAAAGCGCCGCCGACGCTTCCGCCCGACGCGAAGGCAGAGAATTCCGTATCCCCCGCCAGCTTCGGCACGACGATCATCGCCACAATGAACACGGCCGCCAGGATCCGCAGCACCGTCAGGCGGCGCTGTACTTTTTTGCGATATTGCTCCAGATTCATGGTTTACTCCTCCTCATCCAACACGAAAACTTCCTCGATCGTCAGGCCAAAATGCCGGGCGATCCGGTACGCCAGGGGCAGCGAGGCCACGTACTTCCCCGTCTCGATGGACGTGATCGTCTGCCGCGTTGTCCCGACTGCATCCGCCAGTTCCTCCTGGCTCATCTTCCGCGCCTTGCGCAGCTCCTTGATCCGCGTCTTCATGCTATCCGCTCCGTTTCCAAAATGCAATGTCGACTTTGCATATTTAGTATAGTACGCTTTGCAAAATATGTCAAGCCCACTTTGCATATTTCTTTGTAAAACTTTTCCCCAAAGAGGAAAGAGGCCCTCACACGCCTTGCAAGCCCTGGCGTTTTGTGGTATACTGCTGTTTGGTCACAGAACCGACACCCCAACGACACACAGAGAGGACTGCACCTGACCATGAAGCACCTGATCCGTCTGATGACGCTGCTGCTGGCCCTGACGCTGGCCCTGCCCTGCGCGGCAGAAACCGCTTATGCCCCCATTGAGAACTGGCTGGAGGGCAATCAGCCTGCGCCCGCGCCCTATGCCCCCAACCCTGACGCCTATCTGCCCGACAACAGCGGCTACGAGGACGAGACCCTGTCCGTCAAGGTCGAAATGAGCTACTGGACGGACGATATCGAGCAGGTCGAGACCCAGGCGGACGGCGTGACGGCTGTCATGGCAGTTCGCGTGAAGCTGACCGACCCCACCCAGTTCCGCACGGCGCTGGCCGGCAAGTACCCCTCCAAGCAGATCACCCGCGTGGAGCAGATGGCCAAGCGCAACAATGCTGTGCTGGCCATCAACGGCGACTTCTTCAACCATCACGACAGCGGCATTTCCTACCGCAACGGCCGCAAGCTGCGCTTCAATCCCAACAGCCTGCGCGAGCTGCTGATCATCGACGAGCAGGGCGATTTCCACTATCTGCGCCCCACCAGCCAGAAAGCCTGGGATGAGTATGTAGCCGCCGGCGGTACCGTGCTGCACACCTACTGGTTCGGCCCCAACCTGATGGATGACAACGGGCAGCCCCTTGAGAGCTTCACCAACAACGAGAACAACGGCCCCTGGATCAAGGCTCAGCGCATGGTGATCGGCCAGGTGGGCCCGCTGGAGTACCTGATCCTCAGCTGTGAAGGCCCCGAAAGCACGGACTTCTCTGACCAGGGCTTCTCCCTGGCCCAGATGGCCAAGCTCTGCGCAGCCTTTGGCCTTGACAACGCCTACAACCTGGACGGTGGCTCCTCCTCCACCATCGTGCTGAACGGCGAGAAGATCAACTCCCCCTCCAACCCCAAGCGCCGCGAGATCGGCGACTGCATCTATTTCTGCACCCTGATCCCCGACTGACAAGGGGCTCTGCCCCTTGACCCCGGCAGGGATTCCATCCCTGCACCCTGCCAGAGGGATTTCATCCCTCTGGACTCCCATTCGCGCGATTGGGCTGAGCACCTTCGGTTTCATTCGGTTCCGCGTGGACGTTGTTCATCATGCGTTTCTGTTTTCTGGACTCCCATTCGCGCGATCCGGCTGGGCGCCTTCGGCTGCAGCTGCTTCCGCGTGAAAGAAAGCCGCGTTCCCCTTGACCGGGCGCGGCTTTTTCTGTATCATGGTATCATCACACCGGACGGAAGGAGGGGTTCCCATGCGCCAGACTGAGCGCACGGCCATCGTGCTGCGCTATGCCAACTACCGCGACAATGACCGCATGCTGACCCTCTTCAGCCCGACCCAGGGACGCATCGAGGCCCTTGCCCGGGGGTGCCGCAAGCCCCGTTCCCCCATCCTCAACGCCAGTGAGCTCTTCGCCCTGGGGGATTTCGAATTGTACCAGAAGGGCGCGCACCTCACCGTCATTTCCGCCCAGATGATCGAGACCTTTTATCCCCTTCGGGCGGATTTTGACCGGCTCGCCGTGGGAACCTACCTGCTGAACGTCACCGAGGGCTTCATCCAGCCCGGCGTCCCGGCCCAGGAGCTGTTCATGCTCCTGCTGCACACGCTTTCCCGCCTTACATTTACTGACCAGCCCTGGCGGCCGCTGGTGGCCGGCTTCCTGCTGCACCTGAGCGACTGCGAGGGCTTCCGGCCCCGCTTGCAGCACTGCATCCACTGCCAGAAGCGTCTCACCGACGCCGAATCCACCTGGTTCGACCACCTCGAGGGCGGCCTGGTCTGCTACGACTGCCACAATAAACTCCACGCGCCCGTCTCCGCCGCCCAGGTCCGTTGGATGCGCACCATGCTCACGCAGGGCTCCGCCGCCTGGGTGGATTCCCCGGAGATGATCGCCCCCTTCACCCTGCTGCGAAACTATGTGGAATCGCGGCTGGACAAACCCGTCAAAGCCGCCGCCATGCTGCCCCGCGATTGAAAGGAGTGACCCCCATGCTGTTCAACTGGTATCCCGGCTGCATCACCTGCCAGAAGGCCAAAAAGTGGCTGGACGAGCAGAACCTCCCCTACACCGCCCGCCACATCCGGGACGAAAAGCCCTCCCTGGAGGAGCTGACCGCCTGGTACCGCCGCAGCGGTCTGCCGCTGAAGCGCTTCTTCAACACCTCAGGCAAGCTCTACGCCGAATACGGCCTGAAGGACAAGCTCGCCGCCATGTCCGAGGACGATCAGCTGTCCCTCCTGGCCTCCGACGGGATGCTGATCAAGCGGCCCATCCTGGTCACGGAGGATCAGGTGCTGGTGGGCTTCAAGTCCGCCGAATGGGCGGAGGCGCTGCTGTGAAAACACTTAGCCATCGCCTCCCCACCTGGCTCCTCTGCCTGCTGATCGTCCTGTTTTCTCTCTTTCTGTCCCGCCATGCGCTGCTGCCCGTCACGGAGGACTCCGGCGAGGCCATGACCCGGACGCTGGAATCCGCCACGGCGGACGAGTACTACATCTACCTGGACTTTGGCGATCTGCGCAGCTTTCATCTGATTCGGCTGAACCGCTATGATGTGTTGCTGGACGAATCCGCCTGGGGGCAGGAATATGACCTCATCGCCGCTTACCGCCCCCAGCGTCGCAACCGCAGCTATCACGACATCCTCGCCATGACCGGCCCGGACGGCACGGTCTACCTGACCCTGGCCATGTCCGAGGCACTCCGGCAAGCCCTGCTGCCCCGGCAGCTGACCATCACCCTGGGACTGGATGTACTCTTTTGCGTGACCGTTGTTCTGCTGCGGAGGAGACGTAAGGCCAGTCAGAGCGATGCAGCTGTGGAGGCTACGCAGGCTGAAGAGCCTGTGCGCAGATAAGCGCCAGGCGGCTGATAGCCGCCCCTACACAGGAATACGCGTGCAAATCCTCACAATTCACGCCCCCGCACATAAATTCATCCCGTTACCCACCCCCACGCAAGCAGCCCGCTGCATCAGATGCGATGCAGCGGGCTGTTGCTATTCATTTACTGCAGCGATGCGAAGTACACCCTTGCATCCTCCACATCCCGGGCGATCTGCGCCTGCAGGGCCTCCTTGCTGTCAAAGCGGGTTTCCGCCCGCTGATGCCGCAGGAAGGACAGACGCACATGCTGTCCGTACAGCTCCATCTGGCCGTCCAGCACATGGGCCTCCACCGTCACGCTGCCCTCCGGGAGCGTCGGATGCCGGCCCACATTGACCACCGCCGGGTGGTACGCGCCGTCGCCGGTCTCCAGCCAGCAGTCGTACACACCGAAGGCCGGCAGGGCCTTGCCCTTGGTGATGCTGACGTTCGCCGTGGGGAATCCCATCGTGCGCCCCAGCTGCTTGCCGCTTTCGACCTTGCCGCTCAGGGTGAAGGCGTGGCCCAGCAGCCGGTTGACCGAGGGAACGTCACCCGCCGCCAGCAGCCGCCGGATGCGCGTGGAGCTGACCGTCTCGCCCTCGATGATGACCTCCGGCACGATCACCGTGCGGAAGCCGTGCTTGCGGCCATATTCCCGCAGCAGCTTGCCGTTGCCGGCGCCGCCCCGGCCAAAGGTGAAATTGAACCCGCAGACCACCACCACCGGCGCGTAAATCTCCACCAGCTCGGCCATGAAGGCCTCCGGCTCCTGATCCGCCCGGGCGCGGTCAAAACGGGTGATGCACAGGTTATCCACGCCGAAGGACTGCATGACCCGCGCCTTTTCCGGCAGCGTCGTCAGCAGGGGCGGGGCGATCTCGGGCTTGAGTACCCGCAGCGGATGCGGCTCAAAGCAGCACACCGACAGCGGGAACGCCATCTCCTGTGCCAGCTCGCCGCCGCGCATCAGCAGGGCCTGATGCCCGCGGTGCACGCCGTCGAACATCCCCAGCACCAGCACGCAGGGCGGCAGTCGGCTGGGATCACGCACGATCTTCATGGCAGCCCTCCTTGTTGTTGATGGGCGCGTCCGGGGGCGTCTGGCACTTCCAGACGAGCCAGTCCCCTTCCCGGGCGGCAATGCCCCAGAACTGGTCGTGCAGATAGATACGCACCGGCTGGCCTTCGGCGGCAGCTTTGGCCGCAGCGACCTTGTCCACCGGCAGCTTCACGCCGTTGACCACCTGCTTTTGCAGGAAGGCCGGTATATCCGCCCGCAGCAGATGGCGGATGGGCCAGTCCAACGGCAGGAGGTTCTCCGCCAGCGTACCGGCAGCCCTGTGAGCCTCCGCTTCCTCCACGGTCATGGCCGTGTCCAGGGTGAACACGCCGCTCTGGCTGCGCAGCAGGAAGCGCATGTGCGCCGGGCAGCCGGCGAGCTTGCCCAAGTCATCGCAGATGGAGCGGATATAGGTACCGCGCCCGCACTTGACGGTCATCAGCACGCCGTGGTTGGGCGCCTCTCCATGCACGATGATGCTCTCCACATGCACCTGGCGCAGGGGCACCTCGACGCTTTCGCCCCGGCGGGCCCGCTCGTACATGGGCACGCCATCCTGCTTGATGGCGCTGTACATGCTGGGGCGCTGCCAGATGTCGCCCTCCAGCTGATCTGCCGCAGCCCGCACCGCCGCGAGGTCAGGGTATTCCTGTCCTTCAGCGATCACAACGCCGGTGGCGTCCTGGGTGTCGGTCGCGCAGCCGAAGGCGCACTCAGCCACATAGGCCTTTTCCTTGTCCACCAGATAATCGAACAGCCGCGCGGCCCGGCCGATCATGATCGGCAGCACGCCCGCCGCCTCGGGATCGAGGGTGCCGGCATGGCCCACGCGCTTCTCGCCCGTCAGGCGCTTCACCACCGCGACCACCGCCGCGCTGGTCATTCCCGGGGGCTTGAGAATGTTCAGAAATCCGTTCATTCGGTTTTCTCCAGTTCCTCTTCCATTCTTGCGACCACCTGGCGCACCGCTTCCTCCAGCGTCAGCTGCACCGTTGCACCGGAGGCCTGGGCATGTCCGCCGCCGCCGAAGCACTGGGCCACGCCGCTCACCTTATGGGGCTCGACCGCCCGCAGGCTCAGCTTCACGCCGCCGCGCTTTGCCTCCCGGGCAAAGACGCACATGCGCACGCCCTTGACGTCCAGACCGTAATTGACAATGATCTCCGCATCCTCGCTCCGGGCGCCGCAATCGGCAAAGTCCTTCTGCGTCAGCATGATGGAGGTGATCTGTCCGTCATGGTAAAACCTGAGGCTCTCCAGCGCCCGGGCCAGCAGCGCCACCTGACGCGGCGGCCGCTCACGGTACAAGCGACGATACGCCTCCGCCATGGGCGCGCCCGCCTCCACCAGCTCACCCATCACGCGATAGGCCTCCGGGGTGGTGCTGGCATACGCCAGATGCCCGGTATCCGTGCTCAGGGCGACCGCCAGGCACAGAGCGATCTCCGGCGTGATGGTGCAGCCCAGCCGCTGAAGCAGCTCATAGGCAACCAACGCACAGGCAGGCGCCGCACCATCCACACAGTTCACCTCACAGAAGTCCGTGTTGGTGTCATGGTGGTCGATCTGCGCGGTATGCTTTGCCCGCGCAAAGAGGGGCGCGCAGGTGCCCATACGTTTTTCATCGGAGACGTCCACGCACAGCAGCAGGTCGAACATTTCGCCCTCCGCCACGTTTTCCGGCAGGCGGAAGCCCTCGGCCCCCGGCAGGAAGGTCAGATACTCCGGCACGGGATCCTGGCAGAACATGGTGATGGGCCGGCCCAACTGCAAAAGGCCCTGGCGCAATGCCATGGCGCTGCCGATGGTATCGCCGTCAGGGCTCACATGGCACAGAAGCGCAATGCTCTTGGCTGAGCGGATGGCTTCAAGGACGGGCTCAAGGGGTCTCATTTTCCTCATTGGTAACACCCTCCGTTTTCTGGGCGTCGGCCAGGACTTTCGCAATGTGTACGCCATAGGCGATGTTCTCATCGCTGACAAAGGTCAGCTCGGGGCTGTAGCGGATGATGATGTTCCGGCCCAGCTCGCGGCGGATAAAGCCCGAAGCCTTCTTCAGCGCCGCCAGCATCCCTTCGCGCTTGTCGTCCTCCAGCACGGACACATAGATCTTCGCATGGCGCAGATCACGGGTCACGTCAGCATGGGTGACGGAGAACGTGCCGGAAATGCGTGGATCGTTCAGATCCTCGCGAATGATGCGATCCACCTCCCGGCGGACTTCCTCGGAAATACGGTCAATACGGTTATAGCTCATGTTTCTCCTTCCCAGGGACTCCGTCCCTGGATCCTGCCAGGGGCTCTGCCCCTGGACCCTGCTTAAGGGCGTTACGCCCTTAAGAATCCCTTTTTTGCGATTTGGTTGCGCGGCTTCCCTCTGGCTGTGCGCGCATGGGGCTTGCTATTGCGGCAAGCAGAGCGGATGGCACCCGAAGGGGTGGCGAGGGCGATCGAAAAGCCCCCGCCTCGCGTCCGCAGACGCGAAACCCACTTCAACAAGCAAGGGGAAGGCACGGTTAACGTGGCCCTCCCCTGCCTTGTGTCTATTTGATTCTCCCGTTCCCCCAACGCACCCGCGCGCACAGCCTCAACCGAAGGAGCTCAACTCAATCGCGAAATGGGAGTCGAGAAGGGCATCGTGCAGTCGCGCCTCCCCAGTGGGGAGTTGCCGCAGGCAAAGCGGCAAGCGATGTTGGAACGAAGACCCTTCGCGGGTGCAGGGCAGAGCCCTGCCGGGGTCTGGGGCAGCGCCCCAGGTCAGAGGATTCTAAAGGGGATATATCCCCTTGAGCGGGGATGTAAGGGGCAGGGCCCCTTACCGGGGGATTTCCTCCATAATAAAGCACTCGATGATGTCGCCTTCCTTGATGTCGTTGTGACCCTCGAGGGACATACCGCACTCGAAGCCTTCCTTCATCTCCTTGACGTCTTCCTTGTAGTGCTTCAGGCTGCTCAGCTTGCCCTCGTGCACGACCACGTTGTCGCGCAGCAGGCGAACCTGAGCGTTACGCTGCATCTTGCCGTCGGTGACGTAGGAACCGGCAATGATGCCCGCGCCGGTGATCTTCATAACCGCGCGCACCTCGGCATGGCCCAGGATGACCTCCTTGAACTCGGGGGCGAGCAGGCCCTTCATGGCCAGCTCCATGTCCTCGATGGCCTTGTAGATGACGGTGTACAGGCGGACGTCCACCTTCTCGCGCTCGGCAGTCTCGCGGGCGGAGGCGTCGGGACGGATGTTGAAGCCGATAATGATGGCGTTGAAGGCGCTGGCCAGGTTGACGTCGTCCTTGGTGACAGCACCGGCGGCGCTGTGCAGCACGCGGACGCGCACCTCGTCGTTGGAGAGCTTCTCCATGGCCTGCTTGACGGCCTCGACAGAGCCCTGCACGTCTGCCTTGATGATCAGGTTCAGGGTGGTCTGCTTGCCGGCCTCCAGATTGGAGAACAGGTTCTCCATGGACATCTTGGCCATGGAAGCCTCACGGCTGGCCTTCAGCTTGGCCTTGCGCTCCTCGGCGACCTGGCGGGACAGGTGATCGTCACCAACAGCGATCATCTCGTCGCCCGCGGAGGGCACCTCGTCGAAGCCCATGATCTCAACCGGCATGGAGGGGCCGGCTTCCTTGACCTTCTCGCCCTTGTCGTTGATCAGGGCGCGCACGCGGCCGGAGGCCATGCCGGCGACGATGTTGTCGCCCACGTGCAGGGTACCGTTCTGCAGCAGCACGGTGGCCAGGGGGCCACGGGCCTTGTCCAGCTTCGCCTCGACGATAACGCCGCGGCCCAGACGGTTGGGGTTGGCGCGCAGCTCCATGGTTTCGGCCTGGAGCAGCACCATTTCCAGCAGCTCATCCACGCCCTGACCGGTATGAGCGGACACAGGCACGCAGATGGTGTCGCCGCCCCAGTCTTCGCAGACCAGGCCGTAGTTGGTCAGATCCTGCTTGACGCGATCGGGGTTGGCGGTGGGCTTATCCATCTTGTTGATCGCCACGATCAGCGGCACTTCCGCCGCCTTGGCATGGTTGATGGACTCAACGGTCTGGGGCATGACGGAGTCGTCAGCCGCAACGACCAGCACGGCAATATCGGTGGCCTGGGTGCCGCGGGCACGCATGGCGGTGAAG
>JAFQEB010000121.1 GCA_017399225.1 Clostridia bacterium | reverse complement strand
GGGGTGGGGGGGGGCGTCGGAGTCGGCGTCGGCGCCGGGGTCGGCGCCGGGGTGGCCGTAGGGGTCGCGGTCGGCGTCGCGGTCGGCGTGGCCGTGGGGGTCGCAGTGGGGGTGGCTGTCGGCACAGGGGTCGGAGCCTCGGTGGGCTCCGGGGTGGCCGTGGGCGCGGGCGTCGGCACGGCGGTGGGTTCCGGGGTCGGCAGGGTCGGATCGCCGGGCACCCAGGGCATCAGGAAGCAATGCACATAGTAGCTGTACTTGCTGCCTGCGCTGCTGGAGGGCTTGGCCGAGGGGACGGAATAGTCCACATAGGTGCTTTCGGGCAGGATGCGATCCTCCTCCGGGATCTCGAAGAGGTTGGTGGAGCGCCGGTTGTTGGTGTTGACCTCTGCATTCATGTCATAATCGCGGATGTACATCTTCACGCGGTTGGACATGTTGCCCTCCAGCGTGGTGATGCGGTAGCGGCCGTCGCCCAGGGCCTCCACGTCGTACACGAGGCCCACGTGGATGGTCTTGTTGTAGGAGCAGCCGTAGACCAGGATGAAGCCCGGCTGGGGGATCTTCGAGGTGCGGTTCATGCGCAGGTAGGACTGCAGCAGATTGCCGACGCCTGCCTCCTGGGCGTGCATCACGCCCTCCACGGGGAAGAAGCCCTCCTTCGTGTCGTTGGAGTTGTCCAGGAAATGCTCCTTCTCATACATGGGCACGCCGGCTTCCATCATGCACCAGGTCACATAGCCGGCGCACCAGCCGAAGCCGACGCCCTTGCCGCGCCATTCGGTATACTTGTTCACGCGGGGAAGGGTCTTGCCGGCAAGCTCCGCCCACTCCGCATAGGCGATGTCCAGCGTGTCGCGGATGACCCTGGGCGGCTCCACCCGGGTGGGCTCGATGGCCAGCGGAGGCGGCGTGGGCGTGGAGGCTGCCAGCGCGCCGGGGCAGATGAGCAGCATCAGCAAAAGTGCGGCAGTCCACCGCAGCAGGTGTTTCATCGTTACGGTCTCCTTGCAGGAAAGCGTCGGGCATAACCCCGCACTTTATAGGATACCACAGAATCGGAAGAATGGGAAGTATATCCGGCGGATTTTACACTTCCTTTGGGGAAGCGCTTGAATTGCCCGGCGCAAAATGGTATACTGAAGCATATGATCGGTGAATTTGTCACAGCGGGGAAAACGAGAAAGGAGGGCGAAATGAATGACGGCGATGGAGCTGTACCGCGAGGATCGGCGAAGCCGGAAAGAGACGGGCGCGCGTATGCCCCGGCAGGAGTATTTTGCCCTCCTGCGGGACGCGCTGCATGACGAACTGATGCGGGAGGGGCAAAGCGAATTCCTCGATGCGATGCTGGCGGAGGCGGACGCCGGAAAGGCGCTGCCGATGCTGGAGTTTGCGGCCCTCCGGGAATGCTATGAGATGATCGTGGAGAACCGCCCCATGCAGGACGCCAGCGAGTTCGTGCCCCATATCTACCGCAGCGAGGAGGAACGCTTCCGCTGGCGGGACTTGGGGCCCGGCGCTTCCTACCGGGTGGATAACCCGGAGTTTGCCCAGCTGCTGCTGCGGCTGCGGAACGTCAGCCTGCAGCTGACCGCCGTGCGGGATGAAACGGTGCGGCCGGATATCACCCGGGCGGCCCGCAAGGAGATCGACAGCCTGCTGACGCTCAACAGAGCCCTGGAGGAGGACAATGCCGCCCTCCGCGCCCAGCGGGAAGAGCTTCGTGCCCGGATCGCCGCGCTGGAGGAGGGTTGTATCACCAGCCAGATCGAGCAGCGGCTGTCCCTGCGCCGCCGTCAGGCGGAGGAGGCCCTTGAGCAGGAGCTTGCCCAGCGCCGCATTGAGGCGGAAGGGGCCCTGCAGGAGGCGCTCGGCCGCTCTGCCCGGGAGCAGCTGCAGGCGGCAGACGATGCGCAGCGAGCCGGGGATGACCGGGCGGAGGCCTATGCCCGTCTGCAGGAGGACATGCGGGCGGAGCTGACGGCAATGCAGCAACGCCTGGAGGAGCAGCTCACGGGCTGGCAGGGCCGGCTGTACAGCGCGGATCACCACTTTCTGGCCCGCAGCTATACGGCCCTGGAGGCTGCTGTGAAGCAGGAGACCTCGCGGGTGATCGCCCAGGCGCAGATGGATGGCGCGGATGCGGCGCTGCTGGCGTCCCTGGGTGGGCTGTACACGACGCTGGAGAGCCATATCAGACAGCTGGAGCAGGCGCTTGTCCTGCTGGGGATGCGGGTGTTCCGCCCGCAGGCCGGAGAGGCCTTTGACCCGGCAAAGCACAGCCTGGCCAGCGCAGGAATGAATGACGCACCGCTGGCCACGGCGGTGATCGACCGGGCGGAGACCCCGGGCGTCATGTGGGCAGACGGCGCGCAGGCGGGTCAGACGCTGGTGCGCGCGGTGGTGCATGTACGGAGGGGGGATCAGCCATGGCAGGCATGAACAGGGCAGAGCTTGCGGCCTGCGCCCACTGGGAGCAGTGCGGCGTGCAGGAGCCTGTGATGGTCATGGATCTGGACGAAGGCTCCTCCTGGTACTGCCGGCCCCTGGGCCTGGGCGCAAAGGCGACCCAGCTGTGCCAGATCACCAACTGGCCGAAGGTTCGCCTGACGGAAATGGAGATCGCCCGGCGCAGCAAACCCCTCCGCCGGTATATCATGTCGGGTATGCACCCCCTCAGGGATGCAGGCTGCGGCGAGCAGCTGAAGGACTTCAGCAATACCTATGGCGCGTACATTGACGCGCTGTGTGAGAATTCCATCAGGCAGTGCACCAACCGCCCCTTCAGCAGTGTGCTGGCCATCGGGCGGCTCTCCGGGTATTACCCGGCGGAATACCGGGTGCGCGCCATGCTGTCCTTTGCGCCCCTGGCCCCGGATGACATGCTGCGCTTCCTGGGCGTGGTGCGCTCGGAGGCGGATCTGCTGGGCCGCAGCGTCACGCTGCAGGTGCTGGCCCGGGGGCTGGATGGCAGTATCGCCCCCCGCAGCATCCCCCTGGCCGGGCCGGAAACGCCCCTGGAGCTCCTCACCGGGGAGCCTCTGCCGGAGGCGCCGCAGATGTATGGCGCGCCGGGCAGCGAGCTTGCCTTCGAGGTGGACGGCGCCTGCTGCCGGGTGAAGCTGGCGGAGCTGGGGCTGCCGGAATCGGGGCTGGTGTTCACCATCGGGCTGAGCAAGGAGAAGGATACCCTGCGCTGCCACCTCAACAGCCCTGCGCTCAGGAAGCCTGTGAGCGCCCCCATACTGCCCGCGTGAGCGGTATGACACGCACTTGACCGGGGATCGCCCCGATAACTGCCCATGAAGGGAGCAGGAGCCTATGGATATGGAAACCGTACGCCGGGAAGCGCTCAAGCGCCAGCTGGCGGATGTGCTGGGCAAGCTGGATACGCAGCGCGATGCAGCGCTGACTCACGAGCTGCTGCAGCTCAGCAGCGCCATGGCGGCCTATGTCGGCAAGTACATGCGCACGCAGATCACGCCGGACGAGCAGGTGCAGCAGATGCTGCTGGACACCCAGCTGAGCCTCGCCCAGACGGCTTGCGATATGTTTGCCCGGCAGAAGAGCCAGATGGATCAGCAGGAGCAGGCGGTGGCGGAGGAAGCCAGCCGCAGCGTGGCGCAGATCGAGAAGCAGCGTGAGGAGCTCCGCCGCGCGGTGGAGAATGCGCAGAAGCTCCATGTGGAGCTGATGCGGACGGAGATGGAGGCAAGGCGCACGGAATTGCAGAGCCGCGCCATGGCCTCCCGCACGCTGCACCGGGAGGGCTGATGAATGAAGGCATATGCGCTGTATCAGCAGGATCTGACGGACGGCGGCGTTCTTGCGCGCACAAAGGCTCCCCGCAGGCAGTATTACCTGGATATCCGGGCTGCGCTGCGGGATGAGGCTGCTGCCAGGGATTGCGAGCTGCTGTCCCGGTGGGGCAAGGCGCTGGAAAAGGATGAACTGGAGCACATGTACCTCCTGGACGCGGCGGCCCTGTGGGAATGCTATGAAGCCGTGATCGGCGGGAGCCGCTTCCCGCGGGATGTGGGGCGTGGTCTGCCCTTTGTGGTGGACGGGCGCACCCTGCCCTGGACGGAGGTGCAGCAGCTGTCCGATGCGGGCAAGCTGCCTGCGGCCCTTGTGGACGAGGAGCTGGGCGGCAGGCTCAGGGGGCTGCTGCAGCATATTTCAGCCCGCGGACGGGAAAAGAAGGCAGCGGTCCTCAATGCCCGGGCGGCCATCCGGACGGCGGATCCCCGCGAGGTGAAGCAGCCTGTGCCGCAGCAGACGTCTGCCGCAGCGTCTGCCGGTGAGGCCTCGCCCCAGCTGGAGGCGCTCCGGGCCGAGAATGCGACGCTTCGCGCCCGGCTGGAGCAGCTGCAGGCCAATCAGGAGACTGATCGGGAATATGCCCAGCTGGCGGCCCGGAGGATCCTGCAGGGCAGCGCCCAGGAGGCCCGCGAGGCCATCGGAAAGCTGGATGCACAGCTGCAGGAGGCTGCGGCTGCGCTGGAAAAGGCTGTGGCGGAGCAGCGGGAGCTGGAATCCCGCTTCGCCGAGGCGTCCAGGGAGCTGGAGGCAAGCCAGGCGAGCCTTGAAGCGCTTCGCACGCAGACGCAGGAGGCCGAGGCAGCGCTGGCAAAGCTCCGCAGCGAGCGGGAGACCGCGCAGCTGGACGCGGGCCGTGCCGTGCTGGACAGGCAGCGCGCCGAGGAGGAACTGCAGTCCGCCATGGAGCAGCTGGATGCGGTGACCCAGTCCCTGCGGGCTGTGCGGAAGCAGGCAGAGGAAACCAAGGCGGCCAGGCGGCTGACCCAGCGCCAGCTGGAGGCCGTGACGGAGCAGGCGTGAGCGGAAGGCTGCGCCGGAGCTATGGCCTTTGCGCACGATCGGGTAATGAAGCAAAATGACGAGCAGGTATGCCCTTGTACAGTAGGAATTGATGAAAAGGAAGGCGTTGCCCTTCGCATTGCCGCAAGCCCTGGCAGGCTTGCGGCTTTTGCATTGCTTCGATAAAGAATGAGAGCGGGAAAATTGAATTTGCTGAATACGAGTACTTTGCGGCTTGGCGTGTAAAGCAACTCGCGCAGGCTCCCTCAGTCATCGCCTTACGGCGATGCCAGCTCCCTCGAGAGGGCGCCTTTGGGCTGCATTAAGCCGCAGCCTGCAAAGGAAAGTACAGCGAGCATATTGCCAGCCCCCAGCGGCTGCAGTACAGCCCGCAAAGGAAATGTAGCGGCGAATTTGCAGAGGGTTTCTTCCGCTGAAAGCGGAAATTCAGTTAAACCCTCTGCAACCCGAGCCGCCCAGCACCGCAGCC